>JAVVFH010000100.1:0-1747 GCA_032250585.1 Lysobacterales bacterium
CCGTCGTGGCCGACCGCCCTGAAGCCTGGAAAGACGATCTCGCAATCTTCCGACAGGCAGGACTTCACATGCTCCGCGTCGCCGGGAACGAGCGCCTCGTCCAACAGTTCCAGTACCCGCTGTTTTTTCCACTGCGAACCCAGCATCGACATGTTGATCTCCTCTTCGCTCATTTCCGTAATCCTTCATTCAATGGCGCGGCCGTCATTGACCTATTTGCGCGCGGTAAACAGGAACCACTCGCCCGCGCCGGCAAAGTCCCCGCACTGAAACTTGCCGGTCCGGCCCTTGGCATCGGCCAGGGCACTCGGCGCCAGCGTGGGCAGCACCTTGTCGCGGTCGAAACCGGCTTCGGCGGCGAGGTCGTGGTAGTCGATGTCGTGGGACGGGCCCCAGAAGGGCTCGTTGTTGTTGTAGGTATCCCAGTCCATGATGAACTCGTCGAAGGGATCCTCCATGGCCGCGTAGGGAGGCGTCTCCAGGTGCACCATCAGCCCGCCCGGCTTGAGCAGCCGGTGGCATTCGCGAACGATGTTCCTGATCGCCTTCGCGGAGGTCTCGTGGAGCAGGATCTGCGAGACGATCAGATCGAAGCTCTCATCCTCGAAGTTCGTCTTCTCGGCGTTTTGCTGGAAGAAGTGCACGCGCTTGCCAAGAGCTTCGGCGCGGGCGTGGGCATAGCGCAGCACCGGCGCGGCCACGTCGATGCCGTAGACCTCTGCTTCCGAATAGGCGTCCACCCAGGGTAGTGTGCTGTGCCCCACGGTACAACCCATGTCGAGAATCGTCTCGGGCTTGAAGTCCGGGTACTGGTTGCGAACCCAGTTGACCGCCGAATCGCCCATGTCGGAATTGAGCGGTCCGGCCCGGCCCATGGTGTAGATGTAGACAGCACGGTCGTAGATGGCACCCGCGGCCACGTCGTCTTCCTTCAGTTCAGTGTGATAGCCGCCGGGCTGGCAGTGGATGTCGACAGCGGCGTGATAGCGGGGCAGTTCCATGCCCGGGTCCAGTTTGAGCGAGCCTAGCGGCTTGCCCTGATTCACCCGGCGAGCCTTTTCGATCAGTTCGTCGAGCTGGCGGTCCACCGAGTGGGACACCGAGTCCCACATCATCTCCTGGCTGGTCCGCTGCAGCGAGCTCCAGAACTGGTAGTAACGATCCCGCGCCATGGCCTTGCGCACCTCGTAGCGGTTCGCAGGATCCCGCCCGTGCTTTTCCCGGAAAGCGGGCAGGACGCGATCGTCGTAGGTCTGACGGTTGCCGGGCGAAACCCGGTTGGCCAGGTAAACCTTGAACGACTGAACGAACTCCTGGCGCGCCGCCTCGTCGTGGCTGGGCTTGGGCAGGATTTCGTGTTGGACTTGGGACATCGTGTGTTCCTCCTCAGATGGTTTGGCCTGGTTCGGCAACCGGAGCCGGCGCGGTCCTCAAGACCGGGTCACTTCCTCGACAAAGCGTTCGTAGCCTTCGTCGCTCTCGCCGCTTTCACGCGATTGTAGTTCGTGGTGGATGATTCTCAGGATGCGCTCCAGATACTCCTCGCGCCAGACTTCGCGCTGGGCCTGGACGTCCTCGTCGGGGGCGAACGACTCGATCTCGTCGCGATCGAGAACGCCGTGCTTTTCGATCAGGCGCTCGAGAGTATCCAGCCGGTCTCGGGTCACCGCGAGTTCGCCAGCGACCGCCATGAGCATGGAAACCAGCATGTCGACTTCGTGGTTCTCGAAAAAGTATGGGCGCCTTC
>JAVVFH010000100.1:1757-11681 GCA_032250585.1 Lysobacterales bacterium
TTGGCTCTGCGTGACATGGCGGTGAATGCCTCCATCAGCTCTTTTCGGTTGGCGAAGGCACGGCGGGCTGGAGAGCCGTCGCTTGCCGGTTCAGAGTTGATCATGCAAGATTCGTGCAAGCGGCAGGGTGCGCCGGAACCTCCTGAAATCCCACCGTCTTCACCCTCCAGCGATGGAGGGCTCCCCGCCCCCTGTTCCATGGTTGAAACAGGGTGCTCCAAACAAGGTCAGCCCTGCGCCGGCGGTCCCGGCGGCGCGAGCACCAAGTTCGATCGAGAGCCGGCCGGGTCAGCACCACTTCCGCGCGACCACCTCAAGGGCACGATCCAGGGCCGCTAGGCCCTGATCGATCTCGGTTTGCTCGATCGTGAACGGCGGGCCGACCTTGATGGTATTAGGCACGAACCCACCCAAAAGGACGCCTTGGGCGGCGCACTCGGCGGCCACCAGATTGTGGGGATGGCCGGAGAGGTCACCGGTGAATCCGGTGTGGCGGTCCTCAGGGATGATGGGTTCGCCGCGGCCATTGACCAGGTCGACGGCGTAGTACATGCCGGCGCCGGCTACCCGTCCGACGCAGGCGTGCCGTTTGGCTAGCCGGTCTAGCCCGCGCTTGAGGTACGCGCCGAGTTCGCGCGCCTGAGTGAGAATATGGTGCCCGAGCATGTACTCGAGGTTGCCCACGATGGTGGCGCAGACCAGCGGATGCCCGTCCCAGGTGCTCCCGCTCCAGAAGCGGGCGCGGTCGAAATACTCGGCGATCTTCCCGGCGGCGACCACGCCGCCGGCCGGCAGGAACGAACCGTTGATGCCCTTTCCGACCACCATCAGGTCAGGATAAATGCCCGGGTTGAGCTGGTAGCCGAACCATTCACCGAGGCGGCCGAAGCCGCAGAGCACCTCGTCGTCGATCCAGAGAAACCCCTTGCGCCGGGAGAGCTCGCGCAGGGCCGGGTAATAGTCGACGTGGGGCATCAGCCCGGCGGCCCCGAACATCGGTTCGGTGATCACCCCGGCGATGTTCTCGGCGCCGACGGCATCGATGATCTGTTCGGTTGCGGCGATCGACGGTAGGGTCCCGGAGGCTTCAAAGTCAGCCGCCTCCGGTGCCGGGATCGGCACGAAGCCCGGCGCGGGGAAGCCGGGCACATCCCGGACCCGCCCCAGGTCGTCGGCGGGGTTGAGGCTGTTGCGATAGCCCCTAAGCCAGGTTGCGCCCACGGTGGAGCCGTGAAAGGAATGGGCCTGAGTCAGGATGACCGAGCGGCTGGTGTACAGCCGCGCCATGTTCATCGCGGACTCGGCCGCCTCGGTCCCGGAGGCGAAGATCCGGACCCGGCCAGCCCAGTCCTCGCCGCCCAGGATGTCCTCGATGATGAGTTTCGCGGCGCGGGCGCGGTACTCGTTGGCCATGCCGAAGAACACGTGGCCGTAGCGGCCCATGGCTTCTTCCAGCGCCTCGACGACCGCCGGATGGCGGTGCCCCATGCTGTCGGAAATCAGCTGGCTCTGGAAATCCAGCAGCCGTGTGCCGTCGACCAGTTCGATGTAATTGCCTTCGGCCCGGGCCACCGCAGTGAAAGCGTACTCGGCCTGGGCCTGCACGTTGTGCAGGTAGTAGGCCCGGTCCCACTGCTCGATGCGGCTCCAGTCGGTCATGGACGTCTCCTTATGGAAACTTGGGCTACGTACCGACGAGCATTCATGCCGCCAGGAACTCCTCCAGCGCCGAAGCAACGCCCTCCGGGTCCAGATCCGGTTCGAAGTTGGCGCCCCGGATGACCCGGGAGTGCGCGTCCGGCCGGGCCCGGCAGGCCCGCTCGAAGTACGGCCAGAGCACATCGTCGTTGGCGACCATCAGCAGAACTGGACAGCTCACCCTTTCAAACAGCGCGGGAAAATCCTGGTCCCAGACCGCCTTGTAGGCCTGCACCCGGCCGCGCCAGGCCCGCACCGTGTCGGTCAGTTCCCGGTGATGAAGCTCAAGCGATGCGTCGGCGCCGAGCCCGGCCAGATAGTCCCAGGTCTGGCCGAGGTAGGTGCCGTCGCGCGTGGGCGCGAAGGGCTCTGAGAAGTGCTTGCGGAACTCCTCGCGCTCTACCTGCGTGAGCTGAACCGGTCCGATCATTGCCAGCGATGCCACGCGGCCGGGATGGCCGGCGGCGATCTCCACCGCAGTGCATGCCCCGGTATGGTGGCCGACCAAGTGAAAGTGCTCAATGCCCAGTCCGTCCAGGGTCTCCAGCAGCACCTCGCAGTAGTATCCGATCGCCGGCACCTCTTCGGGGTCGTAGGATCCGCCAAAGCCAGGGGTGTCCGGCGCGACCAGGTCCCGGCTTCCGGCAAGCTTTTCCATCACCCGTTCCCACATCGCCGAGGAGCTCGCGGTTTGATGGAGGAATACCATCGGTTCGCCGCGGGAATCGGCGCCGGCCAGGTGGCGGTAGTGGACCTGGCCGTTCCCGGTGTGGACGTAGCCCTTGCGGATTCTGTTCATGACCGCTCTTCCTCGGGCAGACCGAGTGCGCCTGGATTCATGCGGCCATGTTCGTCGACCAGAGCCTTGACATCCTTGAGCAGTTGCCAGAGCGGCTCGTTGGCCATCATCTCGCCGTACGGGTAGAAGCGGGCAAGCTGGAGATGGCAGCACCCGTGGGAATCCATGAGATCGCGCAATTCCTCGCGCAGGCCGAGCGCGACCTTGCGTTTCTCGGGCTCGGGTGAGCGCCCCTTCCACTTCTCGCGGAACTGGAGCTCGATCCGGTCGAGCCGGAACTGCTGGATCTCGTCGTACCAGTAGAAGCTCGGCTCGATGACGAATTCGCTGCCCGAAAAGCAGGTCAGATACGAGGTGCGAATACCGTGCTCTTCCATCAGGGAGCGGTTGGCCTCGAAGAACGCCTCCACCGCTGCGCCCACCTGCTGGGCCCGGGACAGTGGCATGAAGCCGTGTACCGGAAGCCAGATCTCGCCGTTGCCGCCGAGCAGCACCGCGCTCACCCCATCGAAGGGGGCAGCGTTGAACACCGTGGGCAGGCTGTTGTCGATCTCCACCCCGCCCTTGTCCAGGCACACCCGGCGGGCGATCCGCAGCTTGCCGGCGGCAAGCTGGCGGCTGGCGCCCTCGCAGACCAGGTGTAGGGAAAAGTTGACGCCGCGCAGCACCTTGCGGCCGCTGCACGCCACGCGCACGGCGTCGCGTAGGCCAGCGAGCGTGCTGTTGCCCGAGCGCACCACTTCGAGCAGGGTTTTCAGGCTCTGTTTGAAGGAAAAGCCGCGGTCTTCGAAGGTCTTGTTGTAGTAGGGGTCGAAGCCGTAACACTCGGCAGTCACGCCGAGCCTGGCCAATTCTATCTGGGCGGCCAGCATGTCCTCGAGCCGATCGTAGCCGAAGGATGCCGTCAGAATCGACCCGGGCCAGGGCAGCAGACGCAGCACCACCCGGGCCTTGACCCCGAAAGCGCCGGTGTCGGCGGTGAAGATCCCGGCCAGGTCGGGTCCGAAATGGCGGTAGAAGGGACTGCCGTGCTTGTGCGCCCAGGACCCGGTGCGGACCACCCGGCCGTCAGGCCAGTACGACCTCGAGCCCGAGAACGCTCTCGGCGACCGTGTGATTGTCGCCAGAGCCAAGAAACAAGCTGTTCTGCGAGATCGCCCCGCCGACCGTGGCATACATGCCCGACAAGGGACCGTAGTAGGGCGTGCGCACGCCCTTTTGCTTGAGCGCCTCGACCAGCTTCTTCCAGGTACAGCCCGCCTCAACAACGACATACATGTCCTCGGTGTTGATCTCGACGATCCGGTCGAGGCGCTTGCTATCCACGATCACGCAGCCCGCGCACGGCGGTGTGTAGCCGCGGGTGTAGGACATTCCGCCGCCGCGCGGGATCACGGCGCAGCCGGCCCCGGTGATCGCGGCCACGACTTGGGAGAGCTCCTCGGTGCTGCCGGGAAGCACCACCGCCTCGGCGACCTCGTAGGGCAGGTAGCTTAGATCCCTGGAGTGATAGTCCCGATCGGACGGATCGGTTAGTACGTTTTGCGCACCGACGATGCCGGCCAGAGCGCGGGCTAGCAAGAGATTTTCGGCGGATGTAGACATGGCCTTTTGCTCCCCTGGTGGACGGGCTGCAGGAATGCCCAAGCCGGATGCAAACGACATGCCAGCGCCACCCCGGTGCGCCCAGTATGCTGAAACTTAAAGAGTTCGACAGATTCCAGGGAGCGTGCCTGCCGAGAATCCGTTCCAGCAATGAAACGGGCGCAAGCCGGTGCGTTGCACGGCCCGATACCGCGCCCCACCTGGATCCGAAGGCTCCTTGTCCGTTCGCAGCGGCGGTCCGAAAACGGCGATCCGGGCAGCGAAACCATGCGCACGGAATAGAAACATCACTGTAACGGCGTGGAAACGGCCGGCCCTTCTACGGGTGTCGGCCGGGCCCGCTTCTGCCCCTTGGAATCTGGTTCAAATTCTTTCAGACTGAGCAACTTACCCTTTCATCGACGGATCCGGGCCGGTCCCTCCGGGAGGGTTGGCACGACTATTGCTGCTGCAACGGTGAACTTCGACACGAGACCTGAGAGCCTGTGGCCCACCCGCGCCGAACTTCAAACGACTTCTAAGGAGTTGCTTGCCATGATCCGGACCGACTGGTCTGGAGCCGATGCGTCAGGATGGTCGCACGCGGAGCAGGAGATCGAGTCAGATAGTCAAATGGCGAACCGTGCCTTGGAACCCGCTGGAAAAGGAATTGCGCAGGGCGGCGGCACACGACTGCTCATCGTCATCCAGAACAAAATTTCAAATCGGGACGAATCATGAACGGAGGATTTATGCTCAGGAAGACAGCTCAAATCGCTCTTTGCGCGTTCTGCGCAGGCGCTTTGCTTTTCTCGGCGGGACAACTCGCGGCCCAAGACCTGGAAGAAGGCACCGTGATCAACGCATCCAACCTCGACCAGATGCTCGATCGCACTTTTGACGGCCATACCATCCGCGACCTGCTGACCGACCGGCATGTCTGGCTGATCGAGAACTGGAACCTCGAAATCGAACTGGGACACGTCGAGCAATTCCACATCGACCCCAGTCTCCTCGAACTCACCGAAAAGCACGCAGGCGAGGCACGCCTGAATCCCGAGACCCGGCAGCTGGAGAACTGGAGCGGTGCGGGCATGCCGTTTCCGCCTGATCGCATCGACTGGCAGGAAGATCCCTACGCCGCCGCGGACAAGCTGTTGTGGAACTTCTGGGTCTCGCAGATGGACGGCAACTGGACCGAGTTCCCATTCACCTACCTGCTCATCGATGGCAACAAGGGGCTGGAGCGCACCCAGGACTGGTGGTGGCTGCGCTACAAGTTCATGGGCCGTTTCGGCGAAGGTGTCGAGCCGAACATCAACGAGCCCGGCGAGGACATTCTCCACCGCACCCTGATCGTCGCCCGGGCACCGCGCGATATTCGCGGACTCGGTACCTACTTCGAGTTCTTCCTGCGCGAGCACGAGGCGGAACGGGCCTTTGCCTACCTGCCGGCGGTGCGCCGGATACGCCGTTTGTCCGGCGGGGCCTGGATGGATCCCATCGGGGCCACCGACCAGCTCAACGACGACATCAACATCTGGAACACCTATCCAAACCGTTATAACCAGAATCGGGTGGTGGACCGGCGATGGATCCTGCATCCGACGCCGACCGAAGGATGGGCTGCCTACCCTGGGGAAAGCAACCTGGCCGATCGCTACCCGGCCGTTGATCTCGAAAATCCGCCGAACTGGAACCCGAGGGCCAAGTGGGCTCCCCGGGAGGTCTTCGTCATCGAAGCGCCGGCCCCGGACGAGCATCCCTACGGCCGAAAGATGGTCTATTACAACGTCAACGCCCCGTGGATTCACATGGGCGAGGCCTACGACAAGGCTGGCGAGTTCTGGAAGTGGATCGTCTGGCTGGACAAGTCCGTCGTCGGTGAGGACGGCACCAAGCACGTCGTCCCGTTCCAAGGCATGGTCCTGGACTACCAGCGCATGCACGGCACGATATTCGTCAGCACCCCGGAGTGGCGCTTCAATCCCCAGGGGATACGCCCCATCGACGCCACGGTACGGCGTCTGGAACAACTCGCGCGCTGACCTTGACCGTCCACGGATGATTCAGGTGGCTGACCCGGCCACCTGGACCGTCTGCGGGGTTTCAATCACTAGCGCCTGCCATGGCCGGAATTTCGACCCTCATGACCGAAACCGCCCAGCCCATGCCCCTGGACGCCGACCGCACCGCGCTCGTGGTGGTGGACATGCAGAACGCGTTCCTCCATGGACAAGGCTCCTGTGCCCAGCTGGGACTCGACGTGGACCGGCTTCTGCCCGCTGTGGACGGGGTTAGAATGCTGCTGGGCGCCGCACGCCGGTCCGGGCTGCCTGTCTTCCACACTCGCTATGTCTGGCGGCCGGACTACAGCGACGGCGGCATCGTCACCCGCTACATTCTTCCGGCGCTGGCCGAAGCCGGGTCGCTGGCAGCCGGCAGCCGCGACGCGGAGATCGCCGAGGGTCTCCATCCCGCCGAGGGCGAGGTCGTGATCGACAAGAATCGCCCAAGCGCGTTCTATGGCACGCGGCTCGAAGAGCTGCTCAAGGCAAAAGATATCGACGGCCTGATCGTGTGCGGCGTGACCACCAACGTTTGTGTAGAAACCACCGTGCGTGATGCCATGCAGCGCGACTTCCGCGTCTGGGTGGTGGCCGATGCAACTGCCGAATTCGAACCCGACCGACACGCGCACGCGCTCAAGTCCATGGGCTGGATGTTCGCCAGCATCGTTGATCTCAAGCACGCGCTGGCGGCAATTCCCGGCTTGGCGGGCAGAAACTGAGCACATGCCGGCATGCATGAACTGTTCATCCTCGACGGTGTCTGCCACCCGTACAACTTCAGCCGCGGGAACCTGCAGGGGCGCTTCGGCGAGCTTTTCAACGAGGCCCTGTACAGCTACTTTCCCGTCGTCAACCCGCCGGACATCGCGTTTTCCCGCGGGCAGTGGGAGCGGGAATGGCAGTCCGGGGAATTCATCGAAACCATGCTGCTGGAAAGCCCCACCGACATGGTCTGCGTGCATTCCCTGCCTATCTACGATGCCTACGCCGACGGCCTCGCCGCCCACGACAAGTGCGCCCGGCTGAAACGGGATTTTCCCGACCGGGTGCTGTGGTATGGCGGGATCAACCTGTGCTGGCCCGAGCGCGCCGAACGTGACCTTGTCGAACATCTGGAAGCCGGCTGCGACGGGATCAAGTTCTACCCGGCCCGCTACGAAAACGGGCGGACCCACTACTGGCGCATGGACGACGAGCAACTGGCGTTTCCCTTCTTCGAACGCATTCTTGAGGCCGGTGTGCAAAACGTCGCCGTGCACAAGGCCCTGCCCCTAGGCCCGGTCTCGGTCGACTCCATGCGCGTCGACGACATCTCGACTGCAGCCAACGTGTTTCCGGAACTCAACTTCCAGATCGTCCACGCCGGATTTATGTTCATCGACGAGACCAAGTTCCTGATTGCCAATCACCCCAACGTCTACGCCACCCTAGAGGCGTCGACCCTGTTCTGCATGCTGCACCCGCCGATCCTAGTCCGGATGCTCGATGAGTTTCTGATCTACGGCGGTCCGGAGAAGATCATCTATGCCTCCGCGGCGGTCAACCCGCATCCGAAGATCGTGTTGGACTCCTTCGCCGGCTTCGAGCTCCCGCCGGAATCGCCGATTCCGCTGAGCGACGAAGTTCGTGCCCTGTTCCTTGGCGGCAACCTAGCCCGGCTTCACGGCATCGACATCGCCGAAAGAAAGCGGGAGCTTGCCTCCGATCGGTTTTCTGCCACCATCCGGAAGCAGGGTTACCGCAGGCCCTGGAGCGCGATCCACGGGGCCGAATCATGACCACCCATGCGATGGATACGGTGGACCGGGTCAGGCGGGCACTCGCAGGGATCCAGGATCCCTGCATGAAGGCCGCCGGCCTCAGGCTTTCCATCTTGGACCTGGGGCTGGTTCGGGAGGTCCGCATCGAAGATGGGCGTGCCGAAGTTGAGCTTGCACTGACCGAGCCAGGCTGTCCCTTCACCCACCACCTGCTGGCCGAGGTGCACGACCGCCTGTCGGACATCGACGGCGTCGAGGCCGTGCGCGCGCGGCCGGTCTGGAACCCGCCGTGGACGCCCGACGCGCTGGGCCAATCGGCGCGGGTGAAACTGCGCGAGGCATGCCTGCGCACCGAGCGCCTTCCGCTTGCTCTTGACCTGGGTTGACCTGGAACAGGAGACATGAATCAAATGAGTTCCAAGACCACTCGCGATCTGCTGATGCCCCTGCACAGCCCGCCCTTCGGCGGCCTGCCATTTCCCATGCTGGACTTCAGGGCCGTGATGGTGGAGTTCACCGCCGACAGCAGCGAGGTGGCCCGCATCACCCCGGCGCCCTTCGAACCGGACGGAAACACCCTGTACGCCTTCATCGCCGACAACTGCCAGCCGACCCATTCCATGGCCTACCACGAAGCTGGCATCCTCCAGAAGGTGACTTGGCAGGGTCGCAGCGCGGTCACCCTCCCCTACATTTGGACCTCGACCGACACCGCCATGCTTGCCGGGCGCGAACTGTTCGGCATGCCCAAGCTGATGTGTGAGGAGGCTGGCCACCTTACCGAGACGGCCAACGAGGTTGCCGGCAGCCTGGTCAAGAACGGCCGGACTCTGTTCGACCTGGGCATCGTGATCCGCGAGCAGGGCGCGATCGAGGATCTGCCCTTCGGCGCCGACTGGGCGTTCGTGCGCCACATCCCGAGCCCGGACCCGAAGCGGCCCGCCATCCGCCAGCTTGTCTGGGTGCAGCTGAAGGACTTTCGACTCAAGGAATGCTGGCTGGGCCGGGGCTGGCTGGACATCTCCTGCCCAAGCTCTTCAGGGATCGACCGCCTCGATGCCCGGGCCGGCGATCGGGCCTGGTATGGCAGCTTCGCCTGGCTGCTCGACCACGCCGAAATTCTGGGAGAAACCGAGCTGAGCGCAGAGGAAGCCTGAACCCATGCCCAAGATCACCGACGCCATCGACATCGTCTGCAACCCCTTCACGGCTCAGGAGATCGAAAACGGCCAGACCGGTTTCGACGAAACCTTCATGGAGCAGGTGCGCATGCCCGAGGCCATGCGCAAGGGCGTATCCCTCGAAGACTACACCGCGAAGATGGACCGCGCCGGCATCGCACGTTCGCTGTTGATTGCGGTGCGCGCCGGCGACCGGCGCATGGCCGGTTCGGCGGAAATCCCCTACGAACAGGTGGCCGAGTACTGCCGCGCTCGCCCCGACCGGTTTTCCGGGCTGGCTGGGATCGATCCGTTCCGCGGCATGGAAGGCGTTCGCGAACTCGAACATGCGGTGCGCGAGCTCGGCTTCGTCGGCGCCCACCTGTATCCCCACTGGTTCGCGCTGGCGCCGGACCACGCAAAATACTATCCCTACTATGCCAAGTGCTGCGAACTGGACATCCCGGTCATGATGCAGGTCGGCCAGAACCTGGTCTACAACCGCGACCAGGCCCACCCCAGCGTGGCACGGCCGATCTGCCTCGACCAGGTCGCCATCGACTTTCCCGAGCTGAAGCTCATCGGTATCCACATCGGTGTGCCCTGGACAGACGAGATGATCGCAATGGCGTGGAAGCACGCCAACGTCTACATCGGCGGCGATGCCTACGCACCGAAGTACTGGCCGCCGCAGTTCGTGCACTACCTCAATACCTACGGCCAAGACAAGGTGATGTTCGGCACCGACTGGCCGGTGATCGACCCGGAACGGGCCGTGGCCGAGCTCGGCAAGCTCGAAATCCGGCCCGGGCCGCTTGCCAAGCTGATGCGCGACAACGCGCGAAGAGTCT
>JAVVFH010000101.1:0-11667 GCA_032250585.1 Lysobacterales bacterium
CAGCAAGGCGTTTGTGCGCCATTTTGCCGAGCGCTTCCAGTTAGATGTCGATACCGATACACTTGGCTACTCCACGCGCAATGAATCGCTGGGCAAGCTGACCTTGTTGCTGTCACGTATGCTGGGGCCATTTACGCGCTGGCAAACCAGCAATCGGCTGGTGTTACTGCCGATCCTGCCGCGCTGGATCCCCAAGGCCGGCCTCAAGGCACTGAACAAGACCCCGCTCTCGGGACCGGCTGTAAGCAACCGGCAGCTGTTCGGTGACCGGCTGATACACGAACTTGAACAGCGATACGCCAGCGCCAATCAGGCATTACTGGATGAACTCGGGTTGCAGTTGCCGTTGCATGAATACCATTACCCGTTACCAGATGAATGAGCGCCCCGAACCGCGGATAGGAATTTTAACCCAGGTATTCGCCAATTCCGGCAAGTAGCGACAGACCTTAAAGCCTGTTGATCAGCAGTCATTTTGCACGAAATGCGAAAGAACGGGGCGAAAGAACCGGCTTTTTGGCAGGCGATAACCCGGAGCTTGCCGCCGCACTCCGGGCAGGTCTCGATGTCGAAGGCGAAAACGCGCTTCAATCGCTGCATCCAGCTCATCGGCGCGGTAGGTTTATCGCTGTCTGCTCTGCCGCGGGGGCGACCGCGGAGGTGGACCACGCCGCCGAAGAACACGAAGTGCGGCTGCGCGAAGCCTTGCGGGCCGCCCCGAACGCCGCCGCGCGCGGCGACGAGCCGGGGCTCATGGCCCTGCGCGAGCAGCTGACGGATCCTTCCAGCCAGGCCAGCATGGCCACAGCGATCTACCTCGCCGCCGCCCGCCAGGAAGCCGGCGCCCTGAAGCCGTTGCCGGGCCTGAGCATAGAGGCCGCAATGGCGGCGGTGACAGCGAGAAAAGACAGTACCCACAGCACCACGGGGCCCGAAGCGCCGCGGAATTTGAAGCCTGGCACCTCGAACTCTATCTGGCCGGCGGAGTACTGGAGCAACAGGACCACGAACAATGCAACCAGTGCGGCAAAGGCCATGACGACGGTCGCTGCGAAGTTCTGCTGGATCTTTGTCAGAATCCAGCCGCCGGTCAGAATCTCGTAAAGCAGGTAGCCGAAATAGGCGATGAAGAAGGCCACAAAACCGATAAGGATCATCTGCTTCAATATCGACTGGACGGTGGTCTCCCCGTTGGGTCTTCCCGTATCCTGGGAACTTGAAGCGTTCTGGTCTTCGGGCTGCTGTTCTGCTGTCATTGCTCACAAATTTCCGGTACGTGGGCTCTGCACTGGCCGTGTCCAGAGCCAAAGATGCTTACAGGCCAATGTTCCTTAAGTGTAGTAGTCGCGACAGATTCATCTCAAGTATCGCTCAGCTTTCGATGCCAATGGGTAGAATTTTCCCGCTGCTGAACTATGATGGATTTAGAGAGGTATGCAACCGGGACCGCACAGGCTGTGAACGGTCCCGCGGCTCCAGCGTCCCGTCCCTTCGGGAGTGCGCCAAACACTGCCCAGGGGGCCAGCGGAGCCGCAAACCAAGCGAAGGAGACGTGCCATGCGATCATTTGACGCCAGTTCCCAAGCCGCGCACCCGCTGCTGCAACCGCGCGCCCGAAAAGCACACCCGGTTCCCGGGTCCCGGTCGGCGGCCGTGATCGTGGCAAGCCGCTCGCGGAGCAGGCAAGCAGCCAAACCTGGGCGAAACGCCCTTTTCATCGGGAATACTCGTTCTGGTCAAGACTTCAGCGGTGTTTTTGCTGCTGGCGCTGTCTCGGGAAGCATCCAGCCAAAACTCAGGGTCAACCGAAGCGGCGACGAATTCGAACGGGATGCGGACCAGGTGGCCGATCAGGTCATGCGCATGTCCGAGGCGGCGCCAAAGGCCGACTGTCGCTGTGGCGGCGTTTGTCCCAAGTGTAAAGCGAAGCGCTCGCGAGGAACCCTGCAGCGTGAGCCGGCGAGGGAAGTTCGATTCGTCGCCACTGACCGAGCCGGGCAGATGCCGGCAGTGGGCGATGTGCTGAACTCACGGAGTCAGCCGCTCGATGCCGGCACCCGCAATTTCATGGAGCCGCGGTTCGGGCACGATTTCAGCCGGGTGAGAGTGCATACGGGCGCGAAAGCCGCCCAGTCGGCGCGTGCGCTGGATGCCGTGGCGTATACCGTTGGGCAGCATGTCGTTCTGGGTGATCCGGGTTTGGCACAGAGCGGCGGGACGGCCCGCCGCACCATGGCCCACGAGCTGGCGCACGTGGTGCAACAGGGCGGCGCCGAGCCGCTCAAAGGGGCGCGGCCTGCGGCCTTGGCGCGGCATCAACGCGGTCAGGTGATCCAGCGTCAGAGCGCGGCCCGGCCAACCAGCGAGAACGTCTGGGGCTTGCGCGTCACGCGCAGTATGTGCGGCTGCATCCAGCGCGTGCGTGACGGTATCGATTGGGCGAATACGGCCGGCGCAACGTACGCTGCGTGTGACACGCCGGCCAATCCAACGAGCACCGATGTCGAGGCCTGCTTCGATGCGGCCCACCCTGGCTCTGTGGTCGCGGGATCAACCAGCCCCAGTGGCACCATGACTTTGCCGCCCCCTTCCTCCGACCCCTGTCAGCGCATCGAGGACAAAGCGACCTTTGTGCATGAAACCATGCACTCCCGCCATACCGACGCTATGGCGCGCGCTCAGGGGACTGCGTTCTTTGCCGAGTGGCAGCGCCTGAAGGGCGATCCGAACCGCCTGGATACGCTCCGGGCGACGTTTCCGGCCCAGGTCGCGGCCTTCGAAGCGCAGTGGGATGACGGGCACGACTGGGCGCAGGATGAGGTCAACTCCTACAAATGGGAGCGCCGATTCCTGCAATCCGCGCTTGCGACCCTGAATCGGATCTGTTGATACCCGGGCCAGGCATGAAAGCAAAACTACCGACCGAAGACGTGGTCATTCACGGTGTGATCGCCGACTTGCGGCCTGCACGCGGGCCTCATCCTCACCTGAAATGGCGCGCGGTGCTGGATGTCGACTCGACCGTAAGTGGACGGTTTTTCGACGAGCATTTGACCTTCCACATTCACAGTCCCGAGAAGGCCGGCATCGTGGTCGGGGGGCGATACGAAATCAGCCTGGCTGTCCGCGTCGACGGGACATTTGAGCTCAAAGGCATCCGGCCCTGGAACGATGACCAACCCCGGGAAACCTGATTTTTCTGCCGAGAGCCAACGGCGGACCTGCCAGCGCACAGCGGGCAGGCAGGCCAGGCGTTTGGTGGGTTACCACGTCATCACGCCGAAATCGCCCTCCCGATGCTGCCAATACAGCCGGACACGCAGGATGTAAGTTCGTCCTGCGAACAGCTTGTGGTCGAAGCTGGCGTTCAGGGAGTAGCCGCTGTCGTCGTCGCCGGTCAGGTAGCGAGGCTCGCCGTCCACTTCCTCGAACAGGACCATCACGGTATCTGACGAGCCGAACGTAGCGAAGTTATACACCCGGGTGGCGCTCGGCCGGACATAGAAGTTCAGCTGTTCGCCGGGATCGAGCGTAGCCTGAACCGACCGGTAAGGTACCAGCACGTCATAATCGTTGTCGGTCAGCGGCGGGTAGAGAGATCTCACCCATTCCCGGTCCCGCGCCGACAGTCCTGGGCCGGGGACCAGGTCAGTGGTCCGGAACTCCTCCGGCTGCAGGATCAAGCCCGCCTCGAACGGGTAGTGCATGATCGAGTCCTTGTCCCACCCGGAGCCCTCGACCTCGGACTGCGGCAGTTTTCGGATGATGTTCCAGTACGTGGTATCCCGGGACCAGGAGTTCGGCGGCTGAGCCAGGGCGTCATATACTTTCTCTTCGTCCCAGACAATGCCGGCGTTGGGGTTCTGGTGCTCGTGCGGGAAACCCAGGGTATGCCCGATTTCGTGAATGGCAGTGTCGATGTCGTTCGAGATATTCCAGCCGAAGTTCATCGTCCGGGCCGTCTGCCCCTGGTCGAGAATGTCCCGGCCCATGTAGGACCAGGCGCCGTCGCCGCGCAGGAAACCTATGCGGATTTCGGCCTCGTCGATGGAGTCCACCTCGGCGAACTCGAGGCCGATGCCGACATTCTTCCACTCGTCGAAGGCCTGTCTGACGATATCGCGCTCACCCGAACTGCCGCTCAGGCTGCCCGGACTGGTGAAAAAGTAGTAATGCAGGCGGGTTCCGTTGGCCCATTTGCGGTCGAGACTGCGTATGAGCCGCGCCCGGTCGGCGTGGATCTCGCGGTCGAAGGCCCGCTCCTTTACTTCGGGCTGAATGCAATAGTTGAATTTCGACTTGCGCGTGGAATCGCGCTTTGTGGCCCTGGGGCCTCCGGAATACTTGGTTGATGATTTCTTGGATGACTTGGTGGCCATGTTTACCTCCTCGAACTCGTTCATATGATTCAACGGTTTAAAGCCGTCAATTCTCGACGTTCAACTCACGTTTTCTTTTTCCGGGTCGCCCTGGTTTTTTTCTTCGCCGTCTTCTTCTTGCGGCCGCCGGCCGAGGGTCCGCCGGTGGCCGCGAAGAACTGCGGTGCATGGTCCGCTCCGCTATCCGCGGCCACGGCGTCCCTCGCCATCTCCCAGTTCCTGGTGATCACCCGCCGCAAATCCGTCTGCTCGGTCCATTCGGCGTCGTCCCGCATCAGGATCCGCAGCGGGGCATAGTGGTGAACGACTCCGTGGGGCGGCAGCCAGCCAGGTTTGCCGTTGGCAACGGGCCATTCGATGCTGTTACTCGCGCTTCGGGCGGGAATCAGCCAGTAGTCGCCCGACTGAAACCGGGTCGTAACGCTGCTTACCACATTGCCGTTTTCGTCCACGAAAACCCCGTCACCCGCGGCCGCATCGGTGCCCTCACCGGCGGCGGTTCCGCCAGCTTCGCCAAACTGGATTTGGATGCCATCTTCCAGTTCATGGGGCTGGTCGGTTGCCAGCGATACCGGAATGCCCATCTCGTCTCCGCCGGAATGGTCCCAGCGGACGAGAGAGGTCCCTTCCGCCGACCTGTCGTCCGGCAGCTCCGGTTCCTCGCTCAGCGTAACCCGGGCTTTGTCGACGTCGACCTCTGCGACCTGGTACAGGCGGCACGAGCCACAGTGCCCGCCCTGGTCGCCGCCGGCGATCTCCACCCAGTTGTTGACCTCCAGGTCGCCGCAGTGGCCGCGGCAGAGTTCGTGCAGGGTTACGGTCGCCCCGCTGAGCTGGCGGATCGGGAACACGACCGAGCTGTTGTCGCGGGACCACTTGAAGGTGGCTTCGTCGGCCGTGCCGGGCCGACAGATCTCCACGCGATAGAGCTGGTTCTCCCGGCCGCGATAACCCGTGCTGTCGTCTGACCGGCACAGGTCGGGGGCTTTCGATTCGCCTGTCCCCGTCTGGGCCTTCATGGTGCCGGTGCCGGGCTTTACCTTGTCCCGGATCAGCTGCAGGAAGAGCGCGTGATCGTCCTGGCTCACGCCGGCGGATGCGTTTTCCTCCACCTGGCTTTGCCAGCGTTCGAAGACTCCCTGGTCGATGCACAGCGCGCGAAGCCGCCAGTCTATTCGGGCCCGCGTGGCCGTGTCCGTCCCACCCAGGGCCTGCTCGCGAATTCGCAGGTCCTCGATCCAGTTGACGTGGCTTTCCCAGGCGTCGAGGTAGATGACGTAGACGCCGTTGTCGAGGTCATCACAGTGGTCGCCGACCAGCTGTTTCAGCGATCGTTCCTTGAGGACCTCCTCGTTGACACACAGCAGGCCGTTGACGAAATAGCTGCCGGCATTGAGCGAGTACTCGTCGCCGTCGACCTGCACGTCGAAGTCGTGCGGGCAGCCCCAGGGCGCGGCATGGGGTCCGATAACGGCCGTGGCGAACAGCCGCTGATAGTGATGCAGGATGGAAACCTGCTCGTTGAAATCCGCGTCGATCGAAACCCTTCCCTGCTGCAGGAACACGCGGCTGTATTGCTGCTGCGGGTTAAAGGTGTCGCGCGTGAAGTCGCCCCGAAACTCGCCGGGTTTTCCGATCCTGTCGTCCTGTTTGCTCACTACGGCCTCCTAGTTCTCGAAAAGGATGCCTACGTCCGTGGCCGCAGGCGTGTATTCATTGAGCCGCACCAGCAGATTGGCCTGCCGCTGCGGCTGGTAGAGATCGTGGAAAGCCCCCATTTCGGCTTCGTCGTCGGCGCCCCTGACGATCTCCCCGGCGCAGCAGAATGACAGCTGGCAGTATTCCGGGGTGCCGTAGCGAACGCTGTTGAAGAGGGGCTCGACGCGTTTCTGTTGCCGCGTCAGTTGCGGTTCAACCAGGCCTTCCGTGACCAGGTCCGGCTGGCAGCGGTAACGACGCGGCGTGCGCGACCCGGGCGTCACGTAGCTGAACCGGATGCAGCCGCTCTGGCGGCGCGCCACGCGAACCCGGCCCATGAATATGGCGTTTTCCGCCAGCGTAATCCGGTCGACCTGGACCTTGCCCAGCACGGTGCTGCGCCGGATCTCCAGGCGGGCGTGTGCGACCGGGCAGCCCGGTGCGCCGATCGCTTCCCGATCCTCGTCCGTGGCGTCCAGAATGCTGTCGGCAATGCAGATCCGCACGGGGTCGAGCCGGATTTCGGTAACCGGGTCCGGGGCCTCTTCCGAATCCTCGTCACACGGTTGCATCTGCCGGGGCGGTTCGGGCGCCACTTCCACGACGGTGACGGCCGGGTCGAGCTGGATCGAGCCGACGATGCTGTGCCGAATTTCCAGGCAGACCTTCGCCGCGTAGACTTCGATGCTGGGTTCGGCCGGCCGGGCGGGTTCACAGTGCTCGCCGATGCCCCAGCCCGGCACCAGCGTGGAGTGGCACACGGTGACCTTGCACAGTCCGCCGGCCAGCTGCATGCCGCGGCCCGCCAACAGGATGCCGTCCAGCGTGAAGCGATTGTCGCGCTCACCCGCAACCACCAGGGCGTCGGCCTTGTCCGTTTGCCAGTCCAGCATGCGGATTACCGGGCGGGATCGGTTCGCGGCCCGCAACTGCAGGCTGGTTCGCGGCCTCGAGAAGTCGATGTTCACTGGCTCCACGTACACACGGCTGTCACTGATTTCGATGGCCGCATGGTCGGGGTCGTCTTCCTGCCACTGCTTCAACGCGGCGTTGATCGTTTCGAACGCCCGGTCCTGCCCCACTTCGTAAACTTCGGCCTCCTCGGGTTCGTGCAGCGTCCGCGTATATTCACCGCCGCCCATCGCCGTGCTGAAGGCATGGTGGTAGCTGACCCAGACGCCGTGCCTGGGCGCGCGGCGGGGCGGGAAAGCGATGCGCCCGCGCTCGGGATCGATAGCCACTTTTCCGGCCGACGGTTGCAGCTTCCAGTCCGACAGGTCCGCGACCTCGATGTCGGAGGCCGCCACGGGCACCAGTTCGACCTCGCCCGCCTGGTCTTTCCCGGGTTCGCCGACCCACAGCTGCAGGCTTTTTCCTGGTCCGTAGAGTTCGTCCGCCCGGCGCCTCAGCAGGGGCCGGGTGATCGACAGCGGCAGGTTGATCTCCCCGGCGATCCTGCCGTCGTCGGTTTCCGGTCGCGCGTCGACGTACAGGGGCGTGTCATTGCCGAGTGCGCTGAACGTGAAGCAGGAAGGATTGACGGCCTCCAGGCAGTAAGCAGGACTGCGGGTCAGCGGGAAGGTCTGCAGGCGCCAGACGAACAGGCCGACGCTGGGGCAGTTGTATCGGCCAGGGCAATAACTGGAATTGATGCGGCGCACGTCGACGAGATGGGTTTCGGTGTCGAACGGACCGTCCAGTCGATCCGTCGACACGCGCCGCACGTCGATGGACCGGCCGGCCACGGGCGCCAGCCTGTCGAGATCCTGTGTCTGCTGAAGCAGAGCGCGGAATTCGACGGCGCGGGCCGGCCAGCCGGCCACTGAGCGGGCCAGCAGTTCCAACAGCGCGAGCGTGCCCTTGCGCCGGCGGTAGCGAATGGTATTCGCGACTTCGGCTCGCGGAATCAGAAGCGCGTTGCGTAACCGGTCGCTGGCCGAAGCGGCCTCGGCGACTTCGCCGCCTTCGTGCAGCACGTCGTACCCGATCAATTCGCCGATATAGGGCACGACCCAATCGTCGCAGGTCTCGATGAACCAGTTGTCGTACAGCCTGCTGATATCCTGCTCGACCACCTCGAGTTGTTCGCTCATGACCTGCAGCAGGGCCTTGAGCGGCTCGCCCTGCTCATGGTCGCGTTGCCGGTAGATCAGTGGCAGCAGGTCGTACAGTCGATTCGTGGCTTCGGGCATGGTGGCCTCAGTCAATCCCGTTCAGAACAAGGGTGGACGGCGCTTCGGGCGCAAAGCAGGCAATTTGTGCGGGGTGGATCAGCGTCTCGCCCGCCGACCGGCCGGCCAGGTTCACCGGCAGGCGCTGCAGCGGCTGCGCGGGGGCCCTGGCGCCGTTTCCCTCGACCAGACCGTTCGCCGCTTCCCCGATCGTTCCGCCAGCGCCAGGAGATTCGCCCAGCAGACGACGGACCCAGCCGTTGATCTGCTCCGGCGCCAGGTAGCGCCGCTCGAAACGTTCGTCGCCGGTGACCGGATCGGTCACAGGCATCTCGGTCTTTTCCGGGATGCCACCAAACGCGTCGGCGTCGACAAACACGACCCCGGGAACCTGGTGCATCACGCTCAGGATCTCGCTCAGGTAGACGTCTTCGCCCAATTCGCGCGCTGCGAAGCCGAACCTGTCCAGGAGGAGATCGCGCAGCTCCCGGCTAACCGACTCCCAGCGGTAGTCGGGATCGATCTTCACCCGCGCCTGCAGCACCAGCATCACCCGCTCGCGCACGGCCAGGCGTACCGGTTGGCAAGGATCGCCGAAGGCACCAAGGGCCTGGTACAGGTTGCGGTACAGGTCGGAGCTTTCGTCGATGGGAATGTCGTCGGCGCCCGCGATGGTCACGTGAACGACCTGCCGCTGCCCGTCTGATATCTCCGTCGCCACGGCCTCGCCGACCCCCGCATACACGCGGGCGAAATCCTGGTAGTCCCGCACGGACACGAGGCGGTCGAGGGCGCGCACGGCCAGCGGTATGTTGCGGCGGGCCTGGTCCCGGGACTCGCGGTCCGCGCCGCCCGATGCCGGCAGCGGGTTGACGACTTCCCTGACACCGAGCGGCTTGCTTTTCAGCAGGCTGATCTGGTCGGCCTTGACGTTCCCGTCCCGGCCGATGCCATAGCGGTATTGGGCCCGGACATTGGCGGTGCCCGATGGCAGGCGCGCCCCGTGCCTGCCGTCACCGAACACCAATGAGGTTCGGTCTTCCTCGTCCGTCCTGGTCACGAATCGACGGTCCGTCGCCGCCAGGCCCGCGAGACTGTCCGTCTCGTGCCACCGCAGGTCGTTCACCCAAACGGCCAGCGTGCTGTCCGCTCCGGCGGGTGTGGGTGCCGAGACGAAGGTCAGCGGGGCCTGCTTGAGGTCGAACTTCTGGAACGCCTTGCGGGCGTCACCGTTGCCCGCCAGTTCCTCCTGGGTTTCGCCATGAGTGGCCTTGACCACGTTTCCGTAAATGCGCACCGTATCGCGCTTGAAACAGTATTCCAGCGGTTCGGCGAAACGGATCACGGTGTGCAGGCTGTCTCCCGGCAGATCCGGCCGGCTGCGGTGCTCGACACTGGCGAGCATGGCCAACTCGGACGCCATGACTCCGCTCGTGCCCTCGATGTCGCGCTCGCCGGATACGATGACCCAGCGGCCGGATTCGAGGCCGTCGTAAAATCCGTCCAGCTCGATTGCCAATTCTTCGCCGGGCCGGGCGCAGATCGGGTCGTCGACCGGTTCATCGGCGAGTTCCAGGGCCTCGCTCTCGGCGAAGACGCGGGTCTGGCGGATGGCATCGAAGTCGCGCGCGAAATCAGGGGTTTTCAGCTCACCGTGCGCATCCGTGAACAGAATCCACTGGCTGCTGCTGCGCCATTCGACACGGGTCGTCGGGCCGGTCATGCCGTACTCGGACCGTGTCATTCCGTGCTCGACCGAAACGGCCTGTGCCACGACCGGCGACCCTTCGGTCAGCGTACCGGGCTGGGTCTGCACCACGATCCAGCTGCCCGGCAGAACCCCATCGTACTGGGCGTCCAGGTAGATCACGTTGCCCTCTTCCTCCTCGTGGAACACCGTTCCCGGGTGTGAAGACGAAGACATGGACGAAAGAAGAATGGCGGGGCGCTCGAACACCGGCCAGTTGCCGTGGCTATCCCACAAGGTGACCAAGCCGTCTTCCCCGATCACGGTCCTTTTCGCCGTGTTATGGCCGAACACCGAGGCCTGTCGGCGCAAGGCGTAGACCTTGATGTCGCTCGATGGCCTGAGCCGGGCATTGGCTGCCGCGGTGGCGAGCGTGCCTGCCAGTTGCGGCGCGAAGGCCTTCAAGGCGGTGTAGCCCGCCTGGGAATGGGTTGCGAATTCGCGGCTGATCGCTCGCCCCAGGGTACTCCCGTGGCGCGGTTGCACGGAGCGACGGCGCGTCAGCGCCGCCACCAGTCCGGTTTCGTCTGCCAGCGGCCCGGCCGGCGACTGCGGCGTTTCTGAAAGCCACACCAGCGTGCGGTCTGCCCGGGGATCCGGAACCACATCGTGAACGCGGTGGAGTGTCGGAGTTTCGTCCCCGAACTGCAGCAACAGGTGATCGTTCTTTCGCAGCTGGTTGGTGATTCCCTTCAAGTAGACCCTGGGGTGCGCCGGAACGCTGTCCATGTGGCTGAGCGCGAGAATGCTGGCCTGGGTTTGAGGTTGGTTCAGCCGCGGTTTCAGCGTGTTCCAGCCGGCGCGCGCCGTGAGGTCTTCGGCCGTCTCGAAAGTCTGGGAATCCTCGCCCGGCGCCGGTATGCTTTGCACCGAACTACCGGCCGGTATCCGGGCTTCGTCGTCGAACGAGTCCTCCAGCGTGTAGGCGAGGTAAACGCTGGCGGCAACGCCCGGGCGCAGCCGGTACCCCGTCAGGTTGGCCAGTTCCATGATGGAACGACGGTGGATTGCTGTTCCCAGGTAACCTTCGTTGGCAATCCGTTCCTGGTAGAACGTCAGGACATCGGCGAGCGTGGCGCAGGCGTCCAGCAGGGCGATGCCGGAATCGGCCGGGTCGCGCACCGACAACTGGCGGAGCTGCGGCAGGTCTGCGCTGGACAACCGGGACAGCATCGAATCGAGGAAGCGACTGTGCGTGCCGACGCGATACGCCAGGCGGCCCAGTCCCGGCCGGTTGGCTGGCTCCACGGGCGTCGCCGGCGCGGTACCCTCGCAACAGCCGCAAACGAGGTGATCGGCCGGGTCGCGACAGCAGGTGCATTGGCAGTTCATCGTCCGCCTCCCATGACCAAGTCCAGTCGGCCGTGTTCAGGAAAATCAGGGTCGTTGTCCAGACGCGCGATTTCCAGCGGACGCAGCGGCAACAGCCCGTTCTCCAGTTCTCCATTGGCCGCTTCGAAGCGCCGCTGCAGGCGCGTGACCGCGACGCTCTCCACGCCGGTGACTGCCTGCGCGGCCGCGGCCAGCCGGCTGACGTAGACCGCCTCGCCAAAGGTCAGCCGATCGGGGTGGAAATAGCCCTTGCTGCCGTCGGCCCGCAGGCGATTGCTGAATGCGTCCAGCACCCCGGCCCTGACATGGGCGCGCAGGTAGCCTGGCTTGACGCAAACCT
>JAVVFH010000102.1:0-11606 GCA_032250585.1 Lysobacterales bacterium
GCCTGCCCGTTCGAGCAATGTATGCAAAAGCACATTCGCGCCGGCCGCAAGGTCGTCGGGGTTCGCGCTTTCGGCTTCATTATGACTGATGCCGCCTTTGCAGGGCACGAAAATCATGCTTGTGGGTGTCAGGCTGGCGATATTCATCGCGTCGTGCCCGGCGCCGCTCAGCATATCCATGTGAAGGTAGCCCAGCCGGTCGGCGTTGCGCCGCACGATATTGACCATTTCCTGGTTGAATGGGACAGGCGGTGCGTCTATAAGCCGTTCAATCCCTGTCTCAAGGCCATGTGCCTCGGCAATGGATTGAATAACGCGTCGCATTCCCTGTTCCAGACGATCCAGGGTAGCGCCATCCGGATGGCGGAAATCCACTATGAAAACCGTCCCACCCGGTATTGTGGCGCCTGAATTGGGTAAAATTTCCAGCTTACCGACAGTAAGCCGAGCTTGTTCATCCTCATCCCGCGCTAACTGGTTCAGTGCAGTCACTATACTTGCGGCGCCGAGCAACGCGTCCCGCCTGCAGTCCATCGGTGTGGTGCCGGCATGGCCGTCCTGGCCGGTCAGACATACTCGCAGCCAACGTACACCCTGCACCCGAGTAACCACACCTATCGTGTGGTCGCTGGCCTCAAGTAATGGACCCTGTTCAATATGAGCTTCGACAAAGCAGTTGAACGTTCGGGCGCCTGGCGCTTCTTCGCCCAGGTAGCCGATAGCCTCGAGGTCCTCACGCACAGTCGTGCCGTCCAGTGTGATAGCTGCATGAACAAACGGCACTGTGAATTTACCGGCGACCACCGATGATCCGGTAAGCGGGGGGCTGAAACGCACGCCTTCTTCATTGGTCCAGACGATCACATCCAATGGTGCCTTGGTTTCCACGCCACCGTCATTCAATGCACGCACTACTTCGAGGCCGGCCAGCACACCGTAAATGCCGTCGAACTTGCCGCCGTGTGGCTGTGTGTCGAGATGGCTTCCGGTGGCTACCGCAGGCCAGTCGTTGTCGCGGCCAGCGCGACGAGCATAGATGTTTCCGATCTGGTCGAAGGTGACCTTGCAGCCAGCTTCACGGCACCAGCGCACGAACAGGTCGCGTCCGGCTTTATCCGCATCGCTCAAGGCCGTGCGGCAACAGCCACCGTGCGGCAGCGCACCCACCGCACCCATTTCCATCAGGCTGTGCCACAGTCGTTGAGTACTGATGAGCCGTGAGGTCATCTCCCTTGAGTTTTCGACTCGGGACTGGCAACGGATTTTTCGTCGGAATCATGCTCTGCGTCCTCGCCAGCGAGATGCCTACCGGTCTCGCCCAACACATGCACTGGTGGATTTTCCAGGAAAATGGCGCGGTACCACATCACCGCGATGGTTTCGGCGATGTCTTTGGGTTCACTACCGAACTCGAACAGATCCTCGGTGCGACGAATCAGGGCCTGATAGATCACGCCTTCCGTTATCGCACCAAGAACGAAACCCATACGCTCGGCATGAGAGCGTTCAAAGCCCGCACGAACCTGTAAAAACCCTGCTACTTGCAGGTTCCATTCATGGGCGTTTCGCTTCCATATAGCGTCAAACTCCTCATAATCGCCTGCAAGCCCGAACAGGCAGGCCAGAATTCCAGGGTTCTGCGCAAACAAACTCACCACGTTATGGTGGTTCCGATAAATCCAATTATAGGGGTCGTCTGCCACTTCCAAAGTAGCACTCGTTTTGATGAGTTCGTCAAAAAAATCACTGGAGATTTCTGCCACAATTTCGCGCAAATCATGAAAATAGCGGTAATACAGTCCGTTCGCCGCGCCGGCACGCTCGGTGATATCCTGCACGCGAAGACTATGATAGCCTTTTTCATTCAGCACCTCACGTGCCGCTTCCTTAAGGCGCTCACGGCTGCGCAGGCCACGCGGATTCAAAAGAGCAACCGATTTGACGTAACCACTTTTTGCTCTCGATGCAGTTTTCTCGCGTAATTGTGCCGCCCTATCGTCGTTGCTTGTCTTCATCCTATCCACCTGGCGCCATCAATTGCATTAAACGCAAACCTACCAGAACGGGAACCCGGACGCCCGCGAGAATCACCTTGCCATCACGCCGCACACTGGTGGCGGCATAAACCAGATGATTCACTTTAGAAGCGATATCCAACCTCAACACCCCAAGTACGCGGTTGACCAAGTACGATTTCAGCGAACCCCAGTGATAGAAACAAGTCCTGGGCCGCAGAGCGATAAACTTCATCCCCGATATTGCGCACCCAGGCAGCTACGTGCCAAGGTCCTTCCCTTGGTGCAAAGTTGATGCGCGCATTTACCAGGAAATAGCCATTTTCAGCCAAGGCCTGGCGGTTATTCGGCTCAAGAAAGTGGCTGCTTACGGAATTGAAGTCGGTCATGAAACTGGTCACATAACCCAAACCCGTCGGCAAGTCGTAGCGCACACGTCCATTGAGCGAGAACTCTGGTGCATTGGGAATTTCGTTGCCTTTGATGGTCGCATCCGGTCCGCCATCCAGCGGTGGCAAAACGACAGCTGTGCTCACGATTTCAGTATCTTGCAGGTTCATGCCAAGATTGATGGCCCAGCGTGAGGTCGGCATCCAATCCAGCGACACTTCAAGGCCGTATATTTCAACATCACCTGCATTCTGCAAGCGAGTACTCGCCTCTGTGGCGCGCACGAACGCTGCCTGAAAATCCTTGAAGTCGTAGTAAAAGACGGCGCTGTTCAGGCGCACTTTATCGTCGGCGAGTGTGAATTTAAAGCCTGCTTCATAAGCTCTCAGGTTTTCGGCCTCAAAGGGCTCTAGCGCTTCCTGTGAAAAAATTACTGCGGATGAATAGCCGCCACTACGAAAAGCTTCGCTGACACTCAGGTAGTACATCCTATCGTCACTGGGTAAGTATTTGAGTACCGCTTGGAAATCAGCGTTGGTTTCCTTCACGGTGGTGGGAAAATCCAGCCGCCCGCCGTGGTTTGGGTTGTCGGGTGGCACGGGTAACTGAGAGAGAATCGGTGCGTCGCTGGCGTGGGCCTGGTCCAGACTGTCGAACGTACCAATAAAGGTTGCGCCCGCCCAACTACGTTTTTCGTCGGTGTAACGCAGTCCGCCGACGAACTCGAATTTATCCGATATCGGCACTACAACCTGGCCAAACAATGCCCATGACCGGGTGGACTGGTCCGCCCCGTTGCTGGTAGGAAAGGCCAGCTCGGTGAGGTCGATATTCTGGAACCACGTTATATCGGTATCGGCATAATTGCCGCCAACAATCCATGAAACAGGGAATGAATCATCAGATGTCAAGCGGATTTCCTGAGAGATGTTATCAACTTCGTTATTGGTAACATTGTCCGCGACTACGAACGGGGAGGCATCAATATCCTGCGTCTGAAATTTCTCAAAGTCGTTGAAGCCTGTAATTGAAGTTACGGTAAATCGCGGCAACGCCCATTCGATTGTCGCGGTTACATCGTGGCTCTCAATATCAAACTCGGGGTCGATATTCGCGTCACCGTCATACGGATCGCTATCGGGATCGAAATAACCGAGAAAGTCGACGCACCTGCCCTCGTCTCTGAAGCCGGCGATAATGGACGGACACATATTGCCCAGATTATTTGCGTCACGTCCCGCAACATGTTGCAGCAGCGGCGTCTCCGCTTTCATCCTGCCATAGCCGTAAGATAAACGAGCCTCAACGCTTTCGGATGGTTGCCAACTGACTTGGCCACGGATTGCGGTCACATCGTTATTTCCCAACTCGTTGTCCGTGAAACGATTGAACGAGTAGCCGTCACCGCCGGCACTGTCCTGGTATTTGAAGGCCAGTCGTCCTTGTACGGTCGGGCTCAACGGGCCACTGAAGGCACCGGTAACCGCCGCCGTCGAGTAACTGGAATACTCAACACGGACGTAGCCTTCGGGTTCGGCGGTCGGCTTGGCGGTAATGAAATTTATCGCCCCGCCGGTGCTATTGCGCCCGTATAAAGTGCCTTGCGGACCTTTCAGCACCTCCACGCGTTCGGTGTCAAATACTGCAAAATTCAGCATGTCCGGAGTGGGTTGAAATACCTCGTCCACGTAGATCCCAACCGATGGATCGACCGTGCCGGTGAAATCGTTGATGCCAACACCACGAATGTAGAAACCAACCGTGGCTAGGCCGTTGGGACCATACTTGGTCAGCAAACCAGGCGTTTGATCCGCGAGATCTTGTGGCTGCAATACCCTGAGTTCATTGAGGTCGTCCGAGGTGAACGCGGTCACCGAAGCGGCCAGGTCCTGCAGGCTTTGCTCGCGGCGTGCAGCGGTTACGATTATTTCCTCGAGTGCTCCAACTTCATCCTGTGCCAACACCCTTAACGGAACGATTCCAAACAGCACAATAACCAGTGAAATGAAACCAGCTAATTTGATCGTTTTCATTGTATATCCCTCTTGTCCCAGATTATGGGTTAACCTTGCGTGCTTCGATCTGCGCCTTTCTTGCCTGCATTTGTTGCTGCTGATGCCTCGTCCACTCTTATAACCAGTGATCCGGATTTTTCGAGTCGGACGGCGCAGTCAGGTGGTACAACTGTGGTCGAGTCAGTCTGGAGAATGATCGCGGGACCACTGAATTCTTCGTCGACCGGCAGGCGATCGCGGTAGTAAAAATTGGTCTGGAACGGCACCAGTTCCCCGCCCACAATGAACATGGTTTCATCACTCCGAATGCGCGCGTCTTCGAGCGAGCCACCCCGCGACTCTTCAGGTGGTCCGATTTTCGCTACTTCGCTGTTGGCTGTAATACGCAGGTTTACCAATTCGACAGGGGAGTTAAGGAAACGGTGACCGTATTCCTGTTGGTGCATATCGTGGAATCTTTCAACCGCTGTCTCGAGTTCGCTCTGTTCCAGTGGCCCATCGCATAACGGCAGTCGTAACTCATATCCCTGACCGACATAACGGGCATCAGCAGAGCGCTTGAACACCGCCTCTGACGGTTCCACACCGTCAGCTTTCAGTTGCTCCGTCAACTGGGCCTGCATAACCGCGAGATCGCTATTGAGGCGTTCCAGATCCATGGCTGTAGAAACCAGGAAAGCGGTGCGTACGATGTCGTACTTGAGATCGGTGGTCAGCAAGCCCTCAGCCGAATTGATCCCGGGGTGAGGTGGAATAATCACTTCAGGAATGTTGAGAATGCGGGCAACCTCAACCCCGTGCAATGGGCCAGCTCCACCAGAAGCAATGAGTGCATACTCGCGCGGATCTATACCCTTTTGCACTGTGCGGGCTCGAATTGCGTTGGCCATGTTTGAATTGAGGATCGCAACCACGCCGGCTGCGGCTTCCTTGACCGGCAGGCCCATCTGTTCTGCCAGCCTTGCAATAGAGGTGTGGGCTGCCTCTATATCCAACTTCATGGCGCCACCGAGGAAGTTGCTGGCATCCAGGCGACCCAACACGATGTTGGCATCGGTTACCGTCGGCTGTGTTCCACCCTGACCATAGGCGGCTGGGCCAGGCACAGCGCCCGCACTTTCCGGACCAACTTTGAAGGCACCCGCATTATCGATGTGGGCAATCGACCCGCCGCCAGCGCCGATAGTATGCAGATCGATCATTGGCACCAGGATCGGATACCCGGCCACCATCGTGTCACGCGCTGAAGCCTCAGAGAAGCGGTCGTTGGTAACCACGCCAATGTCGGCGCTGGTGCCCCCGATATCCAGTGTGATAACGTTGCTGCGCCCTGTCTGGCGGCCAATCCAGGCCCCCCCGAGCACGCCCGCCGCCAGTCCGGACATCAACGTGTATACTGGTAGCTTTGATATAGTCCGGGCCGGAGCGATACCGCCGTTGGACTGCATGATGTGCATCTCACCGCCGAATCCCGCCGCGGCCAAGCCGTTCGACAATTCTGTAATGTAGTTGCGCACCAACGGGCCAATGAAGGCGTTCAGCGCAGTGGTGGTAAAACGCTCGAACTCACGGAACTGCGGCGAGACTTCGTGCGAAGCGGTGACAAAGATACCGGGGCAAACCTGTTGCACGATTTCCTTGGCCAGTTGTTCATGCGCCGGGTTGAGATAGGAAAACAGAAAGCAAATAGCTATCGATTCCACGCCGGCCGCCTGCAATTCCAGCGCAGCCTTGCGTACCTCCGTTTCTGCGAGCGGTGTCACCACTCCGCCGCGCGGTGGCGCAATGCGTTCGGTGACCACCTTGCGATAGCGTCGTTTCACCAGTGGACGATCCTGCCAGGGAATCTCCTGCTGGATCGAGTAATGCTGCGGACGCTGATGCCGGCCTATGTGAATGATGTCGCGGAAACCCCTGGTGGTAATCATACCTGCCGTCGCGCCACGGTACTGCAGGGCCGCATTGGTGGCGACGGTAGTGCCGTGATAAACGTGATCAATGTCTTTAACCGGGACGCTGGCTTTTTGGCAGATCTCGGTGACGCCCCGCAGCACGCCAACCGAAGGGTCTTGCGGCGTACTGGACACCTTGTGAATCAAGGTCCGGTTGGAATCTGTGTCCGTCAGAACAATATCCGTGAACGTTCCACCTACATCAGCACCGAGAAGCAGCATTTTGTTATGTCTCCCAAGGCTTCTGCCGTGGTTGGTTACGGTTTTCAGTAAAAGGTATGGAATCCGATAGTAAGTGAAAGTGGCCTCAACTTCAAATAATGATTGTATGGTGCTTCTGTTTGGATTAGCCTTTAATTATCCATAGGGAATTTCCGGGAAGCGGTAAACATGACCCAGGCACTGAAGTCCGTGGAAGCTCATGACTTCCAGCAGCGTGTTAATCCCATAACGGCCAGCATCATTCAGGGCGCACTGGAAAACATTGCCATTGAGATGGGCTACAAGCTCATGCGCATGTCCTACTCCAGCATTATCCGGGAATCGGAAGATTTCGGCGCCGCATTGTGTGACACCCAGGGCCGGCAGCTGTGCGAGTGCTCAAAAAGCACGCCACTACAATCCGGGCCAATCCCCGGCTACGTAAAGGGCATTCTCAAAGAGTTCAAGCAACGCGGCTCTTCATTCAAGCCCGGCGACGTCATCATCCACAGTGACCCTTACAATGGTGCATCACACAGCCCGGACATCGGTTTCTGCGTACCGGTATTTTACTCCGGCGAACTGATCGGTTTTTCGGTAACCACAGCTCATCATTTGGACATCGGTTCCTGCCAGCCGGGCAGCGTTGGCGTCGTCGTCTGCGCGGATGCCTACTCCGAAGGGCTGCGATTCAGAGCACTGAAAGTTTATGACGAAGGCAGGCGCAATGAAGCCCTGTGGCAGATGATTGGAGACAACGTGCGGGTATCAAACCTGGTCATCGGTGACATGGATGCTCAAATTGCCGCCTGCCACGTAGGCGCCCGACGCCTGGTCGACCTGGTCGAACGCTATGGCCTGGCAACGCTGAGCGATGCCGTGGAAGACTTGTTTGATTATTCCGAACGACTGATGCGCGCGCAGATCGAGAAAGTACCGGACGGTGTTTACACTGCCACGGGCTATATCGACGGTTTCCTGGAAGTTGACGACCCGGCGGTAAGGAATCTACCCGTCGAGGTCACGGTAACGGTCGAAGGTAGTGGCTTGAAGGTGGACCTCACCGGCAGCGCGGATCAGGTTAACGGCTATGCCATCAATATGCCTTTCCGTGGGACGGTCGATGTGGCCATCTGGCTGACGCTGCGTTCCATTTTGCTCGACAGCGAGGTATTCGGAAACATTCCGCAGAACGACGGGTTGTTCCGGCCGATAGATATCGTCGCTCCGCTGGGCTGTATCGCCAACCCGATATTTCCGGCGCCAACCATTGCACGATTCGCACCCGGTAACGTTGTGGCCGACACAGTGATGAAAGCACTGGCCGCGGCGTTACCCAAGCAGGTCTGCGCCGGCGTTGCCAACCTCAAGGCCGTCACCTTTTCCGGGATGGAAAACAACCAGCAATGGGTACACATAGAGATATTCGAAGGCAGCTATGGTGGGCGCTTCGGCAAAGATGGCATGGACTGCGTGGATACCTTGTACGCCAACACCCGCAACAACCCCATCGAAGATATTGAAAGTCATGTTCCACTACGCGTAACCGAATACCAGTTTCGCGAAAATGCCTGCGCGCCCGGCAAATGGCGTGGCGGTCTGAATTCTGTCAAAGAACTCTGTTTTCTGACCGATGGCGGAATTAGCGTGGAAGGTGACGGCCATGCGCATGCCCCCTGGGGATTCAGCGGTGGTTCCGACGGATTGACCTCCAGCTTGCTACTGACCCGTGAAGGCGAAGCGCCAGTTGAATTATCTTCGATGATGGCCACGATGGCGGTCAGGAAAGGTGACCGGATCAAGGCCATCGGCGGCATCGGCGGCGGTTACGGCAACCCCTTGGAGCGCCCCGCGGAATCGGTATTGGAAAATGTACTCGACGGTTACTTCGACATCGAAACGGCATCACGGGATTTTGGTGTCGTCATTACGACCACGGGTATGATCGACGCCCAGGCAACACAGCAACTTCGCAGTACCTGATCGCCACCTGCGCGGCGACACCCATTCAGGCTTTCTGCGCCAACAGCGGAAACAACACCATATACATCAGGAAAGCGCAAGGTAGTCCGATCATCCAGGACATGGGTAGGAACCAGATCATGGTCACTGTGCCCGGCACGACGATGGAAACAATACCGGCAATATTGAACCCGCCCGCATGCCAATGTGGACTTGAAGCATCATCCAGATAAAGCGCCGGAACATCCAGCTTGCGCCTACGCACCACGAAATAATCGCACAACATGACCCCGAGTATCGGTCCAAACAGTGCCGAGTAATACAAGATAAACCCAAAAAAAGCATCCGAATTGTCGAGGATCAACCAGGGAAACGACAGCGCACCCAGTACGCCAGTGAGAATGACTGCGGCGCTCCAGCGTACCTTGAAAGCATCCATGAAAATCATCGCTGGCGGCAGGATGTTGATGGTCAGATTGGTGGTGAACTGTGCCAGCAGGATGAAGGTCAGTAGAATGACCATCGCTGCCGGGTGCGGGCTGAGTTGCATCAAGGCCTGCACCGGATTCCACACACCCAGCGTCACACCGGCGATCAGGCCCAACGCCAACATGAAAAACCAAGGCGGGACGACGCCGACCAAGTGCCCGAACCACAATGCATGCTGCGATTTAACCAAGTGCCGCGTCATGTCACTGACATTCAGCATCACCGTGGCCAGCACACCGATCGCAGCGGTTAGCCCCACCCAGAACGGCGTTCCCCAAGTACCCTCACTTGTCCAGGACTCCTCGATCTTCAATTCCTGTGCGTTGAGTATATGAAACATCATGTAGGTCATAACAGCAGCGATGACTATGGAGCTACTGGCATTGAACCATTTCATGGTACGAATACCGCGGAAGGCCAATAGAACCTGCAGTGCCTGGAAACCAGCAAAATAGAGAAACTTTGCCCATGGTTCAGTGAAACCGGTCAGTGAAGTGAGTATGGCGTCGAACGACATGGCCGCGATCCAGGTGCCAATACCGAACCAGATGATGGCGGGAAATGCTCGCAGAAACTCTACGATTTTCGAGCCCCGGACACCAAAGCCAGACCGCGCCTGTATAGAGTAAGGAATTCCGTACTTCATCCCAGCCTGGCCGTTTAGCGAGAACATCGCCACGAAAGAGACGGCCGCCAACACCAGGATCAACAGCGACTGCATCAGGTTCATCTTGCCAATCGGAGGCAGGAATCCCTGGCCCAGGACAAAAGCCTGGATTACGATCAAAGAGGACCACCACATCAAGACATAGGAAACGCCACTGAATACACGATTCTGATCACTCGTGGGTTGCAGACTATCAGCGGACCTGTTTGAAGTGTGCTCGTGACTCATGCGGGTTGTCTTCCTTTGCATGCCCGATTTTCAGGCGGGAGCATTACAACATGAAGAAATGCGTTTACGCCACTGCAGATTTCAGCCTAAGCCTTTACCCCGGCAACGCGGCGCCCAATTCCCGGATCACAGCCACAAACTCATCGATGTCTTCCGGGCGGGTGCGCCAGTTGGAAAACGCCGGGCGGAATATGGTGTGCCGCCCCAGTTTGGAGGTACCGACCAGGAAACGGCCGTCAGCCAGCACGGCTGCGCCCAGGCGCTGGTTTATCTCTTCCAGCTGTTGCTCGGACATTCCTCGCGGATGGTAGCGGAAAGCGACGATATTCAGCGTGACCTCCGCCATCAGTTCCAGGTCGTCGGTCTCGGCTATCTGTTCAGCCAGGTGCTGCGCCATGTCCAGGCAGTGTTCGACAATGCGCCGATGGCCCTCGCGGCCGTAAGCTGCCAGCGTGGCCCAGACGGCGAAGCCCCGGGCACGGCGCGAACTTTCCGGGCCGATCGCCCCCAGGGTGGGGCGGGGGTCGTGTTCTGCCGGCAAATAGTCCGCATTATAACGGAATGCCCTGGTCATCAAGCCATGATCACGCACAAAGGCATAGCCTGAATCGTACGGCACGTTCAGCCATTTATGGCCGTCCACGGCCACCGAGTCCGCCCGCTCCACGCCGCGAACCAGGTGCTCGGTGCGCGGGGAAATGCGGGCAAACAACCCGAATGCACCGTCCACATGCACCCAGGTGTTGTGCCGGCGGGCGATATCGATCATTTCTTCCACCGGGTCGAATTCGCCGGCATTGACCTCGCCGGCATTGACCACCACCAGCGCCGGCGCTCCGTCCAGCGCCTGCAGCGCGCGTTCGAACGCCGGCAAGTCGATGCGACCCGCATCGTCCCGGCTGTAAACCTTCAGATGGCCCCGCCCTATGCCCTGCAGTGCCAGACACTTGCGGGTTGCGGCGTGGACGAAACCCGATGTCAGCACCGGCATTTGCGCCTGGCCGGACAGACCGGTCTCAGAAACATCAAAACCCAGTTGCTCCCCCCACCATTGGCGGCCGGCCGCCAAGCCGACAAAATTGGCCATGGTGCCGCCCGTGACCATCACGCCGGTCCAGGCCCCGGGCAGGCCGAACAGCTCGCGCAACCAGGCCAGGGCGCGTATTTCCATCTGCACGCCAATGGGAGAAGTCACCCAGGTGTATGTCAGCGTATCGCAGGCTGTGGCCAGCAAATCGGCGCCCAGGGCCGCCGGTGTACTGCCGCCGATGACGAAGTGGAAACACTTGGGACCACCGGTATTGGCGCCGGCGCGGACATTGAGGTCCAGCAAACGATCCAGCGCAGCCTGCATGCCATTGCCCTGGCATGGCAGGGGTTCGTCGAGTTCGAGCAAAGCCGCCGCGCTGCCCGGCGGCAGGGCCATGCGCTGGTCCAGTCCGGCGATGGCGTCCTGCAGCAGTTCACCGATCCGTGCCGACAGCGCAGCGGCTTCTTCCCGCAGCGTGGTATTTATCCATGGATCGGTTTTAGCCATTGAGAACGGTTCAGCCACTGGTGTCCTGTCACCTAAGGAACCTCTGATCAATTATGCGCGGGCGCGACGAGGTCTTTGCGGGATGCACCGGCTTGGCTTCGGCAAGCGCGGTTTGGTTGTTCCAAATAAGCGCGCCGAAACGAGGCGGGG
>JAVVFH010000103.1:0-11578 GCA_032250585.1 Lysobacterales bacterium
ACATGTATTGGTCTTTTATCAACATATCCCAGAATCAAAAAGTTGATATAAGCATAATTAGTTGAAATTTTATAATTATTATACTGGCTATTTCAGAGTTTTGTGAATTCAAACTAACGGATAGCAGATGTTTTAAAAACTGTAAACTATTAATCAAAAAAGGCCTAACTGCTTAGCAGTCAGACCTTATTTGTACCCGGGGCGGGAATCGAACCCGCACTCTGTTGCCAGAACCGGATTTTGAGTCCGTTCGGTATGTGTATGATGGGCCACGATGTAGGCAGATGAACATTGAAAAACCAGTGACTTAGGTTCATAATAAATCCGATGGACTTGGATTAAGTTTGCCTACATCTGCCTACACAGTGCCTACACCTCAACCCGACGGATTCAGCCCGTGAGAATTAAGAATACCACCGTTGCCAGGGTCAGCCCCCCTGCAAAGGGCTACTCTCTGCACTGGGACGATGACCTGACTGGATTTGGCCTGCGGGTCACAGCCGCAGGCGCCCGGAGCTACATCGTTGAATCGCGGGTCAATGGCAAGACCCGGCGTGCCACGATCGGGAAACACGGCGTATTCACGGCCGATCAGGCGCGCAAGATCGCCAAGAGCAAATTGGGCGACATGGCAAAGGGGATCGATCTGTCGGCCGAACGCAAACGGCTGAAGACTGAGTCCGTGACCTTGGCAAAGGCCGTTGAGTCCTATCTGAGCAACCGTGTAACCCGCGCCGGCCTGCCACTGAAAGACAGGACCAAGGCGGATATTCGCTACCATCTTCGAACGACCTTCCCAGACTGGGCCGACAAGCCAGTGATGGGTATTACCCGGGAGATGATCCAGCGCCGTTACTCGGATCGTGCTCGGAGATCAGTGGCGCAGGCCAATCAGGCCATGCGTGTCCTCAAGGGGATCATGAACTACGCCGCGGCCCAGTACCGAGCGCCGGACGGAAGGCGGCTGATTGTTGAGAATCCGGTCGACGTGCTACGCGACGCGTCAATGCTCCGTGCGGTCAAACCAAAGTCCAGCATGGTTCCGCTGGAGCAGATCGGGCGCTGGTGGTCGGCGGTACAGGCAAAGCGCACAGACCCGGCGCAGACTCTCGCCAGCGTTGCTGCCGCTGATTTGGTGGCTTTGCTCGCGTTGACCGGCCTGCGCGTCGGCGAAGCACGCGCACTGAAGTGGTCGCAGATCGACCTGGACGGCCGCAGCCTGAGCCTGATCGACACGAAGAACCGCACAGACATCACCCTGCCGCTGTCCGAGGTTGCCGCCAGCGTTCTGCAGAACCGGCCGAATCGGGAAGGGTGGGTCTTTCCCGCTCGGAGCGGAAAGGGCCACCTGAAGGATGTGCGCGGGCAACTGCAAATTCTGGCTGAGCAGACCGGCATCAACATTACCGCGCATGATCTCCGGCGCACTTTCCGGGCTGTCGCTGCCGCCTGCAATGTAGAGTTGTGGCGGACCAAGGCCCTGATGAACCACAAACAGAATGATGACGTCACGCTCGCGCACTACACCGACCTGTCGGACGTTCGCAACCTGAAGCCGGAAGCCGACCGCATCGCTGGCTACTTCGAAGAACAGCGTCGGATCTTAGAGGGAGCTAACGGGGTCAAGCTGACGGCGAGCCAGCGATGAGTGAAGCTATAGAAAAACCGAAGTCATTTCTAGAGGAACTTGAGCTTTGTAACAGCGATTCACCACCTATAGAAATAACGGAAGAACAGGAGGATCGATTACTGTTCCTGCTTGCCGACAACGAGTTGGACGCCATGGCGATAAAGCAGTTGATCGCTTTTCAAATATGCATTCGAGATCGATTGAAAATGCCGGAGCAGCGGCAAAGCCCTATCAATAGCCACAACTTCAAGCAACTCACAGAAACAAGTGAACTTTGCGCTGATCTTGCAGCCAAGATTCAAGGCGACTTTGAAGGAAAATTGTCCGAGCTATTAACATTGATGGCTTCTTATTATAGGGTCAAAGCCCAAATTTCCAATCCGAAAGGAAAACGCCAGCGCAAGATAAGCATTCAAGCCATGCTTGCCAATGGGCTAATCCGAACAATCAAAGAAAACCACATAGACATACCACTCTCCATAAACCCGGATTCTGATCTTTCGAGACTTTTCCGAATGTGCTGCGAAATAATGTCCGTAAAAGCTCCACGGAACACATCGTTTTATCTCAAACCTGCAATCCAGGGCCCCCAAATACGCGAGCTCTGGAGTGAATTAAAAAAAATCGAAAAGAATATCCGAAAAATTGCAAGCGCAGAACGAATAAGGATCTAGCCATACACGATCAGGCAGCTCAGTTCTCATGATCGTGTATGGCCTAATATTCGAACTCTGTTGTACTACGTCCAAGCCATCGCAAAAAGGGTGGCCCCGGCCCAAATTGGACGTAGTCAATGCATTCCTCCCATTCATGGCGCACCAACAGCGCCAACGACCTCTTCGACACCCAGCAAGCCGCCGAATATCTCGGCCTGAAGCGCACCACGTTAGAGGCTTGGCGCTGCCGTGGAGGCGGTCCGAAGTTTGCGAAATTCGGCCGAGTCGTCCGTTACCGCCAGTCGGACATTGACTCGTGGATTGAGTCCCGCACGCGCGACAACACAGTCCAGCCAGACCCGTGATCGCACCCTAGTCCTATCCCGAAATTATCAGCACCAAGACTGGTGCTGGTAAGCGCCCGCATGGGCATCTAACCGTCCGCGCAAGCGGCACTTTAACTGCAACTCAAGAGGTATCGAAATGAAAGTCAACCAAATGATCGAAAGCAAGTACCTGCGCAAGGAAGACATCGACGCAGACACCACGGTAACGCTCGGCGAAGTCACACGCGAGTCAATGCCGAACGGTGACCAGCGGTTTGTTCTGCACTTCCCGGAATATGAAAAAGGCCTGGTCATGAACACCACCACCATCCGCGTGCTGGCCGATGCGTTCGGCGGCGACACGGATCACTGGAAGGGCCAGAAGGCTGTTCTGTACGTCGACCCGAACGTGTCTTTTAAGGGCCAGGTCGTCGGCGGTCTGCGGCTGCGTCCGATCAAGGGCCAGCCGGTCGTCGACGATGACCTGAACGACGCCATCAATTTCTGATCGGCAAAAAAGTGAAAGCCCGACCAGTGCCGGTCGGGCTTTCTTGAGGTATCGAGCGCAGCAGCAGCCGATTCGGTGTTCAACAATGAGGGGCTACTAAGTGAATATAGTACAGCAGATCGGGCGTCAGCGCCATGACAGCCTGGCCGAGGCAATCCAGGCGGCCGGCATGACGCCGCCGGTGCATATCGCGCCCGGCAAATGGTATCGATTCGCCGGCGTCGACAAGAGCAGCGGCAACACGGCCGGCTACTGCCGTCTATTCGACGACGGTGAAGGCGGCGTTTTCGGCGACTGGTCGACCGGCTACAGCGACACTTGGTTTCCGGATCGCGATTACAGCGATCAGGAGCTGGCCGCGCTGCAGCAAAAGGCCGCCGCCGCTCGTGCCCAAGCCGAGGCCGAACGCAAGGCCGGCCATGATGAAGCCGCAGCGAAAGCGACAAAGGTCTGGAAGAAGGCGAAGCCGGCGACCAGCCATCCGTATCTCGAAAAGAAGCAGGTCGAGGCCCATGGCCTGCGGCTGCACGACGATGGCCGGCTGATCGTACCGGTTCAGTCACCGGATGGCGAGATCCGCTCGCTGCAGTTTATCGACGACGACGGTAGCAAGCGGTTCTTTCCCGGTGGTGAAATCACCGGCAACTATCACGCTATCGGCAAGCCGGCCGAACGGTTCTATATCGCCGAAGGCTACGCAACTGCCGCAACGGTTCACGCCGCAACTGGCCAGCCGGTTGCGGTCGCGTTCAACTGCGGCAACCTGCAGCCGGTGGCGGTGGCGATCCGCAAGAAGTACCCCACCGTGCCGATTGTCGTCGCTGCCGACAATGACGAAAAGACACAAGGCAACCCCGGCGTCAGGAAGGCCACAGAGGCCGCTCAAGCGGTCGCCGGCCACGTTGTGGCACCTGATACGGTTGGCGACTTCAACGACTTCCTGATCGACCAGGGGCTGCCTGCGGTCACGATGGCACTGGAGCCGAGTGGACTCACGCGCAGACTGGCCGACATCGAGGCACAGTCGATTGTCTGGCTCTGGGAAGGCCGGCTGGCGCTGGGCAAGCTGACCATCGACGCCGGTGATCCTGGACTCGGCAAGAGCCTCATCACCGCCGACATCACCGCGCGCATCACCGCCGGCATCCCGTGGCCGGATGGTAGCGGCACACCGAAGCCGGCCAGCGTGGTCTTCGCATCGGCTGAAGATGACGCGGCCGACACCATCCGACCACGGCTGGAAGCCGCCGGTGCTGACGTCAGAAAAGTCTTCATCCTCGAATCCGTCATCGACACCGACAAGGAAGGCTTGCCAGTCGAGCGCGCATTCAGTTTGAAGCGCGACCTGATCCGGCTGGATCAGGAGATCAAGCGGATCGGCGACGTGGCGCTGGTGGTAGTGGATCCGATCTCTGCCTTTCTCGGTGATACGGACTCGCACAACAACGCAGAGATCCGCTCGCTGCTGTCACCGCTGAAAGACCTTGCCAGCCGCCACAGGATCGCCGTGCTGGCCGTTTCGCATTTGAACAAGGCCACCGGTGGCAATGCTCTTTATCGTGTCTCTGGTTCGCTTGCATTCGTCGCTGCAGCACGCTCGGCATGGGTGGTGGTGAAAGACCCGGATGATGAGCATCGCCGGCTGCTGCTGCCGAGTAAGAACAACCTGGCGCCTGACATTGGTGGTTTCGCATATCGCGTCGGTGAAGTCCCGACCGCAGTCGGCAACGTGCCGGTCATCCAGTGGGAGCCGGAGCGAGTATCTGTATCTGCCATCGAGGCACTGACACCCGACGACGAGCGTGATGCAAAAGCCGAAGCCTGCCAGCTGATCATCGACTGCCTGAATGAAGGCATCACCGACTCGAAAGAAATCTTGAAATCAGCGCGCGAGGCCGGCGTGGCCGAGAAGACGCTACGCCGCGCGAAGTCTTCGCTGGGTATCCGATCCGAGCGCGATGGATTCGGCAAAGCCGGTAAATGGCGCTGGCGACTACCCGACGCCAATGATGGCCACCCACCCATAGATGACCATAGTTCCCCGTGCCCGAATGTGGCCGCCTATGCCGCCTATGGAGAAGAGACAACAAAGACGGCCAAGACGGCCAATGACCACCAAAGAGACAACACCAGTAATGAGAAGTCCATCAAAGATGGCATAGACGGCCAGATTGAGGCACAGGAATCTAAGGGCATCAATGGCCGAGAACGGTGGACGGTGTGAACGCGGCCGCTCTGGTGGACAACCTGAGAAAGCGCGGTTTCACCATCAGCGCATGTGATGGACGGCTGGAGATTGAAGGGCCACCCGGCACGATCACGCCGGCGCTGCGTCAGCAACTCAAGGAACAGAAGCAGGTGCTACTGGCGAATCTGGATCCGCCACCGCCGCTGCCGGAAGTCACCTGCAGCGATTGCCGGCATTTCATCCGCGACAAGATCAACCCGCCGCAAGGCATCGGCCGCTGCGGTGTCGGCCAGGACGGGCTGCTGTATCCGAACATCAAGCGCCGCTGTCCCGGCTTTCAAATCAGTCGCAGCGCACTGGATGAGATCGCCATTGAAGTGGCCAGCGAGATCGACGGCTTCGCTGACATTGTTTTGAATGAAACCGACTATGACCAGCCGCACCAGATCCGCAGGCTGGCAGTGCACATGATCGATCTTCAACGCAGAGAGGGTAAAGGCGTATGGACGGCAGAAAGCAAGTAGAGCTTTACGCGCAACTCGCGCAACCCGAGCAACTGGCCGGCATCCGCATCGGTGATGCCGTTCGATTACCGAACATCGACACCGTGTTCGAGGTCGTTCGGCTGGAGGACCCGCTGCTGATTCTGCGGGCACCGTCCGGGCGCGAGCTACGAGCCGGCTGGCGCGCGGTAAAGCTTCAATCCGGCGCCGCCGTCTAGCTGCGCTCTCTCGCCAGATCCAGAGCATTCTTGCCCGCTGCGATTTTCTGCATGACATCGAGCAGGCTGTCATTCCGAGTCTGGAGATTATCCCGCTCATACAGACCCAGATGCTTGATCAGTCGCTCGGTCGCTGCATTCCGGTCGGGAAGCCGGTATTCGTAGGAGCCATCTGCCCGGCGGTGGATGCCCTGGACAACCCGGGCCAGATTCGCCGGGAGTTCGTGGGGCGGAACCAGTTCGCCGCTGTCGTCGAACAGCTCCCGAACATCGTAGACCGACAGTTGCAGGGCATGCCGGAGCACCTCGTCGGCGTCCAGCTTCAGCTTCTCGGAGCGGGCCTCCTTCGCCGCCTGAACCGCCTGGTAGATGTGCGGCTTGTCGTCGGGCTTCGAGACCCAGCCGTAACTCTTGATCCGGGCGGTGGACTCGCGGTAGCCGGCGGCGATCGCGGCGCGCTGGGGATCGAGATCGATCAGGTATTCGTCGACGAAACGCTGTTCCTTCGCGGTCAGGGTTCTCATGCTGCGGCTCCAGGCGAAACTACTGTACATAATAACAGCATCACTCGAAATCGCTAATTCTGCGGTTTGGTTAGCGGAAGTAAGAGTCCAGACCGTATCGGCAGCTGGCTATCGGCAATCGGCAGAAATTGCAAAAGAAAACCCTCTTGGCCATCGGAGCTCTCGAAGATTTTCACGGCGCTCATCGCGGAGCGCTTCAGGGACGTTTGAGAGTGCCAAAATTGGCTCATCCGGCACGAGATCGACTACAGTTGGAGCTTATGGTGATGCGCATGGACCCGGAACGCCGCTACACATTCATCTGAGACGTCCACGGTCAGGCGCCGACGCTTTTGGCCCTGATACAGAAGCTCGGCTGGAAACGGCGTCAGGGCGGGGACTTGATCGACCGAGGGCCCGAGAACCTCAGGACGGTCGAGATCGTCTGGGAACTGGTGGACCAGGGCGACGCCCTGTGTGTCATGGGCAACCACGAGTTCAACGCCGTCCACTTCCACACCGAGGTTCCCGGCTCGCCGGGGACCACCCTCCGGCCTCAGAACGAGAAGAACCGCCAGCAGCACCAGAAGGTTCTGGACGAGCTGGAGCGCCGTCCGGGCTTCAAGGCCGACATGCTCGCTCGGTTCCGAACGCTGCCGGTGGCGGTCGAAGGACCGGGCTGGCGCTGCGTCCACGCCTGCTGGCATCCCGCCAGTCTGGCAACCCTGCAGAAGGCCGATAGCGCCTGGTACGTGCCGGCCGCTGCCTGGGAGCCGGCGGCGACGAAGGGAACCGAGCGCTGGCGCGCTTGCGAGACCCTGCTGAAGGGCCCGGAGTAAGAGCTGCCCGACGGCTGCCATTACCTCGACAAGGATGGCAACCCGCGCAGCAATGCACGGATCCGTTGGTGGCATCCGGAACCGAAGACGCTGGAGGAGGCGCTGCTGTTTCCCACGAAGCCGAAAGGGCCCGATCCCGCCACGCTCCCCTACGAGAATGCCAGCCATCCCGTGTACGGTGAGGCCGAGGCTCGGGTGTTCTTCGGGCACTACTGGAACCGGCGCGCACCGCAGCCGGAGTGCCACAACGCGGCGTGCACGGACTACAGCGCCGGCGAGGGGGGCAAGCTAGTAGCCTATCGCTACCAGCGCGAGGAGTCACTCTGCTCAACGCGGTTCGTGGAGCAGGAGCTGTTGTAGGGATGAGAGAGGTCAGCGGTGTCTTTGTCTGACCCGACTGCCGGCCATGAACGGAGGAAGTTGCTTACAGTGGATGTCTTCGCGGAATCTGCAGTCGTAACACTTTGCATTTCTTGCGATCCCTCAAATCTCCATTTGCGGAATACGCCTGTCCATATTCAAGGGGATCGGGTGCCAGCCAAAGGGGCTTAATGAAGTCACCCACGATGACATTCGCGCTGAGCCGATACCGGGTATGTGGTTCCGTCATTGATCTTCGCTGCAAAGTCAACTGTAGTCCGTCGGCCTGCGGTCAATCACTTGGCCGATTGAACGATTTGATCCACGAGTTCCCAGCCCGGGTATTCGGGATCCATATGCATGTTCCAGTTCTCAAAGGTCGCCTCCAGCATTGCTGCCGTTGAGATCGCCGGTGAAGAAAAGCCCTTGCACTCGGCAACAAACAGCACCTCGTAGACCTCCCAGTTGTCGTCCCAGTTGATGCAGTAGAGCAGCCACTCCATCTCCGGGTTCTCGGCCGGCGCGAGGAACCAGGTCATCTCGATGTCCCAAGTCAGGCCGGGGCTGTGCGGAATCTCCATCCCCATCGTCGAGACTCGGACATGGTCCTTCGGGACCTTGGAAACCAGTTTCTCGAACTGCTCCGCCCGGCCGTAGCAGGGCTCCTCATAGTCGTCGAGGTCGTCAGTGTCTTCCGGCTCCTTCTGATCCAGGCCCATAAGCTTCCAGATCTGGTCGCACTTAGGATCGAGGCTGACCACCGCTTGGGGGAACATCGAGCGGACGATTCTAGGGTCTCGGCTCATTTCTAGATTTCCTATGGGTTTCGTCACCCGGACGAACAGGTTGGACCGCAACGTCAACGAACACGAAATGTTTCCTGATCACAGCGTAGCAAGCCGCCTTCATGATCGATGGTTTTCCCCCGTCAAGCCAACGTCGGAGAGACTGGAATTCTCGGCACTTATTTCAGTATATCCTCAAAAAAACTCAGGGGGAAGGTTCAAGTTTTTCTGTAGGAGCCTCGGGATTGACGGCACGCTCCGTGGCCGCGAAAGGCCTAAAGGTCGTCGGTACGAATGAGTGTGTTGTCAAGATCACACAGACAAAGCTTGATTGTCATTTCCTGGCCCTACATTAGTCCCCGAGCAAATTCCTGCCAAATTGGCTAGCATAATGCCTGCCCCCACTAGAGGTTGTCCGATCATTGGGAGAGCAGTAAATATATAAGCTCCAAATTGCACGCCTCTCTTTCATATTTGGTTCCTATGAGGCATCGATAACGACAATGGAGTTTGTATCGTCTTCTCGGAGTCGTCTAAGGTACTCACTGCCGCAAATACCCGCATCGTCTAATCGAGCAATAAGCGCGGGAAAAGTCGATGCAGTTGCCTGCAAATCTCTTATAAACTGAATCTTTTCAGTTGCTTGATTCTTATGGTCTTGTGTCATATATTTGGTCTCGATTCCCATTTTTTCTAGAAGCGTCCGAGGGCTCAGTCTAGAAAACAAGTCGTCATACTTCTCTGAGATCAGTTCAGCATGGGAGTGGGCTCTTTCATAGTCGTTTCCGAAAATGAAGCACTTGCTTGCGAGGGTGTTGCTTACACACAAAGCTCCCAAGTATGATTTAAACAATTCATCATCAAAGCTCGGCTGATCAATAATGTACTCAAGCTCCGAGCGAATACGGCCACTTCGCTCCCGAAATCGCGACCCCAATTTAACCCAGTCGTGCTTAACCCGGTCTAATCCCTGGAGGTGCTCCGCAGTATCAGTCAGCCCTCGGAGATCGTTTATTGAATCGCGCATCCGGGAGAGTTTTATCCAACGGAAATCTTTCTTTACCCGCTCATGGATAGCCTCGACTGAATCGCCAATGCGATTGATTTTTCTGTTCAGGATCGAAAATCCTACGGCACTGACGCCAAGCCCGGCAATTGATGCTCCAAGCGTTGCAAACTGAAGAACCTGCATCATTCCGAGCATTTTCGTTACGGCAGCGAGTTGATAGTTAGCTCCAAGAGAAGAAATTGTCGTAACGGGTGCTAGAGGCCCGCCCATGACAGAGTTCATTAATGAATTAGAAAGTCCGGTTTCCTGTAGATGTCCTACAATTCGTCCAGTCGCATTGTCTTTCAGAATGCCGCCGAAGCGTGTCATTTGTCCCGATTGGAGTGCTGCAATGAATCGCTCTGGGACTTGAAAAAGGTAATCATTCATTCTGTGTCCTCGGTATGCAACTGAGCCTCCGCCGTCTCACGAATTATTCTTTGCAAATTCCCGCATAGGCCGCCGCTTTCCTGTGTGGTCGGGCTTGCTATTTCGATTCGACCAAATGTGAGCTCGTCAACATAGGCTGATATTTTCTTAAAAAGTCGATTGAGTGCGCGTTGCTTGAAGCTCGACGCACGAAAAGCGGCCGTCATTAAAGTGAATGTGATGACGACTCCACTAGCGATCGCAAAGGGCCACGCTATAACCGTCACACCCAGCAGCCCGAGAAGTCCGCCAGCTGATACTATCGAGCCCGAAACTGCGGTCGGAATTGCGACAATTGCGGCTGCTGCTGGTCCAATCGTTGCAGCTAGGTCGGCAATGTCCTTGTAGGCTTGTCTGTTTTCTGCAAGGCTTTCTATTGAGTTGGACACTTGAATCGGACCTCCATGTTGGCGTAGCACGGAGAGGGCTTCGCGTGAGGCCTTTTCAATGAAATCTGTTGAAGTATTTGCGACCCAGGTCTGTATGACTGGTTCAACATCGTCACGAAGAATTCGCCTGCTCCTGAATAGCGAGTCGATAAATGACTTGCTTTCCAGTATTTGCTTAATTTCTAGCATCAATCGATTTTGATGGGGTTTAAGGAAGTCATCGACAGCCAATTCCCATCGGTCACGCCATTCGAGGATCGCCAGCTTCCGCTGAGTCTTGTTGACACTAGTTGATTTTGATTTTCCTTCAGGCTCTTCGGGCCGAACTGTTAAGTCCTGAGCCATGCTCTTTCGCGGAAATAGCCAACCAAACATACGCAAGCCCCACACTTGGCTGTGATGCGAGACGATTCGGGATTGCCCCTACCCGTCATTGGAAGAGGACAGCTTAGCTCTCACGCTGAACCGTCAAAGACCGAATCTAACTGTCACGCGCTTGAAGGTAATTGATCTAAATCAAAGCAGGGCGGGTTCGCCGATAAGTGGTTCGGCTACCAGTGCTGAGTTCACAACAAAAATGTGAGACGACCGGTGTGATGGAAAGGTATACCTATAGCAGCACACTCGTAGACCCCGATTTATCTGTACCGATAATTGCTTTTTCTAGACCAAAGCAGTACACTATTTATCGGCACAGTCAAATCAGCACAGGGAGTTGCAATGTTCATCCGAGCCTACCTTCGGGCCAGCACCAGTGAGCAGGACGCCACCCGGGCGTCCGAGAGCCTCGAGAACTTCGTTTCAGAGCGCGGACACCGCATTGCCGCCCGGTATGTCGAGAACGCCTCCGGAGCCAGCTCAGAGCGCGTTGAACTGCGCCGGCTGCTGCAGGACGCGCAACCCGGCGACATCCTTCTGGTCGAGGCCATCGACCGCCTCAGCCGATTGCCCCAGAAGGCCTGGGAGGCGCTTCGGGCCGAGATCGAGGGCAAGGGCCTGCGCGTGGTCGCTCTGGACCTGCCGACCAGCCACGCAGCGCTGGGAGGCGGCAATGCCGACGAATTCACCCGGCGGATGCTCGACGGCGTAGCCATTGGCCGAAGTCAGATCTACTTATCACATGTCCCAGGTACGATGCGGGTAACCTCTATGTCAATTGCCTCGAAGCCGGTTATGTTTGGCCTTGCCTTTGCAAT
>JAVVFH010000104.1:0-11388 GCA_032250585.1 Lysobacterales bacterium
GAAGCCGGCCGGGTCTTCCAGTGACGCCCCTTCCGACAACAGGGCCTGCTCGTACAGCACCATGGAGAGGTCCGAAAAACGACCCGGATCGCTTTCGTCCCGTAGTCTGTCGACCAGCGGATGCGAGGGGTTGAGTTCCAGCACCGGGCGTGAATCGGGTACTTCCTGGCCCGCCTGCTCCAGCAAGCGCTGCAAATGCAGCGCCATTTCCTGGTCACCGAGCACCAGGCAGGAGGCCGAATCGGTGAGCCGCTGGCTGCTGCGTACCTCGCTGACCTGTTCGCCCAGCGCCTCACCAACCCTGCGCAGAAGGTCCTCGTCGAGCGTCTCCGCGGTGGTGTCCGCTTCTTCCGCCCTCTCCTTCTCATCCGCCTTGTCAAGTGCACCGAGATCGATGTCGCCCTTGGCCACCGACTTGAAGTGCTTGCCGTCATGCTCGTTGAAATAGGCCATCATCCATTCGTCGACGCGATCGAACATCAGCAGCACTTCCACGCCTTTCTTGCGAAACAGTTCCAGGTGCGGACTATTCGAGGCGGCACGGTAGTTTTCCGCCGTGATGTAGTAGATGTTCTCCTGGCCTTCCGGCATCCGCTCGATGTAACCCGCCAGGTCCGCAGTCGGCTTGGCCCCGTCACCACGCGTGGACGCAAAGCGCAACAGCGGCGCAATGCGCTCGCGGTTGGCCATGTCCTCGACAATGCCTTCCTTCAGAACAGCGCCGAACTGGCCCCAGAATTTTTCGTACTGCACCGAATCGTCCTCGGCCATTTTGGCTATCAGATCGAGGCTGCGGCGAATCACGGCTGAACGGATTTTCCCGACCAGTTCGTTCTCCTGCAACAGTTCGCGCGAGACGTTCAGAGGCAGATCGTCGGAATCGACGACACCCCGCACGAATCGCAGGTAGTGAGGCAGCAACTGCTGGGCGGCGTCCATGATGAACACCCGGTTCACATATAAGCGCAGGCCGCTGCGCTCATCGCGCTGCAGCATCAGGTCCATCGGCGCTTTGGACGGGATGTACAGAAGCGTCGTGTAGCTTTGCGCGCCCTCGACCTTGTTATGAGTCCAGCACAGGGCGTCGTCCAGGTCGTGGGTCAGATACTTGTAGAATGACTGGTAATCGTCACCGCTGATTTCGCTCTTGGGCAGCGTCCACAGCGCGGAAGCTTTATTGACGTCCTGCCATTCGGTGCCTTCCTCGCCCTTGTCTTCACGCATGCGGATCGGAAAACCGATGTGGTCCGAGTAACGCCCGATCAGCGACCTCAGGGTCCACGGGCTGAGAAACTCCTTTTCGGCATCTTTCAGCTGCAGGATCACCTCCGTGCCGTGGACCGGTCGTTCCTCAGCCACGATGGTGAACTCCCCGCCGCCGTCGGATTCCCATCGCACACCCTCTTTCGGTGCGTCGCCAGCCTTGCGGGTCAACACGGTCACCTTGTCGGCGACGATGAAAGAGGAATAGAACCCGACGCCAAACTGGCCGATCAGTCGCGCATCGACCCGTTCGTCATTTGCAAGCCGCTCAAGAAAGGCCTTGGTACCGGATTTGGCGATGGTGCCGATGTTCTCCATTACCTCTTCGCGGGTCATGCCGATGCCGTTGTCGCGGATCGTCAGGGTGCCCGCTTCTTCGTCTGCCTCGATCTCGATGTGCAGGTCGCTGTCGCCTTCATAAATGGCGTCGTCCTTGATGGCGAGGAAGCGCAGCTGGTCGAGCGCATCGGATGCATTGGAGATCAATTCGCGCAGGAAAATTTCCTTGTTGGAATACAGCGAATGGATCATCAGCTGCAGAACCTGGCGGGTCTCCGCCTGGAAAGCGTGAGTTTTGGGTGTCTTGCTGTTGCTCGGTGTCTTGCTGTTACTCTTGGTTTGGCTCTTGGTTTTGGTCTTGCTCATTTCAGGCACGCACGGTTGCTTGGATTGCTGCACAAGATAGGGGTGGGAGGCTCAGAATCAAGGGCAAGCCGGATGTCGGGCTTGCCCACGCGAACTCAGATGCTGAAACGCAGACAAAAAAAAGCCCGCAAGCAGCGGGCTTTTTCATTTCGGGCGATGCTTTTCAGCCCAGTTTTTCCTTGATCCGGGCCGACTTGCCCTCACGCTCGCGCAGGTAGTAGAGCTTGGCGCGGCGAACGTCACCGCGGCGCTTGACCCTGATGGAGTCGATCATCGGGCTGTGCGTCTGGAAGATGCGCTCCACACCGGTGCCATGCGAGATTTTGCGCACGGTGAACGCTGAATTCAGGCCGCGGTTGCGGATCGCGATGCAAACGCCCTCGAATGCCTGCAGCCGTTCGCGGCTGCCCTCCTTCACCTTGACGCTCACCACGATGGTGTCGCCGGGTGCGAACGCCGGAATATCCCGGTTCAACTGTTCCGCATTGATTTCGTCGATGATGTTCGTCATTGTTCCCAGTCCTTCATGCAAATTCAGCATACTGTCAGTTGGCTTACTCACCCTGCTCGCAAATGTATTCGGCCAGCAGAGCCTTCGATTCTTCGTCCAGTTTCTGCTCTTTCAACAACTCCGGACGCCGACGCCATGTACGTCCCAGGGCCTTTTTCCTTCGCCAGCGCTCAATGGCACCGTGATCGCCGGAGAGCAGCACCGCCGGCACCTCCAAACCTCCGACCGTCTCCGGGCGGGTGTAATGCGGGCAATCCAGCAAGCCGTCCGTGAACGAGTCCTGCTGCGCCGACTGCTCGTCGCCAAGTACACCCGGCACCAGGCGCGCCACTGCATCAACGATCACTGCGGCAGCCAGTTCACCGCCGCTGAGGATGTAGTCACCGATAGACCACTCCTCATTGACTTCCAGCTCGATCAGGCGCTCATCCACGCCTTCGTAGCGGCCGCACACCAGGATCAAATCCCGCCGCGCCGATAATTCCCGCACACCCTCCTGGTCAAGCACCCTGCCTTGCGGGCTCAGGAGACTCACTTTCGTCGTCGGGCCCGCTTGCGCTTTGGCCGCCTTCACCGCGCTGCGCAAAGGCTCCACCGCCATCACCATGCCGGGGCCGCCGCCATAAGGCCGGTCGTCCACGCTGCGGTGCCGGTCCCGCGCAAAATCCCGCGGGTTGATCAACATCAGTTCGATCCGCCCGGCGCGAATTCCGCGCCCGGTCACACCCAGGTTGACCAGTGGCGTGAACTCCTCCGGAAACAGCGTGATGACCTGTATCCGCATCACTCAGAATTCCGGGTCCCAGTCAACGACCACCGCTCCGGCTTCCAGATCGACCTTCTTGACGTACTGCCCCGTCACGAACGGAATCAACCGTTCCTTGTCGCCCCGCACCACCATCACATCGTTGGCACCGGTAGCCAGCATCCGATCGATGACGCCCAGCTCACGACCGTCGTCCAGCTGCACCGCAAGGCCGATGAGGTCCAACCAATAAAACTCGTCTTCGCCGAGCTCCGGAAGCTCATCACGATAAACGGCGATAGACTGGCCGATCAGCGCCTCCGCCTGCTCACGGCCATCGATATTTTCCAGCAGGACCAGCAAATGCTTGCCGTGCTTCCTGGCCTGGAGGATGTGGACCGCTTCGAGTTCCACGCCCAACAGCCAAGGCTGATATTCCCAAATCGCCTCGCGCGGATCAGTCAAAGAATGCACCCTGACCCAACCCTTGAGACCCTGGACGCCCGAAACGTGACCGACAAGTACCTGTTTTCGCTCCGGTTCGCGACCGCTTACGGCGTCGCTCACGGACCGATCAGACGGTTACTTTTCGAGCCTCGGAGACCAGGTTCTTTACACGATCACTCACCTGGGCACCAACGCCGGTCCAGTAATCCACGCGTTCCAGGTCGACACGCAAGCGCTGTTCCTGGCCGCGAGCTACCGGGTTGAAAAATCCCACACGCTCGATATTTCGGCCGTCGCGGGCTTTGCGGCTGTCCGCCACGACAATGTGATAGAAGGGTTGCTTCTTGGCGCCACCCCGGCTCAATCTGATTGTTACCATGTTCAAAAATCCACTTTAATAGGTTTATCAGCAACTTGTGTTCTGATTATACCAGCCTGGACAAGTTTAAAGAAGCGCCGAGTCAATACCGGCTGCCGCCAGCCCGGCGGATTCAGCAAACCGAGCATTCTACCTTGCTTTGCCGCAAAAGAAAACAGACAAAAACGCGTTAAACAGGGCCGACCGGGCGTTTTCGGCCATTGCGGCGCCCACCCGGCTCGCCGCATGAAGACCGCGCTCATGCCTGCGCTCAAAATGGCGGCTTACCGCCGGGCGGCAACTGGCCCTGCAATTTGTTCATTTTACGCATCATCCCGGCCATTCCGCCCTTGCCCATTTTTTTCATCATCTTCTGCATCTGGGCATGCTGCTTGAGCAGGCGGTTGATGGCCTGTATTTGCGTGCCCGAACCGTGTGCGATGCGCTTTTTGCGCGAACCGCGGATGATGTCCGGAAACTGGCGTTCCTTTGGCGTCATGGAGTTGATGATTGCAATCATCTGCCGCGTTTGCCGGTCATCGACCTGCGATTTAACCTGATCGGACAGGCTGCCCATGCCCGGCAGCTTGTCGACCAGACCGCCCAACCCGCCCATGTTCTGCATTTGCTCCAGTTGCGATTTGAAATCCTGCAGATCGAAACCGCGGCCGCGGCGCATTTTCCGCACCAGTTTCTCGGCCTGCTCCTGGTCAACCTTGCGGTGCACCTCTTCGACCAGCGACAGCACGTCGCCCATGCCGAGAATCCGTGAAGCGACGCGTTCAGGATGAAACGGTTGAAGCGCGTCGGTCTTTTCCCCGGAGCCCAGGAACTTGATCGGCTTGCCGGTAATCTGACGCACCGAAAGGGCGGCACCCCCGCGTGCGTCACCATCGGTCTTGGTGAGAATGACGCCGGTAAGCGGCAGCGCGTCGTTGAACGCGGCCGCTGTGTTGGCCGCGTCCTGGCCGGTCATTGCGTCCACCACGAACAGCGTCTCATGTGGTTTGGCAGCGGCGTGAATGGCCCGAATTTCATCCATCATGGACGCGTCGATGTGCAGCCGCCCGGCGGTGTCGATCAGCACCACGTCGCAGAGTTGCCGCCTGGCCTCGGCCACCGCTTCGCGAGCGATTTCTGCCGGTTTCTGATCTGTCGAGGACGGCTGGAACACGGCGCCCACCTGCCTGGCCAGCGTCTCCAGCTGATCGATGGCGGCCGGCCGGTAGACATCACAGCTGACGACCATGACGCGTTTTTTTTCCTGTTCAATCAGCAGGCGCGCCAGCTTGGCGGTGGTGGTCGTCTTGCCGGAACCCTGCAAGCCAGCCATCAGCACCGCTACGGGCGGCTGCGCCCGCAGGTCCAGTTTCTCGTTTTCCTGGCCCATGATTTGCGCCAGTTCGTCATGCACCAGCTTGACCAGCGCCTGACCGGGCGTCAGGCTCTTGAGTACGTCCTGGCCGAGCGCTTTCTCACGCACGTCACTGATGAACTTTTGCACGACAGGGAGGGCAACATCGGCTTCGAGCAGGGCGATGCGCACCTCACGAAGGGTATCCCGGATACCGTCTTCGGTCAGGCGGCCCTTGCCGCGAAGTTGCTGAACGGTGCGCGACAGGCGTTCCGTCAAATTTTCAAACATGAATGACTCCGGAATGGAAATCGCGGGCTGATTGACAATCATCGCCACCAGCCCTTGCTGACTCAGGTATTATAACCGCAGAACCATGCGTCCAGCAGAAGCAAATGACCCATGATGCACCACTGATACTGGCCGCAGCCCTTTATGTGGCAGCGCTCGTATTGCTGTACAACTCCATCCAAAAAGAGTCGCCCGGTTGGCGCACGCTTTCCCTGGCGTTCGCCGTTGCGGGTGCCCTGTTTCACTCCGGCGTGCAGATAAACCACTGGTTCGGCGAAGGCATGCAGGACGTCAGCCTGCCACATCTGCTGTCGCTGTGCGCACTGGTCATCATGTTGCTGCTGATTGTCTCTGCGTTCACTCGCCGGACGCTGTACGATGCGGGCCTGGTCGCATTGCCGATCGCAGCGGCGGTCGTGCTGCTCGAGTGGGTAGTGCCGCCGCAGCCGATCCCGCTCGACAGCACGACGCCGGGAATCACGCTGCACCTGATCAGTTCTGTGCTGTCGTTCGGGCTGCTCTCGATCGCCGGGGTGTACGCCTTGTTCGCCTACCTGGCCGATTATTTCCTGCGTCACCACCACATCAATCCATTGGTGCGCACGCTGCCCGCGCTGGAAGTGCTCGAAGACCTGCTGTTCAAACTGATTGCCGCGGGCTTTCTGCTGCTGACGGTCTCGCTGGCCTCCGGCGTGGTGTTCATCAACGACATTTTCGCCCAGCATCTGGTTCACAAAACCGTGCTCTCCATACTTGCCTGGCTGGTGTTCGGCTTATTGCTCTGGGGGCGCTGGCGCTATGGTTGGCGCGGCAGGCTGGCGGTCAGGCTGACGTTGGCCGGCATTGCGCTGCTGGTTCTGTCCTACTTCGGCAGCAAATACGTGCTCGAAGTGCTGCTGGACAGTAACTGGCAAACCTGAACGATGCAGGAGACCCCTCTCAGCACACTCTACATCATCCTGGGTGTGCTGATCGTCTGCTCCGGTTTTTTTTCGAGTTCCGAAACCGGGCTGATGGCGATGAACAAGTATCGCTTGCGCCACCTGGCGAACAAGGGCCACCGCGGTGCCCGCGTCGCGCAGAAATTGCTGCGCAAACCGGATCGCCTGATCGGGGTGATCCTGCTGGGCAACAACCTGGTCAACATCCTCGCGGCATCGATCGCAACCGTGATCGGCATTCGCCTTTTCGGCGCCAGCGGCGTCTGGATCGCGTCAATCGTCATGACCGTCATTGTGCTGATCTTCGCCGAAGTGGCACCAAAAACGGTGGCCGCGCTGCACCCCGAGCGAATCGCCTTCCCCGCTTCCTATGTTCTGACGATATTGTTGAGAGTGTTCTATCCGCTGGTCTGGCTGGTGAACGGCTTCGCCAACCTGATACTGAAGCCGTTTGGTGTACGGACCAGCGCCGAAGTCCTCGAAAGTCTCAATCGCGACGAACTCAGGACACTGCTCAAGGAGGGCGGCAAAATTCCCTATGACCACCAGCGCATGCTGGTGAACATCCTCGACCTGGAGCAGGGCACCGTCGAAGACGTGATGATTCCGCGCCAGGACATCGTCGGCCTCGACCTCAACCACGACTGGGAAGACATCCTGCTCCAATTGACGCAGACCCTGTACACACGCCTGCCGGTTTACCGCGAAGACATCGAACAGGTTGAAGGGTTTTTACATATTCGCACTGTGATCGCCAAACTCAGCCACGGGGCCTTGACCTTTGAAGACCTCAAGCGCTCCGTACGGCGACCCTACTTCATTCCCGAAGGCACCGCGCTGACTCAGCAGCTGCTGGAATTCCAGAGGCGCGAACGGCGGATGGGGCTCGTCGTCGACGAGTACGGCGACATCCAGGGCATGGTGACGCTGGATGACATCCTCGAGGAAATCGTCGGCGAGTTCACAGCCGACGGGAAGGCCAAAACGCGGGTCGTCCGACGACTGGATGACGGCAATCATGTCGTCGACGGCGGTGCGAGCATCCGTTCGCTGAACCGTCAGATGGGCTGGGATCTGCCGGAAGAGGATGTCAGCACGCTTAATGGACTCCTGCTCGAGGAACTCGGCGACATACCGTCCGGCAAAACCAGCCTGCGCGTTGGTGCCCACATCATGACCATCATGGAAATCAAGGGCAACATGATTGGCAAAGTGCTGGTCAAACCCAATTGGAAATCCGGCTCGAAGCCCGTCTGACACACAATATCCGGATGCACGGCTTCATTGTTCGCTCTGCCGGGGTGTTTTGTGAATGCTGACGAGCCTTAGCCAGGCCTCACGGGCAACGATCGCAACGAGCACGGCCGAAATAAAAATACCCACCAGGTACAGATTGCCGCCAAGAGCGAAAAACTCCGGCGTCCCGAACAGGGTCCGATATGCACGGTCGAAAAAAGTAAAGCTGAGCGCGTGGGTCAGGAAAAGCGCATAAGCGTATGGCGAAAGACGCCGCAAACCCCGGGTGAAGAAGTTTGACTGCTTTGAAAGCAGACCCATCAGCGCAACGCAGCCGAACACGCTCACGACTTTCACGAGGAAATTCAGCCACAGAAACAAAGTCACGTACTGGCCTTGCGGCAATACCACGTAAGCGGCGCTGGCCAATACACAGGCCAACAGGAACAGCAGCAACAAAGCAAGACTGATCTGCCTGTTTTCGATGACCAGGGCTTTGTGATTGAGCGCCAACAAAATGCCGCCGTAAAACGCGAAGACGACGTCGAAGCGAAAAAACCACAAGGGGTAGACCGGCAGGATAAATACTGATTTAAGGTAGACGCACTTGTAGGCCATCCACAGAAAAACCATGATGTTGAGATATTTGATCCGGGCAGCAGCCAGCAGCAGCGGAAGCAGCAAGAAGCAGGTGAACAAGTCTTTCAGAAAAAAAAGCGGTTGGTTGGCCGGCAGCTTGTAAAAAGCGAAAGTGGCCTGGAACCAGCCATAAAGATTGAAGGGATATATCGCAAGGTCCGGCCGCTCACCTGGATCGGCAGCCTGCCCCGGCCATGTGAACAGCACGATGAACAGCAGATTTGCCCAGATCATCGGCCAGAGCAGGCGGCGCGCCTTTTTCAGCAGCAGACTGAAATAACCGTAATTCTGAAAGCTGTAGACTGCCAGATAACCGGAGATCAGGCTGAGCAAAGGCACCCCGCTCCTGGCCAGCGCCGACTTGAGGAAAACGATCAACCAGTTTTCACCGCTCAGCGGCATCTCCGACTTCATGACGGACGCATGATCCAGAACAAACAGGTGCGCCAGCATCATCAGCAGGATCAGCAGCGGGCGAATCAGGATGATCGCGGAGGAAGTGGTCCTGGATGGCGCGTAATCCACCGTTTTCAGTTCAGGTGCTGCAGCGCGTCATCGACCCGGCGAAGAGGAATGACTTCGAGGTTTTCAATACGCCTGCGCGGCGCATTGGCAGCGGGCACGAGGGCCCGGGTAAAGCCGTGGCTCGCCGCTTCGCGCAGACGCTGTTCACCATCGTGCACGGGCCGGATCTCACCGGACAAACCAATCTCACCGAAGCAGATCATGCCCTCCGGAAGCGGACGATCGCGAAAGCTCGAGGAAAGCGCCAGCAACATCGGCAAGTCGGCGCCGGTTTCGGAGACCCGCATGCCGCCGACCACGTTGATAAACACATCGTAATCGGAAAGCGACAAGCCGCCCTGACGATGCAGGACGGCGAGCATCATCGCCAGACGGTTATGCTCAAGGCCAAGCGCGACACGACGCGGGTTATTCAAGTGACTCGGGTCCACCAGGGCCTGCACCTCCAGCAAAATCGGACGGGTGCCTTCGCGGACCACCGTCACTACGCTGCCCGCCACTGGCCGCTCGTGACCGGACAGAAAGATGGCGGAAGGGTTTTTCACTTCTTTCAGGCCCTTGCCCGTCATTGCGAACATGCCCAACTCGTTGACCGCGCCGAAACGGTTCTTGATCGCCCGGATGACACGAAAACGGCTGCTGCCATCGCTTTCAAAGTACAGTACCGCGTCCACCATGTGCTCCAGGACGCGCGGACCGGCCAGGGCGCCCTCCTTGGTGACGTGCCCGACCAGCACGACGCTGCAGCGCTGTTGCTTGGCCCAGCGAACCAGCGCTGCAGCGGACTCACGGATCTGCGCCACAGATCCCGGCGCGGAAGACAGTGACTCGGTGAATACCGTCTGGATCGAGTCAATGATCATCAAACGGGGTTTTTCCTGGCTCGCATGGCCGAGAATCTGCTCAATGGAAGTTTCGGTGAGGCAACGCAGGCCCTTTGTGGGCAGTTCCAGACGACGCGCCCGCATGCCCAGTTGCTCGAGGGATTCCTCGCCGGTGATGTACAAGCTGGGATAACGTTCACCGAGCGCGGCGACCAGTTGCAGCAGCAAAGTCGACTTGCCGATTCCGGGGTCCCCGCCAAGCAGGATCACCGAACCAGGAACCAGCCCGCCGCCAAGCACACGATCCAGTTCGCCAACGCCCACCGCCATGCGCGCGACATTGGCGCAACCGACAGCAGACAGGTCCTGAACCTCGCTGGTGAGCGTACCCGAGTAACCGCCTGCGCGCCCACGGGGCTGTGCTTGCGCAACGGTTTCGATCACGCAATTCCATTCCCTGCACTCCGGACACTGCCCGGCCCACTTACCCAGCCGGGCGCCGCAGCTTTCACATTGATAGGCGTTCCTGTTTTTGGCCATGAGCGATTTCCCGGTCAGCCCGGATATCCGGGCTAACGGATCCTTGTAGCAGATCGCACCCGTTAGCTCCAGTCCATATCGAAAAGTAATGGATTTTCTTACAATAAGGGATGGTCACACAAAAACGACGAGGCTGATGGAACGCCAACAGGAGCAACCGCTGATCGGCGAATCGCCGGCATTTCTGGAAATCCTGGAGCGCGTTTCGCGGGTCGCTCAGCTTAATCGGCCGGTGCTCGTCATCGGCGAGCGCGGTACCGGCAAGGAATTGATCGCCGCCCGTATTCATTATCTTTCACCACGCTGGGATCGGCCGTTCGTCAAATTGAATTGCGCCGCGCTGGCCGAGTCGCTACTGGAAACCGAATTGTTCGGTCACGAGGCCGGTTCCTTCACCGGCGCCATGCGGCGGCGACTCGGGCGCTTCGAACTCGCGAACGAAGGCAGCCTTTTCCTTGATGAGCTGTCCAATACCTCCGAGCGGGTGCAGGAAAAAGTCCTGCGCGTGATTGAATACGGGGAACTCGAGCGGGTTGGCGGCAACGACACGATCCGGACGGACGTGCGCATCATCGGTGCCACCAACGAAGATCTGCCTGCTCTGGCTGAGGAGGGACATTTTCGGGCAGACCTTCTGGACCGCCTCGCCTTCGATGTGATCACCCTGCCCCCTTTGCGGGAGCGGCGGGAAGATATCCTTCCGTTGGCCGCGCACTTTGCGGTAAAGATGGCGGGCGAGTTGGGGCTGGACCTGTTCGAGGGATTCAGTCGCCAGGCACAGAGCGACTTGCTGGATTATCCGTGGCCGGGCAATGTCCGGGAGCTCAAAAATGTAGTGGAACGGGCCGTGTATTCTTCACTGGGGTCGAGTGATCTGATCGAAGACATCACCTTCGACCCCTTCGACTCGCCGTGGCGCCCGGGTGCCACGGCCCGAACACCGCGCAATGTCGCGGCCATTCCCGGCGCAGCCTATGATTTCAAGGAACACGTCCAGCAGCAGGAAATAGAATTGCTCAAAGAGGCGTTGCAGCAGAACCGTTTCAACCAGAAAAAAACGGCCGATTAC
>JAVVFH010000105.1:0-11310 GCA_032250585.1 Lysobacterales bacterium
GATTTCCTACCGCGTGCACCAGGGCTTCGAGCATGCCGGCGTGGCCCTGTCGGCGGCCGTGCAGATCATGGCGCGCTCGGACCTGGGCTCCAGCGGCGTGATGTTCACGCTGGACACCGAATCGGGCTTCCGCGATGCGGTGTTCATCACCGCCTCCTACGGCCTCGGCGAGACCGTCGTACAGGGCTCGGTCAACCCCGACGAGTTTTACCTGTACAAGCCGGCGCTGGCCTCCGGGCACGACCCGATACTGCGCCGCAACCGCGGCTCCAAGGCCATCGAGATGGTGTACGACGACAGCGAGGCCGGCGGCGTGATCACCCGCGAGGTCGACGATGCGCGGCGCCTGCGCTTCAGCCTCAGCGACGAACAGGCCATCGAACTGGCGCGCCAGGCCGTGACCATCGAAGAGCATTACGGCAAGCCGATGGACATCGAGTGGGCACTGGACGGCGAAACCGGCAAGCTGTACATCGTCCAGGCGCGGCCGGAGACGGTCCGCAGCCGCGCCGGCAACGTCGTCGAACGCTACCGCCTGGAACGGCAGGGCAACGTCATCTGCGAGGGCCGCAGCATCGGCCACCGCATCGGCGCCGGCGCCGCGCGGGTGATCCAGTCGATCGAACAGATGAACCAGGTCAAGGCCGGTGACGTGCTGGTCACCGACATGACCGATCCGGACTGGGAGCCGATCATGAAACGCGCTGCGGCAATCGTAACCAACCGCGGCGGGCGCACCTGCCACGCGGCCATTATCGCCCGCGAACTCGGCATCCCGGCGGTGGTCGGCTGCGGCGACGCGACGCAGCGCATCCCGGCGGACACGAAGGTCACCGTTTCCTGCGCCGAGGGCGACAGCGGTTACGTGTACGACGAGGAATTGCCCTTCGCGGTGCTGGCCGATTCACTGGACGACATGCCGCCGGCACCGCTGAAGATCATGATGAACGTCGGCAACCCGGACCGGGCCTTCGATTTCGCCCAGATCCCCAACGCCGGCGTCGGCCTGGCACGGCTGGAGTTCATCATCAACCGCATGATCGGCGTGCACCCCAAGGCCCTGCTGCAGTTCGATTCGCTGGATCAGGAAACCCGCGCGCTGGTGGAGAAGAAGATGGCCGGCTACGCGGACCCGTTGAGCTTCTACGTCGACCGCCTGGCGGAGGGCATCGGCACCATCGCGGCGGCCTTCGCGCCCGCCCCGGTCATCGTGCGCTTGTCGGACTTCAAGTCCAACGAGTACGCGAACCTGATCGGCGGCGCGCAGTACGAACCGCAGGAAGAAAACCCCATGCTGGGCTTTCGCGGCGCCTCGCGCTTCGTCAGTCCGGATTTCCGCGATTGCTTTGATCTTGAATGCCGCGCTTTCCTGAAAGTCCGTGACGCGATGGGCCTGCGCAACGTCTGGGCGATGATTCCCTTCGTGCGAACCCCGGCCGAAGGCCGCCAGGTGATCGAGGTGATGAAAAAATGCGGTCTCGAACAGGGCCGCGACGGTTTGCGCATCATCATGATGTGCGAACTGCCGTCGAACGCGCTGCTGGCCGACGAGTTCCTGGATATTTTCGACGGTTTTTCCATCGGTTCGAACGACCTGACCCAGCTCACGCTCGGCCTGGACCGCGATTCAGGCCTGATCGCCCACCTGTTCGACGAGCGCAACGAAGCGGTCAAGATGCTGCTGTCGATGGCAATCCGGGCCTGCAAGCGGCGCGGCAAGTACGTGGGCATCTGCGGACAGGGGCCGTCCGACCACCCCGACCTTGCCGAGTGGCTGATGGACGAAGGCATCGAGAGCATGTCGCTGAACCCCGATACCGTGGTGGATACCTGGCTCAGGCTGGCTGCGCACAAGGCCTGAGCCCGGAATCAGGCCTGCAATCTGCTTTAAAGTTCTCTGGGCCGGCAATCGTTGGCCAGGAATTCTTCGATCAGGCGCAGCGTTTCTTCGTGGTGCCGGTAATACCAGGGCATCTGGTGCGGCATGTCGTCGATCAGCGCGAGTTTGGCCGGCACGCGCTTTTTGACGGCGTCATAGAATCCTTTTGCGTGCCAGGAGGGCGTGCGCACGTCGCGGTCACCCACGTACAGCAGGATCGGCAAGCTCGCCTTGTCCGTGTGTTGCATCGGGTCCATTCCGGTCACCGTCTGGCCCTGCAGCAAGCGCTGCAGGCGGTTTTCACTCCAGCTGTTTCCGAGCCGCTGCAGGTCGCAGACCGGCGCGCCGGCGATCGCGCACTGATAGGGGCTGTCTTCCCGCACCGTCGCGGCCACCGCGGCGAAGCCTCCGTAGGAGTAACCGAAGATGGCCAGCCTGCGCGGGTCGGCGATGCCCTGCTCGACCAGCCACCGCGCGCCGTCGTCCTTGTCGTCCTGCATGGCCTGGCCCCACTCGCGGTCGCCGGCCAACCAGAGTTTGCGGCCCAGCCCGGAGCTGCCCCGATACTGGGGCCGCAGCACCGCGTACCCGCGCGACGTCAGAAACGGAACCCAGCCGGATCCGTCCCAGCCGGCATTGTCCCGGGCCCACGGACCGCCGTGCGGATGAATGACCGTCGGCAGCGGACCCTGCTCTTTGGTCCAGCCGGCGGGCAGATCCAGGATGGCGGGGATTTCCAGCCCGTCCCGCGCGCTGTAGGTCACCCAGCGCTGCTCGCCGATGTCCTCGCTGTCGATCCAGGGCCGCTGACTGCCGAGAGTCTGCACCCGCTGGCGATCGACCAGCAAGTGATAGGCAGGCGGGTTCCGGGCACTCTCGGTCATGAACAGGATGCGCGAAAGGTCGTCGTTGTAGTCCGTTATTACCACGCGCTGACCTTCGAAGGCCTGCTTCAGCCCCTCGTGGAGCGCGCGCATGTCCGGGTCCACGAAAGTGGTCTCGGTGGCGGGCCCGGCAACGGTGAAACCGATCAGCTGGTTGAAGTTGCCCGGCTGATTGCCGAACCGCAAGGCACTGATGGAAAAACGTGCGTGCGCCACCAGCGGCTCGCCGTCGAACTTCCGCGTTTTGGGATCGTACATCCAGGCCTGAACCTGATCGGAAAACTGGTCCGTCAGCACGTAGTACTTGCCGCTGACATCATCGATGCCGACGACCCGCACCGTGTAGCGGTCGGTCAGCCGGGTCGTGAGTGGCGCGTGGACATCGAATTCTCCGGTTTCTTCATTGAGAATCAGGATGCGCTGCTCGTATTCGTCCTTGCTGACGCCGTCGACTTCCTCCCGGGTCAGGACTTTGCCGTCGCGTGGGTGAAACAGCCCCGGTGAAGTCCGCCCTCCAGCGCGCAGCAGCAGCGAGGCCTTGTCGGTCTCGAGGTCGTAGAGAAAGTAATCGGCCTGCAGGGTGAGACTGTTGACCCGTTGAATGATGACCTGCGTCGGATCCAGAGGCAGCGTATTGACCAATGACGCGCTGCCGGCGATCTCCAGGCAACGCTCTATCCGCTCGCTGACGCCGAAGCGGCGTGAGCCGCCGGTGAAGGCTTCGGAAAACTTCGTGTGTTTGGCGTCCGTCAGGTAGTTTTTGAAAATGAAGGTCGCAGTGGAGCCGATGTCTTTGCCTTCGCCGCAGCCGGCCAGGTTGCCGGTCCACTCCTGGCGCGCCGTCACCAGGATGCGCCCCGCCTTCAGCGCGTTGGCGCCGATGAACTTCATGTGCTCGCCGCTGGGCGTGATCACCGGGCCCTGGTCAAGGTTTTCCAGGTCCCAGGTCGCCAGCGCCGTTTTCCGGTAATCGGAGCCGGGGGCGGCAATAATGGCCACGATCTGTTTGCCATCGGCGCTCATGGACACGGAGCTGATCGCCGGCAGCCGCGCGATGGACTCGATCGGGATGGCTTCGGCCGCAACCTTGCCCGCGGCGAGGGCCAGGGCCAGGGCGAGCAAAGAGCGCCGTGTCTTCCACTTCATGGTTCGTTCTCCGTTCTCACGTATCCGGGTTGCAGCGTCAATTTTAACCCGAAACCGCGACCGCCGTCGGGCGACCAATTTCCACCCCATAAAAAAAGCAAGCGGCGCCGAAGCGCCGCTTGCCGGTTTGACCCCAGGGGTCTGTTATCGCCTCTTCGGTGTTGCTCAGAAGCGGAAGTTCACACGACCGAAGATCCGGCGCCCCAGCAGGCTGGCCTGGGTCCCTGAGATCGGTATGTTGCCACGCGTCTGAACTGCGCCGGCCGCTCCGGCAGACACCTCGTCGGGGTCCTCGTCGAAAATGTTGTTGATTCCGAGCAGGAAATCCCATTTGTCCTGCTGGTAGAGAAACGAGATGTTGTGCTGAAACCATGCGTCAAAAGTGATGTCCCGAATGGCGTTGGGTTCACCGAAATAGTTGATTTCAGCATCGTCGGTTCGAAACGCATCCGTTTCCGATGCGAACTGCAGGAAATAGGTAACGGACCAGTCATTTCTGCGTGCCGTGGCGCGGAAGTTGGTTACGACTTCGGGCGTGCCGATGTCTCCAACCACGTCCAGTTCGTCGAATCCGGACACCAGTCCCGGATCGAACAGCTCGAATACGTTTTCCAGCTGCCAGGTGGTCTGAGCCTCCAGGTCCAGGCGCCCCCAGCCGAAGTCTTGCGCCCAGGTCAGGTTAAAGTCGATGCCTTCGACCGTCTGGCTGTTGATGTTGACGAAGCTGTCGTTGACGCGGGTGATATTGAAGGCCCCGGTCGGGTCATCCGCACCGTTGCGTTGCAGCAGATCACAGAACGCGTTGGGGAAATTTTCACTCGCGTAGCAGCCCGAAGCGATCGCGCCTGCACCCAGCTGGGCAATCTGGTCGTCGACCTCGATCTTGAAGTAATCCACCGCGAAGTTCAGGTTGGCGAACTGCGGTGACCAGACGAAACCGAGCGTATAGGCGTCGGAGGTCTCGGACTCGAGGTTATCAACACCGCCGCCGGAGACAATCAAAGCAGAAGAACCGGTGCCGGCATAGTCCGGAGGGATGCCCTCGGCGGCGCAGTTGTTTCGCAGGTTCTCGTTGGAGCTGTCGCCCCATTCGACGCAGGGATCGATGGTGGTCTGTGGCAGGAACCCCGTCTGGTCGCCCAGGAATTGCTCGAACAGCGCCGGGGCGCGGAAGGATGTTCCGGCCGTGCCGCGCAACCGCAGGGCGGGTACGACCTGCCAGTTCAGGCCGGCCTTCCAAACCGAATCGCTGCCACCGCGGTCATAATCAAAATACCGCGCGGAACCGTTCAGGGTGAGTGATTCGAAACCGGTCACGCCTGCCAGAAGCGGTATCTCGACCTCGGCGAAGATCTCGGCAACGTTGTTGTCACCCTTGGTGATCCGCGCTGATGACTGGCCCCACAAATCACCGCTCTGCGAGAGCGGGTCAGGCTGATCGTCGATGCTGAAATCCCGGTACTCTAAGCCCAGGGCCGTACCCACGGTGCCTGCGGGCAGATCGAACAGGTCGCCGGTAACGATGCCGGTCACCTGCCACTGCTCATAAACCGTGTTACCGAGCGTGTCAGCGCCTATGATGTCTACCAGCCTTGCCATGTCGGTTCCGTCCAGCAGGGCCGGATCGTAGGGGTCATAGGTCGGGGAATTGGGGTCGAACTGCACGTCGCCGGAGCGACTCGCGACGATGGCGTTGCTTGCGTAGTCGCCATCTGAGCGCGAGTAACTGCCATAGACCTGCCAACTCCAGAAGCGGGCCGTTGGCAACATCCCTGAAAGCCCCGTCGTAGCGTAGAAGTAGTCGACATCGTTGCTTACGTTGGATGGGTAGGGATAGATGGGCTGTGTCAGTTGCCCTTCGACCGGCGACAGCGCCGGGTCGACCGGGTTGAAGGTCGGGTCATTGGCGTAAGCGAAAAAGGGGGCTCCGGTCAGTGCCGCAGCCTGGGCGCCGCCGATCAGGGGAAAGAACTGGCGCCAGCCGACGGCGGTCGTTTCCCTGTTGCTGTAAAGGAATTCCGCATCCCATTCGACGTTTCCGAAAGTAAAGTCAGCCGTGCCATAGATATTGATGCGTTCTTGCTCGTTGATGGCCGTTTCCGAAAGCAGGAAATCGCCGAAGCGGACCGTTTCGTACCAGGCCTGCCCAAGCGGGTCGTCGTCAAAATCGTTGTTCGCGCGGGCCCGGCGACCGTCGATGGGGCCGTTGAACACGCCATCCGGAGACGTGATCCAGCGCGTGCCCGTGAGGGCGTCGATAACCGAGTCGAACCACATGTTGTAACAGCCGGCCCCCTCGGTGCCGGCAATGGCAGAGCGGTCTTCCCGGTCAATACGCCTGCCACTGGAGTCCGTCACCCGATCCCTCTCACAGCCGAGGAAGTCACGGTCACCCACCTCGAGGGATTCCTGTTTGGTGTACTGTGCGGATAACGTCATGCTGCCGCTGTCGAAGTTCGCGCCGGTAATGAAACCAAGACGGTAAAATTCGCCACCGCTGTCAAACGGAGCATCGGCGGTAACACTGATTTCCGTTTCATCGACGGAGCGGCGGGTGATGATATTGGCCACGCCGGCGACGGCGTCGGAACCGTAGATGGAGGAACTGCCGTCCAGCACGATTTCGAAGCGCGTTACCGCGATGTCGGGAATGGAGGAAAGATCAAGCGCCTGGACCTGCCCGCGTGTGCCGGAACCACCGGGACGCCGTCCGTTGAGCAGGGTCAGGGTACGCGTAGTGCCGAGGCCGCGCAGGTCGAGGGTCTCAACCCCCGTGCCGCCCTGGATCACAAAGCCGTTGAACTGGTTGTTCAGCTGCGTGGTGCCGGCGGCGACCGTAGAGCCCTGCAGAATGTCCGCCACGCTCAGCTGACCCGCCTGGAACTGCGTCTCGGCGTTGATGATCTGCATTGGGGAGGTGGAGGTGAAGTCCTGCCGCTTCAGCAGCGAGCCGGTCACCTCGACACGACCCAGATCAGCGCGGTCTTCTTCCTCTTCAGTGATCTGCTCTTCGTCATCAGCGTCATCGGCGTCATCTTGCGCCCAGGCGTAATTGGCCGTACAAGCCAGAATCAGTGCGAGCAAAAACATGTGCCATAGGGATTTTTGCCCGGAGCTTCCCCTGTTAGTCATAACGAGTCTCTCCCGTAAATAGTTAAAATATGTACCTTTACATCATTCGCTTTGATAAGGCGCAGATCGGCGCGTGCGCAGGCATTAAATTATCGTTAAAAACGGATGTATTAGTAGCAGGAATGAAATCTATTTGCAACACCGAAATGGTCTTAAAAAGACATGGCTCAAGCAGAACTTGAAAAGCGGCCGGAAGCGCAGCTTGACGCCGGTCAGTCAGAAGGTAACCGGCGCCGGCGTACCCTACCCGCACTGCCCCCCGAGCGCACCCATGAAACCCCGGTAGTAGGCCAGTTCGGCGATCGACTCACGGATGTCGGCCAGGGCCTCGTGGCGGTTGTCCTTGCTGAAGCCTGCGAGCACTTCCGGCGCCCAGCGCGCGGCCAGTTCCTTCAGCGTGCTGACGTCCAGGTTGCGGTAATGGAACCAGGCTTCCAGTTCCGGCATCAGCCGGTGCAGGAAGCGCCGGTCCTGGCAGATGCTGTTGCCGCACAGCGGTGATTCGCCCGGGCCTGTCCACTGGCGCAGGAAGTCCAGCGTCCGGCGCTCGGCCTCGACCATCGAAACCCGCGAATCCAGCACCCGCTTCCAGAGCCCCGAGGCGCTGTGGTGCTCGGTGTTCCAGCTGTCCATTTCCTGCAGGATCAGCAGCGGGTGGGAAATGGCAAACACCGGCCCGACCGCCAATTCCCGGAGATCGCCGTCGGTCACGATCGTAGCGATCTCCAGAATCGAATCGGTGCCCGGGTCCAGGCCGGTCATTTCCAGGTCCAGCCAGATCAGATTTTGTGCTTGCTCGTCGTTCATCGCGGGGTCCGCTTCCATTACACTGTTGCGCTATGATTCGGCAACCGCAGCGTCGGCGCAAGTGGGAAGGCCGCCTTGACTGAGGAGGCCCTGGTGCGGGTTTCCTATGGCAACAGCGGCGTGGCCGAGCTCGCGGACGGGACGCCCGTCGCCTGCAAGTACCGGCGCTCGGTGGGGCGCCCCTACTGTGGCGACCGCGTGCTGATCGAACAGCTCGCCGACGGCTCAGCGCTGGTCACGCAGGTTTTGCCGCGCCGCAACGTGTTCGCCCGGGCCGATGCGCGCCAGCGCAAACAGGTCATCGCCGCCAACCTCGACCAGGTCTTCATCGTAATCGCGCCCGCGCCCGAACCCAGCCGCGATCTGGTCGAACGCTACCTGGTGGCCGCCCACGACCTCGGCATCACACCGCTGCTGGTGATCAACAAGGCCGAACTGCTCGCCGCGCCACCCGTGCACCCGCCGTTCAGCCGCATCGACGACTACCGCGCGCTCGGCTACCGGGTGCTCGCAGCTTCTACCAAGGGCCCGCCCGGAATCGACGCGCTGCTGAGCCATCTCGACGCGCGGGTCAGCATCCTGGCCGGCCAGTCGGGGGTCGGCAAATCCTCACTGGTCAACGCGCTGGTGCCCGACCTGGACCTGCAGACCGGTGAACTGTCGCGCATCACCGGCAAGGGCACGCACACCACCACCACCACCATCATGTACCGCCTGCCGGCCGGCGGACGCCTGCTCGACTCGCCCGGCGTCTGGGAGTTCGGCCTCTGGCAGATGAGCGCCGCGGATCTGGCGGATGGCTTCATCGAATTCCGGGACCTGGACGCTGCCTGCCGTTTCCGCGACTGCCGGCACGCCGGCGAACCCGGCTGCGCGGTGCGGGCCGCCGTGGAGGCAGGCACCATCCGCCGCTGGCGCTACCAGTCCTATCTGAGGCTGCTGAGCCAGTCCCGCTGAGGGGCGAATTTCAGGCGCTGGGCGTGCTATATTTATCCCTTCACGGAGCAAACCATTGGAGACAGTGACATGACACGGATCGTTTTGCCGCTGATGCTGCTGGCCGTTGTCGGTTTTTCAGGGCTACGCGACCTCGCCGCCGACGTTCTGCTGATCGAGGAGGTGCGGCAGGCCGGGCAGATGCCGGTGCCTACCAACGGAAACCGCAAGGAACAGGTCAAGGCCCGCTACGGCGAACCCGTCAGGATCCACGCGCCGGTCGGCGATCCACCGATCACCCGCTGGGACTACGACCGCTGGAGCGTGTACTTCGAGTACGACCGCGTGCTGTCAACCGTGCTGCACAGGGGCGCGGTGCTGGATCGCCGGGAAGGCTGAGCGGAAGTATTTTCCGCGCGCCGGATAAGGTATCCTTGCGCCCTTTCCCTTCGGGCACATTGGATGTCGCAGCAAACCCAGACACCGGCGGGCACGGGTACGGTCGGCGATGACGTCGCCGCGCCGGGCGGCGTGCGCGAGCAGCCGATCCGCCGGCTGCAGCGCGACGGCATCCACTACACGTTGATCGGCACGGCCCATGTCTCGCGCAGCAGCGCCGAGGCGGTCCGGGAACTGGCCACCTCGGGCGACTACGACGTGATCGCCGTCGAACTCTGCCAGGCGCGCTTCGAAGCCCTGAACGCCGAACGCAAGTGGACCGACCTCGACCTCTACCAGATCATCCGCCAGGGCAAGGCGGGGCTGGTCATGGCCAACCTGGCGCTGAGCGCCTACCAGCGCCGGATCGCCGACCAGTTCGGCATCGAACCGGGCGCCGAAATGCGGGCCGCAGCGCTGGCGGCCCGCGAACACGAACTGCCGCTGCAACTCATCGACCGCGATCTGGCCACCACGCTGCGCCGCACCTACGCCAGTGTGCCCTGGTACAAGCGCATGTACCTGATGGCCGGCATGGCGTTGGGCATGGTCAGCTCCGAGGACATCGACGAGGAAGCGGTGGAGAAACTGAAGGAGGGCGACATCCTTGAAGCCACTTTCACCGAATTCGCCGAGCAGTCGCCGGAACTCTTCGAGGCGCTGATCAGCGAGCGCGACCGTTACATGGCCGCGCGCCTGCGCGAGGAAAACGCCGGCGCCGAGGGCCGCCGGGTGCTGGTGGTGATCGGTGCCGGACACATGGCGGGGCTGGCGCAGCACCTGGAGCAGGGCGCCGCGCAGCCCGCGGCCGAGCGCGTGGCGCTGGAAGCGCTGCCGCCGCGCGCCCGCTGGCCGCGCCTCGTGCCCTGGGCCATCATGCTGCTGGTGCTGTCCGGTTTCGCCATCGGTTTTTCCCGCAGCCCCGAACTGGGCTGGCAGCTGATCTTCATCTGGGTGGCGATCAACGGCGGCCTCGCCGCGCTCGGCGCCCTGCTCGCCCGCGCGCATCCGCTGACCATCCTCAGCGCCGTGGTGGCCGCCCCACTCACTTCACTGAACCCGACGGTCGCCGCCGGCATGGTGACCGGCCTGGTGGAATCGTGGCTGCGCAAGCCGCGGGTGTCGGATCTCGAAAACCTGCGCTTCGACATCACCACGCTGAAGGGCTGGTTCCGGAACCCGGCTACGCGCATATTGCTGGTGTTCTTTTTTTCCAACCTCGGCTCAGCCGTCGGCACCTGGGTCGCCGGTTTCCGGATCTTCGGCGCGCTGGCCTGAGTGTTGGAACAGCCGTGATGAATTTCCCGATAGGCCCATACCGCATCGACAGGCCCCTGGCCCTGGCGCCGATGGTGGGTGTCACCGACCGTTTCTTTCGCGGTTTGTGCCGCGAGCTCGGCGCCGGTTACACGGTCTCGGAAATGCTTGCGGCAGACCCGGCGCTGCGCGACAGCCGCACCGAGCGCCTGCGCGGGAACTTTCGCGGCGAGTCCGGCCCGGCCGCCGTGCAGATCGCCGGCAGTGACCCGCAGTGGATGGCCGACGCGGCGCGCTACAACGTGGCACGCGGCGCCCGCATCATCGACATCAACATGGGCTGCCCGGCCAAGAAGGTCTGCAACCGGCTGGCCGGTTCGGCGCTGCTTGCCCGGCCCGACCGGGTGCGTTCGATACTGGCCTCGGTAGTGGCCGCGGTGGCCGTGCCGGTGACCCTGAAGATCCGCACAGGGCCGCATCCGCTGCAGCGCAACGGCGTCGACATCGCCCGCATCGCCGAGCAGGAAGGCATCGCCGCGCTGGCCGTGCACGGGCGCACCCGCTCGGACCGCTTCAAAGGCGAAGCCGAATACGACACCATCCGCGACATCTGCGCGGCAGTCGACCTGCCGGTGTTCGCCAACGGCGACATCGATTCGCCCGGCAAGGCCGCCGAAGTGCTGGAGCGCACCGCGGCCGACGGCCTGATGATCGGGCGCGCGGCACAGGGCAACCCCTGGATTTTCAGGGAAATCGCGCACTACCTGAAGACCGGCCGGCATCTGCCGCCGCCGCCGGCAGAGGAGGTTCTGGCCGTAATGGAGCGCCATT
>JAVVFH010000106.1:0-11247 GCA_032250585.1 Lysobacterales bacterium
CTCTGGAAGAGGGGTCGATTCCGATACCATTCGCCGCGCTGACTGAATGAGAAGTTTTTCGAGCGAGACACGCCCGTCCCGCAAGGCCGGGATGTCTTCCAGGGCCGTCTGAAGCTCTGGAGATTCAAACAGAGCCTCAATACACTTCGGGTCGCGTCGTGCCCGATCAAGGCCGATCACCTCGCAGTGTCTGAGGTAGCCACGTGTCGCCCCGCCGGCATTGCCCGGGTCGGCGAGGCCGGGTGTGGCGGAAACGATAGTGGCCACCGCGAGTACCACTATGGAGGCAGTTCTAAGATTAGTCATGGTGTTCACTCCTTCGAATCGTTGAAGCAGCCCTGTCCGTGGGCCTGGTTACACTTAGAACCTTGCACCAGCCGCAGCTGTCCTCAGCCATCATCCGGGGTGCTGGTGCAATGTTCATCAACTTATAGTCAATGGTGAAAAAATTGCCAAACGAAGAACTTGTCTTTCGGGCTCGCGTTCAGATAGGCCAGAATTGGCTCGAATGAGCGCGGGAAGTCGCGCCAACAACCCATAAGCGGGGCAATCACGACCCGGCGCGAAAGCAGTCTGACGATCATCCTGAGTGTCGCGCTGTGGGGCAGCCTGTGTTTCGCCGATCTGCCGGCGGACGGGATACAGCAATTTGCGAATTTCGACGAGTGTCGTCTGACGAGCGGGCAGCTGATTGCACCCTGTCGTATCGGCTATCGCACTTACGGCACATTGAATGACGACGGCGGCTAAACGTAAACCGCAGGTGTAACAACGTTACGAAGGCCTGCGGCACGAAGGCGCCTGGCGACCGCATCGACTCCGGCTTTCGGCATCTTCTCCCAGGCCCGCGCCGCGCCGCGCACCCCGTGAAGCTGGTACGCGTTCAGTTTTACCCGGACGTCCTCTCCCAGTGCCAGCACGAAGCGGATAAGTGCATCGACCTCCGGCTCGCGGTCGGTTTTTCCGGGAACCAGCAGGTAGCGAAGTTCGTACAGCTTGCCGGCTGCCTGCACCACCCTGGCCGACTGCAGGCTGGGCAGGTTGCTGCCGCCGGTCAGCGCCCGGTGCAGGGACTCCGAAAACGCCTTCACGTCGAGCATCACGCCGTCCGTTACCGCCAACAGCTGCTTCCAGCGCGATGCACCGAGCTGGCCGTTGCTGTCGACAAAGCAGCTGAGACCGGCCAGCTCCGGATCGTTCCGGATGGCCTGAAACAGCCGGCAGACGAACTCGAGCTGCAGTGTCGCCTCGCCGCCGGAAACCGTCACTCCGTTGAGAAACGGCCTGCGCGGGCGAATGAGGTCGAGAAGCTCCACCACGCTGAACTGCCGGACCATCGGGTTGGCGCTGATCGGGCATTTCACAAGGCAGGCATCGCATTGATCGCAGTTCAGGGGGTCGAAGGCGATCCGTCCGTCAACCATCGACAAGGCATTCGCGTGGCAGGCCGCCACGCATTCGCCGCAGTGATTGCACAGGCCGATGGTGTGGGGATTGTGGCAAGCCAGGCAGCTCAGATTGCAGCCCTGCAAAAAAATGACAAAGCGGTTGCCCGGGCCGTCAACGCAGGAATAACTCAGTATTTTACTGACCGTAGCCAGGCCGGAGCTCATGACCCACCACGCGTGGCTGGCGCTCGAGAATACCGACGTTGTCGGCGGCTTCCGCCCCCAGCACCGTGGTATTGATTCGCGAACCCTGCAGCCGCCTGAATTTTTTGATGTCGGATAATCGGACCATGAATCCCGTCACGCGCACCAGGTCGTTGCCGGCGACGTTGGCGGTAAATTCGCGGAAACCGGTGGCCAGCGCGCCCTTGCAGAGCTGCAGCAGCGCCTGCGGATTGTCCTTGATCGTCTCATCCAGCGTCAGGATCTCACTGATGCCGGCGGCATAGTAACGGTGATGCGGCGACAGTGCCTGCACGTGCGTGACCGGATCGGGCTCTTTACCGTAGGGAATGCGCACGCCGGGCGTGGCGTCGATATCGATGCTCAGGCCGGCCTGCGAATGCAGCATGGCGCGCCCGCGCCAGACATTCTGCATGGGCCGCCCGTCGACCGCATCCGCCAGTGCCCGGGAAATTTTTACACCGAGCGCGTTTGCGGTCTCGTCGCCTCCGTATTGACCCGTGCGCCCTTCCTTTTCCTGCAGGATATTGACGGCTTCAGCCATGGCGAAGATTCCGAACATGGCCGTGAAACGATCGCGCTCTATCCAGCCTTCCTCGACGAGGAAGCTCGCAAAAAAATTTGACTGCTTGAACAGATAATCGATGCGGCTTTCGGCCAGGCGGAAGTTCAGCTCTACGTAGGTCGGCAGCACACGGGTGAAGAAATCGGCTTCGCCTGCTGAGCGCAGGGCCACCTCCTTCAGGTTGAGTCGGGTCAGCGTCGATGCGCCGCCCGCAATCGGCAGCGCGTTGTAGCAGCTCACGATACCGTAGCCGCGTTCATCGAAGCTTTGTGCGTGCAGCGGGTGATTGGCAATATGCGGCTTTGAACACTCGACGATGTTGTTGGTCGCCATGGCGAGTATTTCATCGCTGCTCGACGCCGGGTCATAGCAGAACGTCAGGTTGGGGGCAATCTGCTTCAGTTCCGCATCAACCCGCAATATGGCGCGGGCCACCCGGTTATCGGTCGGCCCGATGTTGGCGTGCATGAACGCATCCGGCAGCGTGCGGTCGAGGTAACGCCAGAACAGGCGGAGCTTGCGGTATAGCTCATCGTCGCTGACGCCTTCGCAAAACGGCAACAAAAGCTCGTCAAGCTGGCCGATGTACACCGGCATACCGGTGATCGACGGCACTTGGTGATAGGCGATCATCAACACGTTGATCGCCTCGTCCAGCGATTGCGGTTTGTCCAGCTCGAGGTATTCGCTGCCGTTGGCGAGCACGACGCGATAGTCGGGCAGGACGTAACGCGGCCGGTGAGGCGCGTGCCCCTCGTACATGTCGCAGATGACGCGTTCGTCGAGCGCTTCTCGCGTCGCCGTATCCAGCGACGGGTACGGCAGCATGTTTTCAGCCTCCAGGGCGAGATAATGCGCCTTCTGAGCAGGGCTCAGAGTCGGATCCGTTACGATGCACTGCAGTTTGTTGAGCTGTTCCTGCATGTTTTTCCCCGTGCCTTCGGATGATCTGTCAAGGATAGCCGAGGCGCTGACGTTCATGTAAGCAAATTTGCGAAAGCTTGCCTTTCCTTATTGAAACATCACACGCGAACCGCCGCAGCCAGACCATCCCTCGACCCTATTGTATACTGCCCCGTCACGGCCGCCGAGAGCCAGGTCACGTGGCACCCGTAAATGGAACCGACAAATGAGCCAAAGAAAAATCATTATCGATTGCGATCCCGGCCAGGACGACGCGGTCATGCTGTTGATGGCGCTGGCCTCACCCGAGGATTTCGACATCCTCGGCATCACCACCGTGGCCGGTAACGTGCCGCTGCAGCTCACCCAACGCAACGCGCGCCTGGTTTGCGATCTGGCAGGGCGTAATGATGTACCGATTTACGCCGGCTGCGACCGGCCGTTGGCGCGCGAACTCGTGACGGCCGAATTCGTGCACGGTCAAACCGGTATCGATGGCATGGACATTCGTCCGCCGCAAACACCGATACAGGCCCGGCACGCCGTCGATTTCATCATCGAAACCCTGACCGTACCGGGCGGCGATCCCGTAACCCTGGTTCTGACCGGGCCGCTGACCAACCTCGCCACCGCGATGGGGAAGCGGCCCGACATCGTGCCGCGAATTGCGGAAATCGTGTTGATGGGCGGGGCGATGCGCGAAGGCGGCAACGCCACCCCCTCGGCCGAGTTCAATATTTACGTTGATCCGCAGGCTGCGCAGACCGTCATCCAATGCGGCCGCCCGATCAGCGTCGCCGGGCTGGATGTGACCCACCAGGCACTGGTCAGGCAGGACTGCCTGGCCCGATTGCGCGCGCTGGGTACCCGCGCCACCACCGCGACGGTCGGCATGCTGGAATTTTTCAACCGCTACGACCGCGAGAAATACCACAGCGAGGGCGCGCCGCTGCACGACCCCTGCACCATCGCCTACCTGCTCCAGCCTTCACTGTTCCGGGGCAAGCTTTGTAATCTCGAAATCGAGACCGAGTCCGAGCTGACCGCAGGCCATACGGCGGTGGACTTCTGGCAGGTGACCGGCCGCCCGGCCAATGTCAACTGGTTGTATGAAGTGGATGCCCGCGGGTTCTTCGATTTGTTGATCGACCGACTGTCCCGCTTGAGGGACTGAAGGAGCACGATGAATGAGCAGTGTGAGCATTGCCGTGGTGGGCTCGGTCAACCTGGACCTCGTCGCCCGGATCGAGCGATTTCCCTTCCCGGGCGAGACGCTGACCGACGCGGTCGTGTCCCGCCACCCGGGTGGCAAGGGCGCCAACCAGGCACTGGCGGCCCAGCGCCTGGGCGCCCATGTGTCTTTGGCAGCCTGCGTCGGTGACGACCCCACGGCCGACGAAGCCCTCGCCCCGCTGGCCGCCGCCGGCGTCGACCTGAGCCATTGCCGGCGCCTGCAGGACATCAACTCCGGGCTGGCGCTGATCCTGGTTTCCGCGGAAGGCGAAAACCAGATCGTGGTGGCACCCGGGGCCAATGCCGAGTTTTCAGCGGACCGGCTGGCGCTGCCGGCCGCCGACGCGGTGATCGCCCAGCTGGAAATCCCGGTGGAGACGGTGCTGAGCCTGGCGCAAAATTCCTCCGGTTTGTTCTGCCTCAACGCCGCGCCGGCCAAGCCGGTGCCCCGTGCCTTGCTGGACCGGACCGACCTGTTGATCGTCAACGAAGTGGAAGCACGCGCGCTCGGAGCGGATCTCGACGACTATGCCGGCTGGCTCGCCGTGACCTACGGCGCGCAGGGTGCGGTGCTGCGCCGTGGTGGCCATGAAGTCGCCACGGCACAGCCGCCCGCGGTGGAGGTCGTCGACACCATCGGAGCCGGCGACGCGTTCACCGCGGCCCTGGTCGTCGGCATGGTTTCGGGACTGACGCCCCAGCGCGCACTGCAGCGCGCCTGCCTGGTCGGGGCGCTGACCACCACCCGCGCGGGCGCACAATCATCCCCGCTGCTGGCGGAAGTGTTGCAGGCGGAAGGCGGCGGCTGACCCCCTGCAGCCCGCCCCCGCCTGTCGGTCCCCCGTTGCCGTATTGAATCGGATTGGAGCATAAAGATGGAACCTTTTATTCCGCTGCTGGGCATGGCGGCACTGATCGCGATCGGCGTGGCCTTTTCGAAGGACCGGCGCGCCATCAAACCGCGCACCGTGGCGTCCGCCTTCCTGCTGCTCGTTGGCGTGGCCGCCACGGTATTGTTCCTGCCCCAGGGCAAGGCGATGTTGACCACCGCCGGCGCAGGCGTGCAGTGGGTGATCAACTACTCCTATGTCGGCATCTCCTTCCTGTTCGGCGACCTGGCGACCGACAAGGTCGGCTTCGTGTTCGCCCTGCGCATTCTGCCTATCATCATCTTTTTCTCGGCCCTGATGGCGGTGCTCTACCACATCGGCGTCATGCAATGGGTCGTGCGGATCATCGGCGGTGCATTCCAACGCATCATCGGCACGCGCCGGGTGGAATCATTCTGCGCGGCGGCCAACATATTCGTCAGCCAGGCCGAAGCCCCGCTGGTGGTGCGGCCCTACATCAAGTCCATCAGCGATTCGCAGCTGTTCGCGATCATGGTGACCGGCATGGCCACGGTCGCCGGATCGATGCTGGCCGGCTACGCCGCAATGGGCATCCGCATCGACTACCTGGTTGCCGCCAGTGTCATGGCGGCACCCGCCGGCCTGTTGATGGCAAAAATCCTCTACCCCGACACGGGGGAGACGAACGATCCCGGCGCCGTGGAGGTAATCATCGAAACCGAGGAACGCTCCGCCAACATCATCGCCGCGGTGGCCGAAGGTGCCGCCAACGGCACCCGCATCGCAGTCAACGTGGGCGCCATGCTCATCGCGTTTATCGCCTTGCTGTCGCTACTGAACGGGCTATTCGGCCTGTTGGGATCGCTGTTTGGCTACGAAGGCCTGACCTTTGAAGGCGTCCTGGGCTACCTGTTCGCGCCCATTGCCTGGTTGATGGGTGTGCGCTGGGAAGACGCGCAGGTGGTCGGCAACCTGATCGGTAAGAAAACCATCCTCAATGAATTCGTCGCCTACGTCGATTTCGTTCAGATCAAAGACACCATTAGCGAACATTCCCAGGCGGTCGTGACCTTCGCCTTGTGCGGTTTCGCCAATATTGCCTCGATCGCCGTGCTGGTGGGCAGCCTCGGGGCGATCGCCCCCGGCCGGCGTGAAGACGCCGCGCGGCTCGGCCCGCGGGCGATCGTCGCCGCCACGCTGGCCAACCTGATGAGCGCCACGCTGGCGAGCTTTTTCCTGGCCCTTTGAGCACCGGGAACCCGGATGATCGTCAACGCCCGCAACGGCTGGAACAAAAAAGGCCGGATGCATTGTGACCATGCACCCGGCCCTTTGATCGCAGTAAAGCCGCGAATCAATTTCCGCCGCGGTTAATTTCCGAAGCGGTTGGTGAAACGCAGACCGAACTCGCTGGCATCGTTGCTGAGCATGACGATGACATAGTCACCCGTGTTCAGACGGCCCTGGTCGTAGCGCTCGTCGGTGACATTGCGGCCGTAGGCGCCGAGCGTCCAGTCCCCGTTCGGCGATTCGTAAGTCACGTTCAGGTTGAGCAGGGAGCGCGAGTCGATTGCCGTCAGGCGGCCCGGATCGGAGGATGGCTCACCGAACATGTCGTCACGGAAACTGTAGTCGGCGCGCAGGCGCAAAGTGCCACCGTTCGCCAGTGACAGCCGGTACTCCGGGCTGACCGAAGCGGTCCAGTCGGGCGTCAAGGGCGCCACGGCATCGGGATCATCGACGTCAACGTTGATGTAGCCGACCGAACCGTGCAACAGGAAGCTCTCACCCAGCTGCAGCGTGCTTTCCCATTCCACACCGCTCGATTCCTGATCGACAATCACGTTACGCGTGTCGAAACCGGCATCGGTGGTGGTGCTGATCTGGTAGGGCAGATCCTCGTACTCGGTGTAGAACACCGCCAGCCCCATTTGCAGGAAACTGAGCGGGCGCCCCTTGATACCGACCTCGTAGTTCAGGGCGGTAATGTTATCCCCGGCCACGAAGCAGTTGTCCGGCGTCACGTTGCCCGGCTGGGTGAAATCGAGGTTGCCGAACAGGCAGAACGGCCGCGCCGGAAACTGCCCGGACTGGTAGCCGCTCTGGATGGTACCGTAAGCACTCATATCGTCATTGAGCTCGAACACGCCGGAAACATCCCAGGTGGTCTCGGTCCAGTCGCGCGAAGCCGGCGCCTCGATCAAACTGTCGTTGATGTTGACGAAGGCATCCTTTTCGTCATCCGTGAAACGCAGGCCACCGGACAGCCGGAAGCGATCGGTCACCTGGTAGCCCACGTTCGCATAGGCAGCCTTGCTTTTGACTTCCTGCTCCAGGAAAAAGGTCCCGGGACCGCCCAGGAAGATCGTCGGATCCTGGTCGTTGAAGCCGTCTTCTTCGAAATAGTACAAACCGGCGACGAAGTCCCAGCGCTCGAAATTGCCGTTGATCTGCAGTTCCGCTGATTGCTGGTCGGCTTCACCGTCCTCGGGAAAGGACAGAAAGTCCTCGAAAAAGCTATCGTCATCGAGCCCGGCCGAATACTCGGAATGGCGGTCGCTGAGCAGCAACTTCGCGGTGTACGCGTCGGAAATGACCCACTCGGTCGTCAGCGAAATGCCCTCGGCCTCGTTGGTCACGGCAATCTGGCTTTCCTGGCCGGTATTGCTGTCGAAGGGGTCCGCCGCCAGGTCCGAATTGCGGAAACCGGCCTGGAACACGCCACCGTTCGGCAGTTCGTCGATCAGCGTCGTATAGGGGCGCAGACCGTTATCCCCCTGGGTCGCGTCGACCACCAGCAGCATCGAGAAGTTTTCGCTCGGGGTCCATTTCAACGCGGCGCGGCCGGAAATGTCCTGCAGCTCACCAACGCCCTTGCGCGGATTTTCAATTTTCAGGAAGTCGCCGATGCCGTTGCGCTGCTTGTAGGCACCGGTAACCGACAGCGCCAACTGGTCGCTCAGTTTGATGTTGGTGTAGAAGTCACCGTTGAGGCGTCCGCGCGAACCAGCTTCCAGGGCAACCCGTCCGCCCTCTTCATCGCCCGGTTGGCGCGTCACGATATTGATGGCGCCACCGATCGAGTTACGGCCGTACAGCGTGCCCTGTGGGCCACGCAGCACCTCGACGCGTTCAATATTCGCCAGGCTCCAGTTTTGCCCGATCTGGCGGCCCAGGTAGACACCGTCTATATACACACTGACGCCCGGGTCGGTGGTGATCAGGTGGTCCTGCAGACCAATACCGCGGATAAAGGGATTGACCGACGCGGTATGGCCGGCGGAAAACTCGGTGACGTTCAGGTTGGGAACGAATTTGCCGATGTCCACCAGGTCACCGATGCCGGCCATTTCGATGGCGTCGGCGCTGAATGCGCTGATGGCCACCGGCACGTCGTAAATGCTTTCCGCCCGCTTGGTGGCGGTCACAATGACCTCCTCGAGCATCGAGTCGGACGCGCCGCCGGACTGGGCGTGGACGGGGAGACCCAGGCCCAGCGCGGATAAACCGGCCAGCACGGCCACGGTCAACGATTTCTTTTTGTACATAGAGAGATCTCCTTTGGTTTTTTGATTCTTGCCTGCGGGTGTTTGGTCTAGCCAAGACTGGAGACCGCCCAAACGGGCGGGAACTTTCACGGCAGCTTAACATTAAATTCACAAAAAGTCGGTCTGCCACATCGAATACATATTGAGGGATCGAGTGGAGCACTGGCCGGCCGGTTCCGGATGTGGCACGATCCGCCGGTAAATTACCCTGAACGACTAAAGCAACCCACAGGAACCGACCACCGATGCAGCAAGAACGCATGGACCCGGAAAACACGCAGCGGCGCGCGATCGTCGTGGTGCTTGACTCATTCGGTATTGGCGCAACCGATGATGCCGCTCGTTTCGGAGACGCGGGTGCCGACACCTTCGGGCATATCGCCGCCGCCTGCGCCGGGGCGCGGGCTGATCGCAAAGGTTTGCGCGATGGCCCGTTGCAGATTCCCAACCTGCTGGCACTGGGTCTCGGCCATGCGGCCCGGGCGGCGGGGGCGGCGCCCGTACTCGCTCTGCCGTCCGCGCCGCGAGGCCTTCACGGTGCGGCGGCGGAGCGCAGTTCCGGCAAGGACACGCCGAGCGGACACTGGGAAATGATGGGCCTGCCGGTCGAATTCGATTGGGGTCATTTCTCACACACGCCACCGAGCTTCCCGCGGGAACTGATCGATCAACTGACGGCGAAGGCCGACCTGGCCGGTGTGCTCGGCAACTGCCATGCCTCGGGCACGACTATTCTCGATGAACTGGGCGAGGAGCATATTCGTACCGGCAAGCCGATTGTCTATACATCCGGCGACTCCGTCTTCCAGATTGCCGCACATGAAGACCATTTCGGCCTCGAGCGGCTTTATGAGCTGTGCCGCATCGCGCGCCGGCTGGTGGATCGGTACAAGATTGGGCGCGTCATCGCCCGGCCCTTTGTCGGCGAGGCAGCCGGCGCGTTCGAACGCACCGGCAACCGCCGCGATCTGGCAACACCGCCGCATGCGCCGACACTGCTCGACTACAACAAGGCGCGTGGCTCGTCCGTAATCGCAATCGGCAAAATCAATGACATCTTTGCCGGCAGCGGCATAACCGACGTGGTAAAGGCACACGGCAACGACGCTGTTTTCGAAGCGCTGTTGGCAGCGATCGCCGGCACCGGCACCGGGAGCATCATCTTCGCCAATTTCGTGGATTTCGACACGCTGTACGGACATCGCCGCGACGTCGCCGGGTATGCCGCGGCGCTGGAAGCCTTCGACGCCCGCCTGCCGGAACTGGAGGCGACCCTGCGTCCAGGCGACGTCGCCGTTATCAGCGCCGATCACGGGTGCGACCCGACCTTCCCCGGCTCAGACCACACGCGCGAGCATGTGCCGGTGCTGGCGTTCGGGCCCGGCATCGCAGCGGTAAACATTGGCCGCCGTGACAGCTTCGCGGATATCGGTCAAAGCCTGGCACGCCACCTGGGCCTGGCGCCGCTGCAGGCCGGGACTTCCTTCCTGTGAAGCAAGTCGTGAACAGTACCGTAGCAGCGATGGCCGGTGTGATAATTTGCCGCGCAACGCAGTGGGTCGCTTAATCAGGCGCGGCCGAAGATTGAGAATTTTCAATGCGCGCACCAAAGGAGTGAGTTTAAGCTGGCCGTCTTTGGATGGAGGCAAAAATGAACAGATACGTATCCGGACTTCTCGCCAGCTTTATCGCTACTGTCGCGTTGTCAGTGCTCATGCTCATCAAATCTGCCGCGGGCATGCTGCCCGCCGTGAATGCCATCGCCATGCTCGCCAAGCTCGGCAACCAGTATCTGGGCCTGCCGGCCACCCCTGTTTCGGGTTGGATTTTGCACTTCCTGATCGGCACGGTGCTGTGGGGTCTGCTGTTCGCGGCCACCCGCCCGATGCTGCCGGGTGGGGGTGACGTCAGCAAAGGCATCGTGTTCTCTGTCATTGCCTGGGTATTGATGATGCTCATTCCGATGCCGCTGGCCGGCGCGGGATGGTTCGGCCTGAACATCGGCATTGCGGCACCGGTCGCCACGCTGGTCCTGCACATCATTTTCGGCGCCGTCCTAGGTGGCGTCTACGCCAGGCTCAGCAGCGCCGGCGTATCGGCGCAGCCGACGACAGGCTGAGCGATTGACGGGATGGCGGCGGTGCAATCAACAAAAGTTGGCCCGCGCTACCCCGCCATAGAAGATTACGCGGTTATCGGCGATTGCCGTACGGCGGCACTGATATCCCGGCAGGGATCGCTGGACTGGCTTTGCTTGCCGCATTTCTCCGGCGGCGCGATATTCTCTGCATTGCTGGATCAGCGCATCGGCGGACGCTTTGCGATCACATCTTCAGAACCGGCGCATGACATCAGCCGGCGTTACGTGGGCGAAACCAACGTCCTCGAAACCACCTTTGGGATCGTGGGCGGCAGGTTCAGGGTCACGGATTTCATGCCCGTGCTCAGTGGCGCCGAATGGGAGGACACGCTGCAGCCCCAGCGCGAACTGCTGCGCATCATCGAGTGCATGGACG
>JAVVFH010000107.1:0-11228 GCA_032250585.1 Lysobacterales bacterium
ACTGGAATCGTACCGAAGAGTTTATTGAAGACATGTTTCCCGTGGATGTTCGAGGCCACATGAAACTGGATTGCGAGGTGAAGCAACACGGATTTCGCAAATTCTTCCTCCGTGCCATGCTGTCCAGCCGTACCCCGCTGAAGTCCAATAAGAAATTGGAGTTTCATATTTCGGAAATTTCCGCAGAAGAGCCTTATGACATCTATTGGAAAGTGCTGAACCGAGGAGACGAAGCTCAGAGGCGCGACTGTATTCGTGGACAGATTGTTCGGGACGCTGGACATTTACAAAAATCGGAATCCACCAACTTCCGGGGTGACCACGTTGTTGAATGCTACTGCGTGAAAGACAGTATTGTGGTCGCGAAGAGCAGGATTCACGTTCCCATAGTTCTGGACGGAAGTGACTATGACTGACGATAGAAAAATTCTTGAAGGACAGTTACGTGAGTGCTATGGGCGTGTAGTGTATTCCCATAAGACACATGAAAAATGTGCCGATCTTCTTATTAAGCGTCAAAATCATATAAAGCTCGCTCAGATAATTCTTTCAGCCCTTGTTACCGGCGGGCTTGTCTCCACTTTCTTTTCGGACGGCCAAGTCGGGGTGGCCATCAGTGTCGTGCTGTCAACTTTATTGCTCATGTTGAATTCATACACGAAGGATTACGACCTTGGTGAAATCGCTCAGAAACATCGCCAGGCCGGCTCTGATCTTTGGATTGTCCGCGAGAAGTATCTTTGCTTGTTGACAGACATTCGGATTGGGGATGTTTCTCTTGATGACGTGCGTGAAACTAGAGATAGGCTTTTAGAACTGCTACATGCGATTTACGGAGGCGCGCCCTCTACAAACCTCAAGGCTTACAGCGCAGCGCAAAAGGCGCTTAAGGAGCTGGAAGACATGACTTTCTCGGATGAAGAAGTAGATGCCTTTCTTCCCAAGGAGTTGAAGCGAACCGTGAAGTCCTCGCTCGCGGAATAAAGTGATGGATATGACTGAATCCCAACACACCGAATACAATCAGTCTTGGCGCGACGACTACCTTAAATGGATTTGCGGTTTCGCCAATACCTGGGGTGGGGTGCTGATGATCGGTCGTAATGACAAGGGGCAGATAACGGATATCCCCAACGCGTGCCGTCTGCTGGAGGAATTACCGAACAAGGTGCGGGATGTGCTCGGTATCCTGGTGGCGGTGAATCTGCGGACCAATGACGAAAAGGAATATCTGGAAATCGCGGTGGAAGCCCACCCCAATCTGATCAGCTACAAGGGTAAGTACTACCAGCGCAGCGGTAGCACCAACCAATTGCTCAAGGGCGCGGCCCTGGACCGTTTTCTGCTGCGCTGCTACGGCCGCACCTGGGATGGGTCGCCTCTGCCTGGCGTGGCCGATTTGTCGCCTGCGGCCCTGTCACAGTTTCGGCGACTGGCAAAACGCAGCGGGCGGCTGGATGTCGCCGCGCTGGAGCGCCGCGACAAGACCCGCGCCATCAAGCAGGGCACGATCCAGCAGCTCCTCACCGGCCGGGTGCGGTTGGTCTCATCCTCTCAGACGGAGGTGAGGCTATGCTGAACACCCTTGCAAAGTTTCTGCTCGTCTCGACGTCGCTCGCGCCTGTATTGGGTGCGGTGGCCGTGAATCAATTCGCGCGGCACGAAGCTTGGACGCGATGGGGCGGGTGGCTGATTGCGGCGTTGCTGTTAGTGGTGCTCTGCTGGACGATGCTCCGCTATGCAGCGAAGAACGCCCAGAAACACCAGCTTCATATCAAAGAGTTCGAACGCAGCGATCAGGAAGTTCTGGCTTTTTTGTTGGCGTACCTTCTGCCGTTCGTTTCAGCGGAGAACATGGCGTTCACCGGAGAGTGGCTGACGGGCGCCTACATCCTCGGAATCATTTTCCTGGTCATCGCTCATGCCGGCGCGTTTCACTTCAATCCGGTGATGGGCTTGCTGGGGTACCACTTCTACGCGGTGAAGAACGGTGATGGCGTGTCCCAACTCTTGATCAGCAAGTCTGAGCTACGTCGCCCCGGCAACGATGTGCAGACCGTCCAGCTGGCCCACCACATTTATCTGCACACCGGAGGCCCTGATGCTTGAGAACTTCCAACTCGTAGCGATCATTCGCGAGGGCGGTGAAACGCGAATCCTGCGCATCCCGATGCATCAGGCATTGCAAGACACACTCGCGCAGACATGGCAGGAGCAATACGAAGCTTTCGTCCACGAGATTCATGCGATTGACTTCAATGCCGGCTACACGCCAGAGGCACATGAGCGCTTTTGCCTTCAGGGCTATGAGCTGCCCGACTGGCTCGCGGAGGAGAACAGTCAGTCCGTGGCCGATATGGATGAGATCAGCAGCGATGATGGCCTGCTTGATGTGACCAAGGGCATCGTGGCATTTGTCCGAGACGATACCGGTCAAGAGCTGATGCTGTTTCAGAACTTCAGTCGTTCTCACGTCATTCGGCCTGGCCGTTTCCTGTTTCTGCGGAACAACACCTATGAGACCGCTGAACGCCCCGGTCTCACCCTCGACATGAAGTTGAGCGCCGTCTACCTGCCGGCCGACGGCAAGCTCCTTTTCCACAGCTTCCGGACCGTTAACACGTTTCTGCCGCTCGCGGAGTTCTACGAGGAAGCGTCGGAGCAGGAGATCCGAGAGGTACTGAGGCACAACCTTTTGGCACCAGAAGACGAGGACGCATTGGCGTCGGGCGCCAATCAATGGTTCCGCAAGCGTTTCGCTATGCTGCGCGATTCCGGCGTCCTTGATCGGTACTCAGCGAGACAGATTCAACAGCGGTCGCACGGATACGATGTCGATATTCGCACATCACAGGGCAAGATCGTCTTCCCAACTGAAATATCCGCGGCGAAAAAGCTCTTGCAGTTCCTGAATGAAGAGATATTCCGCGGCGCAATCACGGAGACACTCTACGAAACGAATTCGAAACGTGAGGCCGACTGAATGACCACCTTCGACAGCACCAAGGCCTCGCTCAGCGACCTGCTGCGTGAGATAAAGGAAGGCAAGATCCAGCTGCCGGATTTCCAGCGCGGCTGGGTCTGGGACGACGACCACATCCGCGACCTGCTGGTGAGCATCGCGCGCTCCTTCCCCATCGGCGCGGTGATGTTGCTCGAAGCGGGTGGCGAAGTGCGCTTCGAGACCCGGCCCATCGAGGGGCTGGAAGACAAAGTGCCCAAGAACCAAGCGCCGGAGAAGTTGATCCTCGACGGGCAGCAGCGCCTTACGACGCTGACCCAGGCACTCGCACTCGACGAGCCGGTGCACACTCGCACCGCCAAGGGTAAGAAGATCAAACGCCATTACTACTTCGACATCCGGAAGGCTGTGGACGCCCCGCACGCGCTGGACGAGGCGATCATTGCGGCGGACGAGAACCGCCAACTGCGCAGTGACTTTGGGCGGCAGGTCGATCTGGACCTGTCCACCACCGAGTTCGAATGCCAGCAGCTTCACTTCCCCTGTGCGCAGATCATCAACTCTAACGATTGGGAGCGGATGCTGCATTGCGTGGCGAAGGAACACTGGGACATCTACATGGAGTTCCGCGAACAGGTGCTGGAGCCCTTTCGCAACTACCAGCTCCCCGTCATTCATCTCAAGAAGGAGACCTCGAAGGAAGCGGTCTGCCTGGTCTTCGAGAAGGTGAACACCGGTGGGGTGCAGCTTTCGGTGTTCGAGCTGATTACCGCCAGCTACGCTGCGGACGGCTACAACCTGCGTGATGACTGGTTCGGCTCGAAGCTACGCAAAGTCGAATCGCGCAAGGAACGGCTGGAGCAGAACCCGTTGCTGGTCGGGATCGGGGCCACGGAGTTCCTGCAGGCCATCAGCCTGCTGTACACACACGAAATCCGCCAGGCGGACCTGGTCGCCGGCAAGACCGGCAAGCAGGTCCGGCCGGTCAGTGCCAAGCGCGCCGACGTTCTGCAGTTGCCGCTCGGTGCATGGCAACAGTGGGCCGAGGGGCTGGAGGCGGGCTTTTGCAACGTCGCGCGCTTCCTGCGCAAGGAGGCTTTCTACAGCCGCCGCGAGCTGCCCTACAGCACGCAACTCGTGCCATTGGCCGCCGTGCTTACGCGCCTGGGCGAGCGCTGGCTCGAACCGCGCATCTACGACAAGCTGGCGCGCTGGTTCTGGTCGGGCGTTCTGGGCGAGCTCTACGGCGGCGCGGTGGAGACGCGCATGGCCAACGACTTTGATGAGCTGCTGCGCTGGTTTGAGGACGACGAGGCGCTGCCGCGCACGGTGCGCGATGCCAACTTCCAGCCGGAACGCTTGGACACGCTGCGCTCGCGGCTGAGCGCGGCCTACAAGGCCATCAACGTGCTGGTGCTGCGCGAAGGCTCCAAAGACTGGTTCTGGAAGGCCACGATCAGGGAACTGGATGCAGATGAGATTGCTCTCGACATCCACCACATCTTCCCGCGCGATTGGTGTGAGAAGCAGGGTATCGTCAAGGACCGCTACGACAGCATCCTCAACAAGACGCCCATCTCGTACAAGGCCAACCGCAAGGTAGGTGGCGCTGCACCCTCAAGTTACTTGCCGCTCATCCAGCAGGAAAAGCAGGTGCAGCTCAACGATGGCGCGATGGACGAACTGCTTGCCAGCCACGCGCTCTCGCCGGGCCTGCTGCGGCAGGATGCGTTCGACAACTTCGTGGAGGACCGCCGCAGGCGGCTGAGTCGGCTGGTCGAGACCGCCATGGGCAAGCCAGTCGTGCAGGTTGCCGAGGACGGGGACTACGAGGACCGGGATGAGTAGCGAGAACCAACACACCGAATACAAACAATCCTGGCGCGATGATTACATCAAATGGATTTGCGGTTTCGCCAACTCCGGGGGTGGTGTGCTGGTGATTGGCCGCAATGACAAGGGGCAGGTGACAGGCATCCCCAACGCGCACCGTCTGCTGGAGGAATTGCCGAACAAGGTGCGGGATGTGCTCGGCATCCTGGTGGCGGTGAATCTGCGTACCGAAGACGAAAAGGAGTATCTGGAAATCGAGGTGGAAGCCCACCCCAATCCGATCAGCTACAAGGGCGAGTACTATCAGCGCAGCGGCAGTACCAACCAATTGCTCAAAGGCGCGGCCCTGGACCGGTTTCTGCTGCGTTGTTATGGCCGTACCTGGGACGGGTCGCCGCTGCCTGGCGTGGCCGTGGCGGATTTGTCGCCTGCGGCCCTGTCACAATTCCGGGAACTGGCAAAACGCAGCGGGCGCCTGGATGCTGCCGCGCTGAAGGAGCCGGATGCGGCGCTGCTGGACAAGCTCAAGCTTACCGAGGGCGACTACCTCAAACGGGCCGCGGTACTGCTGTTTCATCCCGATCCGCTGCGCTTCGTCAGCGGGGCTTTCGTGAAGATCGGCTATTTTCGCACAGGGGCCGATCTGGTCTATCACGATGAGGTCAATGGCGACCTGCTCACCCAGGTGCGGCAGACGCTGGATTTATTGTTGAGCAAGTACCTGAAGGCCCTTGTCACTTACGAGGAAATCGTGCGGGTCGAACGCTTCCCGGTACCGCGCGAGGCCTTGCGCGAGGCGGTGCTGAATGCGCTGATACACCGCGACTACATGAACACCGCGCCGATCCAGATTCGCGTCTACAACGACCGGCTGGTGCTGTGGAATCCCGCCGTGCTGCCGGAGGGTTGGACGCAGCAGACCCTGCTGGAGCCGCACACCTCCCAGCCGCATAACCCGGACATTGCCAATACCTTCTTCCGGGCCGGGGAGATCGAGGCCTGGGGGCGGGGCATTGAACGCATGTTTGCGGCCTGCCGTGAGGCAAAGAGCCCTGAGCCGCAAATTCGCTTCGACGCTGGGGGAATCTGGACGGAATTTACGTTTGCTGAGAGCTACCTGGAATTGATTGCAGCCGACGCCGATGGGACGGCGGGGCGGGCTACCCCGAAAACTTCGGGTAGCACTACCCAAAAAGCTGCCCAAGAACAAGGGTGGGTTGATCGGTTGGGTGAAAAGTTGGGTGAAAAGTTGGGTGAAACAGAAAGCGTCGTTTTGTCACTCATCCATACTGATTCCAGTATTTCGACGCGGGTACTTGCCGAGAGGGTCGGCATCAGCATGACGGCCATCGACAAGACCCTGGCCAAGTTAAAGAAAAAAGGACTGCTGCGGCGGGTAGGTCCAGCCAAAGGCGGCCACTGGGAAATCATCGGAGACGACGATGAGTAGCGTCGGCCAGCGCGAGTTCCTTACCCAGCAACGCGTGTTGCGTTACTTTCAGGAAGCGCTGGGTTACGCCTATCTCGGTAATTGGAAGGACCGCGACGGCAACAGCAACGTCGAGCAGTCCTTGCTGACCGCCTGGCTGCAACGCCAGGGGCACGACGACAAAGTCATCGCCAAGGTATTGCGGGAGCTGGATCAGGCTGCCGCGCTGTCCGGCAGCAAAACCCTCTACGACGCTAACCGCGAGGTCTACGGCCTGTTGCGCTACGGCGTGAAGGTCAGGCCGGAAGTGGGCGAACGGAACGTGACCGTCTGGCTGATCGACTGGAAAAATCCGCAGAATAACGACTTCGCCGTGGCCGAGGAGGTGACGGTCGCAGGCGAGCATGGCAAACGGCCGGACGTGGTGCTCTACGTCAACGGCATGGCACTGGGTGTGCTGGAATTGAAGCGTTCGACGGTGTCGGTGACCGAGGGCATCCGCCAGAACCTGGACAGCCAGAAGAAGACCTTCATCCGGCCGTTCTATGCCACGGTGCAACTGGTGATGGCGGGCAACGACACCGAAGGGCTGCGTTACGGGGTGATCGATACGAAGGAGAAGTACTGGCTGGAGTGGAAGGAACAGTCACCCGATTGGACACCGCGCATATCCGCCGACATCAAGACCCTCTCGCCCTGGGACGATGGCAGTATCCCCCGGCTGGACTGCCAGCTTGGCTGGGTCTGCCGTAAGGACCGGCTGCTGGAGATCGTCCACGACTTCATCGTCTTCGACGCGGGCACCAAGAAGACCTGCCGACATAATCAGTACTTCGGCGTACGTGCCGCGCAGAATCAGGTAAAACGTCGTGAGGGCGGCATCCTCTGGCATACCCAGGGCAGCGGCAAGAGCCTGACCATGGTCTGGTTGGCCAAATGGATTCGCGAGCATGTCACCGATGCCCGCGTGCTGCTGATTACCGACCGGACGGAGCTGGATGAGCAAATCGAGAGGGTCTTCAACGGCGTCAGTGAGAACATCTATCGCACCCAAAGCGGGGCGGACCTGGTGGGTGTGTTGAATGCCAATGAGGAATGGCTGATCTGTTCGTTGATCCACAAGTTCGGGGCCAGCGAGGACATTAGCGACAAGGATATCGACGCCTGGGTCGATGAAATCAGGAAAAGCCTGCCCAAAGGTTTCCGCGCCAAGGGGGAACTCTTCGTATTCGTGGACGAGTGCCACCGCACGCAGTCGGGCAAGTTGCACGAGGCGATGAAAGCCCTGCTGCCGGGAGCGCTGCTGATCGGCTTTACCGGCACACCGCTACTGAAGAAGGACAAGCAGAAGAGTATCGAGGTGTTTGGTCCCTATATCCACACCTACAAATATGACGAAGCGGTTCGCGACGGCGTGGTGCTGGATCTGCGCTATGAAGCTCGAGATATTGACCAGAACCTTACCTCGCAGGAAAAAGTCGACCAGTGGTTTGAGATCAAGACCCGGGGTCTTTCCGACTGGGCCAGGGCGCAGCTCAAGCAACGCTGGGGCACGATGCAGAAGGTACTCAGCGCGCAGGACCGGCTCGAGAAGATCGTTGCGGACATCCTGCTGGACATGGAGATACGCGACCGGCTCAAAAGCGGTCACGGCAACGCGCTGCTGGTGTCGGGCAGCATCTATTCCGCCTGCCGTTTCTTCGAGATGTTCCAGAAGACCGACCTGGCAGGCAAGTGCGCGATCGTCACTTCGTACCGGCCCAATCCTGCCGATATCAAGGGTGAGGAAAGCGGCGAAGGGCTGACCGAGAAGCTGCGGCAATATGATATCTACCGGAAGATGCTCGCGGATCACTTTAATGAGCCGGAAGCCTCGGCCATGTACAAGGTCGAGACCTTCGAACAGGAGGTGAAGAAGCGCTTCATCGAACAGCCGGGGCAGATGAAACTGCTGGTCGTGGTGGACAAGCTGTTGACCGGCTTCGACGCGCCGCCCGCCACCTATCTCTATATCGACAAGCAGATGCAGGATCATGGCCTGTTCCAGGCGATCTGCCGGGTGAACCGCTTGGACGGCGAAGATAAGGAATACGGCTACATTATCGACTACAAGGATCTGTTCCGGTCATTGGAGAAGTCGATCCAGGATTACACCGGCGAGGCTTTCGAGGGCTATGACAAAGAAGACGTCGCCGGGCTATTGAAGGACCGGTTGGCACAGGGCCGTGAACGGCTGGAGGAACTGCGCGAGGCGGTCAAGGCGCTATGCGAGCCGGTGGAACCGCCGAGGGACACAGCCGCCTACATTCGTTTCTTCTGTGCCGCCGAAAGCGGCAACGCCGGGCAACTGAAGGACAATGAACCGAAGCGTGTGACGCTTTACAAGCTGGTGGCGGCGCTGGTGCGGGCCTGGGCGAACCTGGCCAACGAAATGACGGAGGCGGGGTATTCGGCTGCGGAAACGGCCGAAGTCAGAGCCGAGGTCGATCACTTCGAGAAGGTGCGTGAAGAGGTGAAGCTTGCCAGCGGCGATTATATCGATATGAAGTTGTACGAGCCGGCGATGCGGCATCTGCTCGACACCTACATCCGCGCCGAGGACAGCGAGAAGATTTCGGCCTTCGATGACATGACCCTGGTGCAGTTGATCGTCGAGCGCGGCGAGACGGCCGTGGAGGCGTTGCCGGAGGGTATCCGCGGTAGCCCGGAGGCGATGGCAGAAACCATCGAGAACAACGTCCGCCGGCTCATCATCGACGAGATGGCGGTCAATCCCAAGTACTACGAGAAGATGTCCCAGTTACTCGATGCCTTGATCCGGCAGCGTAAGCAGGAAGCGTTGGACTACAAGGCGTACCTGTCCAGGATCATTGAACTGACCAGGAAGGTGAACAAGCCGGAAAGCAGTTCGATCTATCCTGCCAGCATCAACAATCCGGCACGCCGGGCGCTGTATGACAATCTGAAGGACGTACAGGGCCTGGACCAACTCGCAATGTGGAAGAATGCTGTCCGGGATTGTCCGGATCCCACCGAAGCGGTTGCTCTGGCCGTGGATGACGCCATTCGGACGATGAAGATGGATGACTGGCGTGGCATGCGCGCCAAACGCATCGAGGTTAGAAACGCCATCAAGTCCGTGTTGGGTGAGGACGATGGGCTCGTGGACGCGATTTATCAGCTTGCCGAGAGCCAGCGTGACTACTGAAGGCCACACCATCGACGTGCGGGGTATCCCCGTGGAGGTCGTTCGCAAGGACATCAAGAATCTCCACGTGGGCGTGTATCCGCCGCTGGGCCGTGTTCGGGTAGCCGCGCCGCTTCGCCTTGATGATGAGGCCATCCGGCTGGCCGTGATTACCCGGCTGGGATGGATTCGCCGGCAGCAAGCGGGTTTTCAGGAACAGGATCGGCAGTCGCTGCGCGAGCTGGTGACCGGGGAGAGCCATTACTTCCAGGGTTGCCGCTATCGGCTGGATGTGATCGAGCGAGAAGGACCGCCTGCTGTCGAGGTGCCGAACAACACGACGATGGTGTTGTGCGTGCGCCCCGGCATGGATCGTGAGGCACGTGATGCGGTGCTGCAACGCTGGTATCGCAGCCGGCTTCGCGAACAACTACCGGCACTGGTGGCCAAGTGGGAACCCAAGGTTGGCGTCCAGGTGGCGGAGGTTCGAGTCAAAAGGATGAAGACCCGTTGGGGGTCGTGCAACAGCGAAGCCAGGCGAATCTGGCTGAATCTCGAACTGGTGAAGAAGCCGGTCTGTTGCCTGGAGTACATCCTGGTCCATGAAATGATTCATTTCCTTGAACGTCACCATAATGAGCGGTTCCGGGAACTGATGGACACGGCAATGCCACAGTGGCGGCTGTATCGGGAGGAATTGAACCGCGCCCCACTTGCCCATGAAGAGTGGCGGTACTGAACTTTCTATACGAGACATGGCGCTTGTTGCAGCCGCTGTTGCGAAATATGAAATAAAAACGCCCAAAAAAAAGAAGAGGTTCGAAAACCTCTTCCTGCTTCAAATTACTGTCTGATACTGTCAACTCAGCGCACAGAAGTGGCCAGCTGCCTTTGCCTTGCGTATTTTTTTACAAACTGCTTCAGCGGCAAACCATTGCACAGGACAGTCTCTTCAACGTCCATTTCACCGGGGAAGTGTTTTTCCTTCACTTCCTGAATTCTGACATCATCCGTCACGGCAGCAAAACACAGCTCAGTTTCAGGATCATCGTTTGATTTATTGAATACAAACGATGTGATCATGGGGGATTCATGCTCTTCAGGTTTATAGCCGTATTTTGCCACGAATTTTTCCAATGGCATTCCATTGCAGGCAACGGTATTCAATTGTGTCACCGCAAGTTTCTTGGCCACCTGATACATTTTTTCCGGTGAGTTTACGGCGGTAACGCAGACTTCGCTCAATGCCGAACCATCAGCATTGGTGAACACAAGCTCACCTGCCAGCGCAGCACAGGAACTCAAGGCGAAGAAAGCGGGGATCAACAGGGTTTTCATGGTAGTGCTCCTTTAAACTGAAGTTCTTGCGATCTGTAGTCACGACGAGTCTCTGAACCCCGCGGATTTATTGATTATATAGAGAGAAAAACGGCATTTTTTCGGATTTATTTGTAGTCACTAAACTAGTTGACTTCTGAGCGCGAATGTGCTTTTATGCTCGGCATGGCAAAACGTGCTGGCTCGGCCCATGTCGTCACTACTACCCGCAAGTACAAGGGTAAGGTCTATCGCACCCATTTGCTGCGTCGCAGCTACCGCGACGGCAACACCGTCAAGAACGAGACGCTGGGCAACCTCTCGCATCTGCCGGAGGCCTTGATCGACGTCATCCGCCGTTCCCTGCAGGGCGAGCAGTTCGTCCCGGTGGCCGAACGCTTTCAGATCATTGCCTCTCACGCGCACGGGAATGTGCAGACCGTGATGGCCGCCATGGAGCGTCTGGGGTTCGCATCATTGCTGGCCGCAAAAGCGTCTCG
>JAVVFH010000108.1:0-11187 GCA_032250585.1 Lysobacterales bacterium
TCTTCGAACGATTTACCAAACTGTTTTGCCAGCTACGCTGTAAATTCCGGATCCTTGATGAATTATGCGGGCTAAGGTTGCGCCCGTCGGACTGGGCATAGAGACAACGCTATTTTTTGATTACGCGAGAAGTACTCCATACTCCATCAGCGATTCAATACCTTGCGAAAAGAGCCGGGTTCGACGACTGCGATGTTCGGCTTAAGGAACCTCTGATCAATTATGCACGGGCGCGACGAGGTCTTTCCGGGAATTTGAATGAATATGATTTCACGGTGGCACCAGGGCCTCGAATGCCCAGACGCGTTCGACCTGCATACCGGCCTGGACCAGTGCAAGGCGCACGGATTCGGCGTCGGGAGCCCGGTACAGGCAAGCCATTCGCCTGCGATCGTTCGCGAAAAAGCTGCGCACGAACTGCACATCGTGCGCCTCCAGGCACCTGGCGCCCGCATTCTCGATGGCCTGGATGCCCGCCAGCTCGACGGGCTGGGCCCAGCTGCGCGTCACCACCACGTTCGAATAACCGGGATCAGCGCCAGGCAGGCTCGGGGCTTCGTGCACGGTGCCCGACCAAATCGGCCCCATCTGGCCTCCGGACTGGCGCAACGCGATGCGGACCGACTCGGCATCCTGGCTGCTGAAATGGCACAGCATCCGCCGCCCCCCGACAGCGAGCAAACTGCCGTACCAGTGTACCCCAAGCCGGACGAAGCAATGGCCGGATTCCCGCACCCTGCCCCAAACGTCCTCCGCGGTCAGGGCGAATTCGAATTCCCGCTCCAGAAAGACCTCGGTCACGCTTCCACCCTTGCCCCTCGTGCCATTGCCGCATATGCCTTCTGCCGGGCCCAGACGGCCACGCCCCGCTCGCACAATGCCGACATGGCTTCGCTTTCCACCGCCACCGCCCGATCATCACCGACGGCTTCTCCAGCATGGTATAGCGCGAGGTGAGCGATGAGCATTTCCGTTGGTCGCTGCAGCAATTCGGCACAGTGCAGTGCTTCCCTGGCACGCGTCATTGCCGATTCGATTCGGCCTCGCTCGAGATCAATCATCGCTGCGCGTGACTGCGTGTAGGCCAGGCGATACTTGGCATCCGCGATGCGCAGGTCCTCGATGGCCTGGTTCAACGATTCCGGATCGTCGCGTTCATGGTACAAACACAGGCCATAGACCGCGCGCGCCAGCGGTTCCTCGCTTCCTTCCCGCAATTTTCCGGCGAGCTCGCGCAGCGGTTCGCAAAGCTTCAGGGCGCGTTCACAGTCACCCTGATACCAGGCGATCAATACGAAGCTTTCATTGGCCTGGGGCAGGTCGCGTTCGAGCATCACCAGGCACTTGGCGGTCTCCGCCAACCCGATGATGTTGCGCTGGTCATCACCGCCCCGCGCGATCCGCGCGGCCTGCAGCGAGACTTCCTGCGCGCCGCTCCAGTGACCGTGTTCCCAACGCAGGACGGAAGCCATTTGGTAACCCAACCGCGCATGTTTCAGCTCGCCCAGGTCCAGGGCCTGTTCGGCAAGTGCGAGGTACTCGGATGCCGCCGACTCCCAGTCTTCCACCGGGCTGGACGACAGCAGCACCTCGTGCAGTTCAATACAAACGCTCAGGCGCTCCGCACCGGTCAGTTTGGTGGCGAGTTGCAGCCCCCGGCGAGCGAGTTGAGATGCTTTTTCATTGGCGAAGAAGCGCAGGCACAGACGACCCGCCAGCACCAGGGCCCGCGCGGCCAGGCCGGCATCGCCGCTGCGTGAGGCGTGGTGCGCCAACTGGGTCGCATGGTCGAGGTCTACCCTCGAGGTTGCTTCCATCAACGTAGCTGCGCGGCGGTGCATCACCTGTCGACGCAAGGGCGAGATGTCCGTGTAAACGCCGCGCGCCACCAGTTCATGCGAGAAACTCAGTCCATCGGCGGATGTGGCGAGGATTCCCTGCTGCTCCGCCCGCTCGAGCGAGTTCAATTGCGAACAGGGGGTTGCCGCCGCACTCTCGGCTCAACCGCACCGGATCCGCGGCCGGCACCCGATCCGCGATCAGGCGCTGAATATCGGCTGCCGGCAGTGGGTCGATCGGAACGTTCTCCACCAGGCGGTCCTGGTGCAACTCGCGCAGCACCTGTTGAGCCTGCACGTTGTCCCGCAAGTCGCCTGTCCTGGTCGCTATGAGACCCAGCACCGGCCGTTCGCGGTTCATTCGAGTAACATAGTGCAGGGCAGCGGCGCTGGATTCGTCACACCACTGGAAGTCGTCAAAAACAATCACCACAGGCCGCTCCCCGGCGTGCTTGGCGATCAGGCCGCTGAGGCAGCCCAGGAGGCGATCACGGTGTTCCAGGTGCTGGTCTCCGAAAACGGTCTGATCCGCATCGGGCGAGTGACGGCGCAGCGCGTCGATCCACAACGCAAAAGGGCGATTTGTTTCGGACAGGTAGGCACTGGCCTTGAGCAGGTACAAGCCCGAATCGCGCGCGTGCCGGGCCAGTGCTTCGAGCAAAGCGCTTTTGCCAATCCCGGGTTCACCGCTCAGCATCACGATGCGTGCTCTTCTTTCCGTCGCGACCGAGTCGAGCACGCCGTGCAGCAGCGCCAACTCTTTGTCGCGGCCATAGAGTACGGTGCTGACCGGCGAGCCGGCCGCCCCGGATATGGAGGGTGCGCGCAGCGCGGCTGTCTCCGGCGCAAGGGTCACCGGCGAGCTGCGCCAAGCGGCCAGCAGCGCGCCATTGGACTCCACGCCCAATTCTTTCAACATGCGCCGCCCGAGGCGCAGCTGTTGTTGGGCTTCCTCCGGCTGACGCAGCGTGACCAGCAACCGGATCAGACGCGCCCGCGCTTCCTCGTCATAGGGTGACAGAGCCACCAGGGCGCGGGCGTGCGGCAGCGCGCGCTTCGGATCGTCCTTGCAGCGGCCGATCAACTCCTGCAGTATCGCTGCCCGGGCGCGCACGGCGCGTTCCCGCTCGGAAACGCACCAGGCATGAAAATCGTGGAACTCGGAAAATTCCAACCCCTCGAGGAAATGGCCACGGAACCGGCCTGCCGCCTCTTCCAGGGTGGCGCTGGACGCATCGGCCAGGCGCTTTTCGGCCAGTTCACACAATTCGGTGAAATCGATGGACAAGTCACCGGCTTCGAGCTGCACGTTGACCCGGTCGGAAATGATGCGCTTGCGTTCGTCCAAATCCACCAGACGGCGTAGCTTGGACAGGCTCCAGCGCAGCGAGCCGGGAGGGTCGTCGGGAATTTCCCACAGCAGCTCACACAGGTATTCGCGGCGGAACGATCTGTTCTGCAGGGCCAGGAATGCCAGCAAGGCGCGGGTTTTGCGCGATGGCGGCAAGCTTTGGGCCATGCGCCCGTGCAGGACCTCGAAGTCACCGAGAAAATGCAGCTCGATCCCGCTCACCGGCTGTTTCTGCTCCCGATTATGTCCACACCATGGAACGGACGGCCCGCCAACCATGAACCCTGCCGGGCGCCGCCCTGGTCGTCCATAACACCTTAATGCATTGTGATATTAACGCTTTACCGCAAATTCCACGCCGGCACATAAGAAAAATAAAGCACATATGCCTGATGCGAGCAAGTATTGCAGCTGGGGCCTGGTGTCTCGCCAGCCTTGCAATCAGTGGGTGAACTCCGGGGCTGCCGGTCTTGGGCAGGCCTTTTTTCTTCATCGCGCCGCATCGGATCAAATGGCCACAGGCACAAAACCGAGCCGCGCTCATGCTCCATCCGCCCGACCGCACCGCGCGCTTCACTGCTCCCCTCCTGAACGCAGAAACAGAACTGCGTTTTCGCCCCCGGGCCGCTATGCTCTATGATATGGACAGGCAGGAACGCGCAGTTTTGCGCGGACGCCACTGCCCATGAGAGTGCACATCGAGGAGTCGCCATGAAAAGCCATCACCTTTTGTTTTACCCGCTGATACTCGCGCTCACCACGCTCGCACTGAGCGGAATCGCCGACGCTGCCGACGTCACGGAGATGAAGCCGGGCGAGGGTGGCAGCGCCGTCCAGGGCACAGCCGGCCCAGGCGGTTCGCAGGGCGACGGCGGACTGGAGCACTGCGACCGCCCGATGGGCGCGCTCGCGGTCGTCGAGCCGCAGGACTACGTCATGGCGGCGCTGGCGCAGTACAACCTGCAGTCCCCGACCGGGCTGATCCGCATGATGGTGCAGCAGTCGAACTGTTTCATCGTGATCGAGCGCGGCCAGGGCATGGGCAACATGATGCAGGAACGCGCCCTGGCCGATTCCGGTGAATTACGCCAGAACTCCAACTACGGCGGCGGTCAGATGGTCGCCGCCGACTTCGTGCTGACCCCGGCCGTGGTGTTCTCGGACGACAACGCGGGCGGCATCGGTGGCGCGCTCGGCGGGCTTGTCGGCGGCCGGTCGGGACGCATCCTCGGGGGTATCGCCGGTGGTCTGAAGTTCAAGGAAGCCCAGACCAGCATGCTGGTGAGCGACACGCGCACCGGTGTCCAGGTAGCCGCGGCCGAAGGCAGCGCCAAGAAGGCGGATCTCTCGCTGGGCGGGTTCATGTTCGGAGGTGGCGTGGGCGGCGGGCTGGGCGGTTACAGCAGCACCGACGAGGGTAAAGTGATCGCCGCCAGCCTGGCAGACAATTACAACAACATCGTCCGGTCCGTGCGCGGCCAGCCCAGCCTGCACCGCAACGTTGGCACCCTGGCCCAGGAGGCAGCGGCCGGCGGCCAGAAAGCCGCCGGTTTCTCCTACAACGAGGGTGACGTGCTGGTGCCGAAAATCAACAACGTCAAACTGCTGGCCAACCCCGATGATGCGGGCGCGGTCATCGCCCGTTTACAGAAGCACGACGAGATGATCTTCATGGGCACTGAACAGGACGGTTACGTGCTCGTCGAAAGCGGCCAAGGCGGCGGCTGGGTCAAGAAAGTCCTCATCACGCGCTGAGCACAGGAAAAAACGGGGTCAGAGTATCAGCCCGAACATTGCACCTGTATCCCGAATGATAGCGCGGGACAGGTGCCGCTGGCAGAAGATGCGACATCGGCGCCGGTCCGTTACCGGCAAACAGCCCTGGCCGCTCGTCGGTTGGAACCGCGGCGAATCAATTCAACGCGCCGCCGCAGCTCGAGCCCTGGCCGGCGGTACAGCCGTAACAGTGGCGCGCAACCGAGATCCGGCGCGGCAGATCGGCTTTCAGCAAATCCCGCAGATGGCGGCGTTTTCCAGCCACGGGCAGGGCGAGCATCTGATTGAAGTCGCAATCGTAGACAAAACCCCGCCAGTCAACGCTCAACAGCGTGCGGCACATCACGCCATCAAGGTTTTCATCGCGATGAGCACGGCGCAGGGTGTCCATGTACTCGTCGAAATGGCCTTTTGAAATCAGCCACGAACCGAAGCGTTTGATCGGCATGTTTGCGATGGTGAAGAGCCGGTTGAAGGAAATACCGAATTGGTCACCGAGGAAGGCCCGGTAATCGGCCTCGAGCCGCTCCTGCGGCGGCGGCAGGAAGGCGCCGTTCGGGTTGTAGACGAGGTTCAGGACGCGCCCGGAGCCCGGCTGACCATAGCCCAGCGCGTTGAGCTTGCGCAGCGCCGCGATGGACGCCCGGAAAACGCCGTTGCCGCGCTGCTCGTCAACGTTATCTTCGGTGTAACACGGCAGGGATGCAATCGTCTCCACCTCGTGCTCCGCCAGGAACTCCGCGACCCATTCGTAGCCGGATTCCTCGATGATCGTCGGGTTGAGGCGGTCCATGACGTGCAAGCCCATTCGTTTTGCCTCGCCCACCAGCCAGCGGAAATGCGGGTTCATTTCGGGCGACCCGCCGGTCACGTCCAGCGTGGTCGCGCCGTGACGCGCCGCGACCTGCAGCGCCAATTCCATGGTCGACCGGTCCATCAGTTCAGTGCGCCGCGGGCCGGCATTCACGTGGCAGTGGATGCAGCTCAGGTTGCACAGGTAACCCAGGTTCATCTGCATTGTCTCGAGACGGGTCCGTTCAAGCGACGGAAACACTTTTTCCGCGAGCAGGGCGTCTTCCTTCAGCAGCAGTGGCAAGGTGTCACGCATACGTTTCTCCGGCGTGGAACGCCTGCGCCCGGCGCGCGGCGTGGCCATTGAAGGGTTCCATGGGCGTCATCGGGCCTGCTCTTCCAGCCAAACCCGCAACGCGTGTTGGGACGGCGTGGCCTGGTCGAGACGGCACAGGCTCCCGAGCAGCGGTTCCAGGTCTTCGATCACGTCGACATCGCGAAGAGAAGGCAGCTCCAGCCGTTCACCGTAGGGTTCGATCATCGCGGCAAAGGCCGCGCGCGTTCCTTGCGTGCTGTACGGGATGCGCTTCCAGTTGCGCAGCGGGATGGGCCGGTTGCCGCCGAACAGCCAGAAACCGCCGTCGACGGCCGGGCCCAGCACCAGCCGGGGCGCGTCCGTGGCCAGCCAGTCGCAAGCGCGGCCAAGCTGCTCCGCTTCCATCTGCGGGCTGTCGGTGCCGACCAGCAGGGCCGCGCCGTGCCGGGCGACCAGATCGCTGTGCAGCCGGCCCATGCGTTCGCCCAAACCGCCACCGCACTGGTGGATGAGTTCGAACGCCGCGACGTCGGCGGCTGGCCAGGCCGCCGCCGCAGCGGGGGCCGCCTCGGCAACCGCCCAGTAAGCGGCCACATCACCACAGCGCGCGGCCTCGGCGACCACGGAGGCCGTGGCCCGGGCGGAATGCCGGTGCACTTCGACTGCGAACGGCAGGCCGACGGCGCTCGCCAGCCGAGTCTTGACCGGCGAGAAGTCCGGCGTCTTGGTCATGACGGCGATCGCAACGCTCATTCGCTGGCCTGCGCCTTTAAACCCGCCCTGCGCCAGGACCGGGCCTGCGCCCAGGTCTTCGCGAGGTGGCTGCGGGTCACCGTCCACCAGCCCGCTTCCACGTAGCGGCGCGCGCTGGTCGGCAGGGTCGCGGCCAGCGGCTGCAGCGGCAGGCCGGCGTGACGCGCAGCCCACACCAGCGCATGATCCTCGCCGCAAGCGATGCGCTCGTCGAAGCCACCCAGGCGCTCGAACACCGCACGCGACATCAGCATGCCCTGGTCACCGAAGGGCAGGCCGAAAACACGGCTGCGCAGCCAGACACCGGCTTCGGTCAGCCGCATCCACGGGGGACCGTCGTAGTAGCGAATCGTACAGTAGCCGAGATAATCGCCATCCGGCGCGCGTCGCAGGCCGGCCGCCAGGCTTGAATCGGGGCGGCTGTCGGCGTGCAGGAACAGCAGCCACGGCAAAGCGCTTGCAGCCGCCCCGACATTGAGTTGCCGCGCCCGCCCCGCCGGGCCGGTCACCGTAATGGTGCCGGACTTCGGCGGCAGATCGTCCCCGGCGACGCCGGAAAGCACGACCTCACCGAAACCCGACAACAACGGGAGCAGCCCTTCCCAGGCCCGATCCCCCGGACCGGCCGGTATGACGACCGCGACGGCGGAAAGATCCGGCACTTCAGCAACAGGGTGTGGTCATCGGATCCGCCGCGCCGTCGCCGGGCGCGCAGTCGAACAGGCCAAAATGACGAGACTTGTCCCCCAAAACTTCGAAGTGCGGCGCATAGCGCGTTGCGCTCAGCATGTCAGCGGTGTTGCCGCAGACACGCATGGGCTTGCCCGTCTCGAACAGATGGTGGTCGTCCAGCTCGAAAGCGTGGGGACAATCAGGCAGGCTGCCGCGGTAGGTCGCGACCTGGCCGTGGTCTTCGCAGCGGTCCTCCAGGGGCAGCTTGAAGCCGCGGATGGTGAGCGAGCGGAAATTGACGAAACCGATTCGCTGTTCGACTTCCGCGTCGAGCAACGGAACGGGCGCGGCGCTCACCACCCGCGCGTCGGCACAGCCCGCAGCGGCGATCAGGCGGCGGAAATCTTCCGTGTACAGCGCGCCGCCCAGGCATTCGCCGCGCAGCACCGGATCATCGCGCAGCGCGGCCGGAATTCGCCGGTCCGCAAAGACGTCGGAAAAATAGAACTCGCCGCCCGGTTTCAGCACACGCAGCATTTCGGCAAATACGCGCGGCTTGTCCGGCGAAAGGTTCAGCACGCAATTGGACACCACCAGATCGACGCTGTCGTCCTCGATGCCGGCACCCCGCAGGTCCTCGATGTAGCCTTCGATGAAGCGGATATTGGGCCGGTCGTATGCGAAGCGGCTCATGTGCCAGCCGAGATGCCGGCGCGCGACTTCCAGTTGCCGGGCCGTCATGTCCAGCCCCAGCACCGCTCCGTGGTCGCCGACCTGGCGCGCGAGCACGTAGGCGTCGCGGCCGGAACCGCAGCCGAGGTCCAGCACCGTGCAGCCTTCGAGGGCCGGCGGGATGGGCGCGCCGCAGCCGTAGAATCGCTCGCGCACCTCCGGGTGTATCTCGGCGACCAGGCTGCGCAGCCATTCCGGGCCCGTGCCCGCCGCGCAACAGGCGCCGGTCTTGAGGTCGTCACTGGATTTGAGGACTTCCCCGTAATACCGGCGCACCGAATCGAGGGTCGCCTGCTTCAGGTTTGCATTCATTGCCATATCCTTTCGATCAAAAAGAAAAACATCATGCCCAGCGCCCCGGCCAGCGGCAAGGTGAGCAGCCACGCGAGTGCGATGGAGACGATGGTGCGCATCCGGCCGCTGCGATTGTTCGCGGCGATGCCAAACAGCGCGCCGCAACTCACATGGGTCGTGGAAACGGGCATTCCCACCCCGGAAGCCGCCAGCACCAGCCCGGAGGTCACCAGATTGCCGCCGAAACCTTCCGCCGCATCCATCCGGGTCACGCGCCAGGCCATGGTTTCAGTTACCCGCCGCGCGGCGACCAGGCCGCCCATGGCCATCGCCACGACCACCGCGAGGCTGGCCGGGGCCGCACCGCTGCCAAAGCCCGCCAGTGCGATGGCCGCGATTTTCGGCGTGTCGTTCAAGCCACGTGCGAAGCTCACGGCCAGCGCACTCAGAAGATGCGCGATGTCCAGCGCCCGCAGGGAGGACCAGTGCAGCGCCGCACCATGTGCAGCATTCGCGCAAACAGGCTGGCTGACATCGCCGAAAACGACACGCGCCTGGGCAAGGGTACCGACACCGTCCGCGGGCAGGTGTTCCGGCGCGACGCAAACGCAAGGGTCCGGGCGGGCGGCCGAGCGCCGGCGCAGCCGCCCTGCCAGCGGCAGCACGAGAAGGGCGAGCGCGACGGCGGACAACGGCACCAGGATCAAGGGTAACGCAAGTCCGGTCAGGGTCGCCACGATCACGCTGGCACCGGGCGCCGCCTGCCAACCGGCCCCGATCAGCGCGCCGACCAAGGCGTGCGTGGTGGAGATCGGCAGGCCCAGGCGCGTCGCCAGACCAACCGTCCCGGCCGCCGCCAGGCCGACCGGAACGAGGAACATTGCCGAGCCGGCCAGCGCGTCGGGCACGATCCCCCGTCCGCTGAAGGCCTGCAACAGCCCGCTGAGCAGCCACAGGCTCGCCAGTCCACCGGCCGCAGTCGCCGCGGTGGCCAGCACAATGGCCTGGCGGGAACTGCTCAGGCCGCAGCCGACCAGCGTGGCCGCGCCCTTGATGTTGTCGTTGGCGCCGTTGAACCAGGCCAGCGCCATGGCCACCGGAATGGCCAGCAGTGCCACTTCCATCAGCGCCACCGCCCGGCGAAAAACCGCCGGACCGGAAACCGGTCGACTTGGCGCGCGTGTGCGCCGTTCCAGGCCCCGGCGACGAGGGTCGACGCCAGGGCGATGCGCCAATAGAGCGCGGAAAACCTCATAGCAAGCTCCTGTGGGCAGCGGGTAAGGACCAGAGTCACAAGTGACCGGCGGGGCGCGCATATTGTTACAGGATATTGAGCTTCCGGCCATTCGCCCGCCAAAGGGAGGCCCGCTCATAAGTTTCACGCCGACCCGAGGTCTGGACAGCCGGACGGTTCATACCGGAAATCCGGCCGCAACCATGCCCGGCGGTCAAGTGCTTTGTCAAATGTCACAAAAATTTAATGAATTTTGAATGATATTTTACGGATATTCGGTCTGCCTGTTAGTATGGAGCCGTTTGCAATCGCGCAGACGGTTGAAATCTGGAGGCACATAATGAAAAAACTAAAATGGCCACTTCTCGTGGCTTCCACTATTACAGCGGTTTTCGCCAGCACCGGCAGCTGGGCGCAAAGCGACCAGCAGCAGGAAGCGAGCGGGCTGGAAGAAGTCGTCATTACCGGTTCGCGCATTCGACAGAACCCTCTGAATGAACCGGCACCGGTACTGAACCTGAGCGAGGCCGATCTCGATGCAACCGGCTTGACCAATCTGGGCGCTATTTTGCAGCAACTGCCCATTTCCGGCTCCGCCATCAACACGCGCTTCAACGTTCCGGGTAATTCCGGCTTCCCGCAGGACGGCAACGGCATCGGCGCGGGCGCGACACAAATCTCCCTGCGCAACCTCGGTGCCAAGCGAACGCTGGTACTGGTCGACGGGCGCCGCTGGGTCGCGGGGGCATCGGCTTCGGGCGTTCCCAGCGCGGTCGACCTGAACACGATTCCGGCCAATGTCATCGACCGCATTGAAATCCTGCAGGACGGCGCATCGGCGATCTACGGCTCCGACGCGATCGGCGGCGTAATCAACATCATCACCAAGCGCAGCTACGAGGGCTTCAAGGCGGATGCCCAATACGGCAATTACGTTTCCGAGAGCGATGGCGAATCCGCCCAGTTCTCACTCTTGTGGGGCGGCGGCAACGAGCGAACCGAATTCGTGGTCAGCGCCAGCTATTCCGAAGAAAAGGAAATCGAGACCGCCGACCGGGCGCAGTCCGCATTTCCCAGCCCCTTCGGCACCAGCTGCCTGGATGGCGGCTGCTCCACGTTCACACCCCAGGGCCGAATCGTACTGGGCCCCAATTTCGACTTCTGGGACGCCACGCTGAACGACGGCGTGCTGAACGACGGCATGGACAACATTCCGGTCTTCGACCCGAACGACCCCAACGGCGGAGACTTCCACGCCTTCACCGCCGCCGACCGTTTCAATTTCAACGGACCCGGCCTGAATTTCCTGCAGACGCCCAACCAACGCATAAACATTTATGCCAATGCCGAACACGAACTGACCGACAGCTTGCGGCTGACGTTCAAAGGCAGCTATACCCACCGCGAATCACAGACGCGCGGCGCGCCG
>JAVVFH010000109.1:0-11015 GCA_032250585.1 Lysobacterales bacterium
CCCGCCCAGCGAGTTGCCGGCCAGGTGGAAGCGTGCATGGCCCAGATGATCCATCAGCGCGAGGGCGTCGTCGGCGAAATCCGCCATGCCCCGGGTCGCATCCACTTTGACGGCCGCGCCGGCGGCGCCGAAGCCGCGTTGATCAGGCGCGATTGCCAGGTAGCCCGGCGGCAGCGTCCGCATCGTTTCCTCCCACCAGGTGGCGGAGGAGAAATTGCCGTGGATGAACAGCACGGGAATGCCGTCGTCGGGGCCTGCAAAGAGCACCCGCGTCGCGAGGCGGCTGCTGGTAACGGTTGCGGCGCGGATGCCGGGCAGGGTGGGAACGCTCATGGCGGCGCTACTTCGGCGGGCCCCACTGGACGATGGCGCCGCCCCAGATGTAGCCGATGCCGGCGGCCAGGATGGCCATCGTGTCACCGGCTTTGAGGCGACCCTGCTCAATGCCGGCCTCGATGTTGATGATGGCGTCCTGCTCGCCGATGTGGCCGATCTCCGACATGTAAACGCTTTGCTCCGGGCCAAGTCCGAGGTGCCCGAGCATTTCGGCATGCGCAGACGGCTTGACCAGTGACATGTTGAAAAAGTCGATGTCTTCGCGGGTGAACGCACTGCCGTCGCTCTTGGCATCGGACATCTCCAGCGAGCGGTCGATGCAGGCCAGCCAGTTATTGATCGATACTTCGCCCAGGCGGGCCTTCATCGCCGCGGGCTCGACCAGTCGAAACTTGAAAGCGCCCTCCGCGACGGCCGCGTCGTCGGGGCGCCGCACCGTGCCGCTGGCGGGGATGATCACGTGGCGGCTCATCGAGCCGTCGGCGATCAGGTGCATGCCGAGCACCTGGTTTTCCGGCCAGTCGCGTTTCAGGATCATCGCGCCCGCGCCGGCGCCGATGTTGAACATGAAGGAGGTGTCGATATCGGCCAGGTCGATGAATTCCGAGTTCGCGTAGCCGCCGCCGACCAATATCGTGTCGATGCCGGGGTCGCTGGCCATCAGGCCCTTGGCCATCTTCAGCGCCGCGATCGTGGTCGCGCAGCGGTTGTGCACGTCGATGCCCCAGGCGTTTTTCGCGCCGATTTCGTGAGCGAGGTCGATGGCGGTGGTCCACAGCAGGTACTCGCGCCACTCTTCGGTCGTTCCGAGCACCACGTCGATCTCCAGCGGGTCGATGCCGGCTTTTTCGATCGCCGTGCGCGCGGCGCGGACGGCCATCTCGTTGGGATGGACCTTTGGATCGAGCACGAATTTACGTTCGATGCCAAGCTTTTCGCGCACCACCCATTCGGGCAAGCCGCTTTGTGCGGCGATTTCTTCCGCGGTGACGCAGGTATCCGGGAAAAAGGTGCCGGTTGAGACAATGCCCATCGTGGTCATGCACTTACCTTTAACTTGAAAGTTGATTCGTGTTTCATAATCTTGCATACTTCTACCGGAAAGACAAGGTTCTGCGCGCCGCCGGGCCTGCGGAATCCGCCCAGAACTCTGAATATATGGAGAACCCAGCATGCACGGACTTACCAAGCTGAACGACCGTCAACCGGGCTGGCCATCGCGCCTGCCCGCCCTGCTGCTCGCCGCCGGGCTGCCGCTGCTGCCCATTGCGGCGCTGGCGCAGTCCGACGCGCCGGAACGGCAGTACATTATCGAGGAAGTGTTCGTGACCGCCCAGCGGCGCGAACAGAGCCTGATGGACGTACCCCTGTCGGTGACCGCCTACTCGGGCGAGGAACTGGCGCGGATGGGCGCCCTCGACATCATCTCGATCTCCCAGACCACCCCGAACACGACGCTGGAGGTGTCGCGCGGCACGAACTCGACGCTGACCGCCTTCATCCGCGGCGTCGGCCAGCAGGACCCGGTGGCCGGTTTCGAAGCGGGTGTCGGCCTGTACGTGGACGACGTCTACCTCAACCGGCCGCAGGCCGCCGTGCTGGAGATCTTCGACGTCGAACGCATCGAGGTGCTGCGCGGACCGCAGGGCACGCTGTACGGGCGCAACACCATCGGCGGCGCCATCAAGTACGTGACCCGGCCACTGGCGGATACGCCCGAGTTCAAGGCCCGCGGCCGCCTCGGCAGCGACAGCATGATGGACCTCATCCTGACCGGCTCCGCGCCGTTGACCGATACCTTCCGGATCGGTGCTTCCATCGCCAGTCTCAACCGCGATGGCTTCGGCGACAACCTGGTTCAGCCGGGCGTCGAAAATTACCAGAAAGACATCCTCGGGGCGCGCTTCAGTGCCGAGTGGGAGCCTGGCGAAAGCTGGTTCTTCCGCTTCTCGGCCGACTGGATCGAAGACGACTCGGACCCGCGCCAGGGCCATCGCCTGACGGTCGGCAACTTTTCCGGCGCGCCCATTCTCGACAACGTGTTCGACACCCGCTCGGGTCTCGACAACCCCGAGCAGGAAGTCGAGGCCAAGGGCGCCTCGCTGCTCGCCGAGTGGCAGGCCAGCGACCTGCTGACCCTGCGCGCTATTTTCGCCTACCGTGACGACGAGAGCTGGTCGCCGATCGATTTCGACAGCCTGCCGGGCGCCGATCTCGACGTGCCGGTGGTCTACGAAAACGAGCAGTCTTCCGCGGAATTCCAGGCCCTGTTTTCCGGCGAGCGCTGGAATGGCATCGCGGGCTTCTACTACCTCGACGCCAACGCCTTCAACGCCTTCGATGTGATCCTCGGCCTGACCGGCGATGTCATCGGCCTGCCCGGTCTGAACAGCTTCACGCTGGGCGACGTGGACACCGAAACCTGGTCCGTCTTCGGCGACTTCACCTACGATCTCAGCGATCAATGGGCGGTCTCGGTCGGTGGGCGTTACACCGAAGACAAGCGCAGTTCCAAGATCCTGCGGCAAACCATGATTTTCGGTACCTCGGAATTTTTCGGCGGCAACGCGGTCCCGATCGCCACCACTTCCGACTTTCAGGGCTCGGAGACCTTCGACAAGTTCACGCCGCGCCTTTCGGTGCAGTGGCGCCCGAACGACGACCAGACCCTTTACGCGACCTACAGCGAAGGCTTCAAGGGCGGCAGTTTCGACCCGCGCGGCCTGACCAGCAACGCACCCGACCTGAACGGCGACGGCGTCGTCAGCGAGGAAGAAGTCTTCGCGTTCATGTCCTTCGAACCTGAAGAAGTCGAGAGCCTCGAGTTCGGGATCAAGTCGACGCTGTTTGGCGGCCGGGTGACCTCGAACCTGTCGCTGTTCCTCGGTGACTACAAGGACGTGCAGGTTCCCGGCTCGGTCGGCGTCGACACCGACGGCGACGGCATCGACGACCAGTTCGTCGGCATCACCTCGAATGCCGCCTCGGCCGACATCAACGGCGTCGAGTGGGAGGGCCGCGCGATCCTGGCGCAGGACCTCGGGGTCAGCGGCGGCGACCTCGAACTCGCCTGGGCGATCGGCTACATCGACGCCGAGTACAACGAGTTCATCGACGCCCTGGGTGAAGACGTGGCCGACGAGCGCGTGTTCCAGAACACGCCGGAATGGACCGCCGCCGGCACGCTCAGCTACAACCTCCCGGTCAACTGGTTCAACACACCCGGCCGTCTCGGCCTGATGACCACGGTTTCCTTCCGCGACGATCACAGCCAGTTCGAGGTTCCCACCCCGCTGCTCGACCAGGACGCCTATACGCTGTGGGACCTGAGCGTGGTCTGGACGGACGACAGCGGCCATTGGCAGCTCGGCTTGCACGGCAAGAACCTGACCGACAAGGAGTACAAGGTGGCGGGCTACTTCTTCCCGACGCTGGGCCTGGAGAGCACCATCACCGCTTTTTACGGCAACCCGCGCCAGTATTGGCTGGACCTGCAGTACCGCTGGTTCTGATTATCTGTATGATCGGAAGCTGACCTGGGCGCAGCCATTGCGGCTGCGCCCTCCTGCACACTGGACAAGCGCTTGGCAAACCTCGGCGAAACCACCATCGACGGCGCTGCCGAACAGGGCGACAGGCTGCTGACGCGCGAGCGTGCCTACGCTTTGCTGCTGCTGGTCGTGGTCTATACCTTCAATTTCATCGACCGCCAGATCGTCGGCATCCTGGCCGTGCCGATCAAGGCCGACCTGGGCCTTTCCGACGCCCAGCTCGGTCTGATGGGCGGGCTGGCCTTCGCGCTGTTCTACACCGGCCTGGGGATTCCGGTGGCCATGCTGGCCGACCGCTTCAGCCGCACCTGGATCATGACCGGCGCGCTGGTGATCTGGAGCGGCATGACGGCCGCCTGCGGCCTGGCCGGCAACTTCTGGCAGCTGTTTCTGGCGCGCCTCGGCGTGGGTGTCGGCGAAGCCGGCGGTGTGGCGCCGGCCTACTCGCTGATATCCGACCTGTTCCCGCCCCACCAGCGCGCCCGGGCGATGAGCATCTATTCCTTCGGCATCCCCATCGGCAGCGCGCTGGGCATCGTCTTCGGCGGGGTGATCGCAAGCCTGATTGACTGGCGCTTCGCCTTTTTCGCGGTCGGCCTGGCCGGCATCGCGCTGGCGCCGATTTTTCGCCTGAGCCTCAGGGAACCACCGCGCGGGCGTTACGACCGGCTACGTGAGATCGTTCCGCCGCCAGCCCTGCGGGCGATCTTTTCCGAATTGCGGGGCAAGCCGAGTTTCTGGCTGATCTCGCTGGGCGCGTCCTGCTCGTCGATGATGGGTTACGGCCTGTTTTTCTGGCTGCCCTCGTTTTTCGTGCGCAGCTACGACATGAGCCTGCTGAACGCCTCGCTGTATTTCGGGGCGATCCTGCTGATCGGCGGCCTGGCGGGCATCTGGGCCGGCGGCTGGATGGCCGACCGCTTCGCCCAGGTCAAGCGCACGCGCTACGTAACCATTCCGGCCGCGGCCTTCCTGCTCACCGTGCCCTTCTACCTGCTCGGCATCCTGTCGCCGACGCTGGTGCTGACCTTTTTCGTGCTGCTGGTGCCGACCGCGCTGGGGCTGGCCTGGCTGGGCCCGGTGATTTCCGTCATCCAGCACTTGGTGCGCCCCGACATGCGGGCCACGGCCTCGGCGGTGTTCCTGTTCATCAACAACCTTATCGGCATCGGCATCGGCACCTGGGCGATCGGCGCGCTGTCCGACCTGCTATCGCTGCGCTTCGGCGACGATTCCCTGCGCTATTCGATTTTGGCCGGTACCCTGTTTTACGTGCTGGCGGCCGGGCTATTCTTCCTCGGCTCGCGCTGGCTGGAGAACGACTGGGAGGACTGAGCATGAGCCCGCATAAACCCGCACTGATCGGCAAATCCGCCCTCGTGACCGGCTCCACCTCGGGCATCGGCCTGGGCATTGCCCGCGCGCTGGCGCAGGCCGGCTGCGCGGTCACGCTGAACGGCTTCGGCGAGGCCGTTGCAATCGAGGCGCTGCGTGCGGAGTTGGCGGCGGAAAACGACGTGGAGGTCGTCTACTCGCCGGCGGACATGCGCGAGCCGGCGGCGATCGCGGCGATGATCACTGAGGCCCGCCGGCGCTGCGGCGGTCTCGACATCCTGGTCAACAACGCGGGCATCCAGCACGTCGCGCCGATCGAGTTCTTTCCGCCGGGCAAGTGGGACGAGATCATCGCCATCAACCTCTCGTCTTCTTTTCACAGCATCCGCGCGGCGCTGCCGGGCATGGTCGCGGCCGGCTGGGGCCGGGTGATCAACATCGCCTCGGCGCACGCGCTGGTGGCCTCGCCCTACAAGAGCGCCTACGTGGCGGCCAAACACGGCCTGGCCGGACTGACAAAAACCGTCGCGCTGGAGGCGGCGGAGAAAGGGGTGACGGTGAACGCGATCGCGCCCGGCTACGTGGAGACGCCGCTGGTCACCGGGCAGATCACCGACACGGCCAAAGCGCGGGGCATCAGCGAGCAGGAAGTCATCCGCGACGTCATGCTGCTTGCGCAGCCGACCCGGAAACTGATCACCATTGAGCAGGTCGCAGGCCTGGCCCTCTATCTGTGCAGCGACAGCGCCGCCGCGATCACCGGTGCGGTGCTGCCCATCGACGGCGGCTGGTCGGCCAGGTAGACGGCCGGCCCCTTTATGCCGTCCCGCCGGGTCGGACCAGGAACCTCATGAATTACAGCGAACACCGCTACCGCTCGCACGACGGCCTGTCGCTCTACTACCGCGATTACGGCCAATCCGATGACGTGGTGTTGTGCCTGCCGGGCCTGACCCGCAACAGCAGGGATTTTCAGCACATCGCTTCGACCCTGGCGGCCGACCCCGTCCGCCCCTGGCGGGTGATCAGCCCGGACCTGCGCGGGCGCGGACAGTCCGAGCACGACCCGCGGCCCCATCGCTACCACCCCGGCAGCTACGCGAAGGATATCTGGACACTGGTGGACCAGCTCGGCGTGGGACGCTTCGCCGTCATCGGCACCTCGCTGGGTGGCCTGGTGGCGATGATCATGGCCGAACAGCAGGCCGGGCGCCTGCGCGGCGTGGTGTTGAACGACGTGGGTCCGGAAATGCCGCCCGCGGTGGTGCGGATCCTGGAATACGCCGGGCGGACACCGGCCGTGGGTTCGTGGGATGAGGCGGCCGCCCAGGCACGTCAGCTCTACGGCCTGGCCTTCCCACAGGTTCCGGACGAATTCTGGGCGGCCTACGCCCGGCTCTCCTACCATGAGAACGAGCACGGTGAGATCGAGCCGCAGATCGACCGCGCGCTCGGCGAGGCCTTGCGCCGGGCGCATCGTGCCCACGGGCATCTGCAGCGCTTGCGCCGCTGGGGTCTGCTGCGGCGCATCCACGGCGTGCCGATCGACCTGTGGGATGCCTACGCGGCCATGACCATGCCGACCCTGCTGATCCGCGGCGCGCATTCCGACATCCTGACCGCGGACATCACGGCGCGCATGCAGGCGCGCAAGCCGGACCTGCAGCTCGTGACGGTGCCCGAACGGGGTCATTCGCCGCTGCTGGACGAAGCCGAGGCCGCCGGCGCCATCGTCGATTTCCTGCGGCAGCTGGGCTGAGTGGGAACACCGGTGCCGTGGCCGCCGACCTTACTCCGGGGCGCCGAGCGCCACGCTGATGGCCTGGCCGCTGATGCCGCTGGCTTCCTGCGAGGCCAGAAAAAAGATCGTCGCGGCCACTTCGCCGGGCGTGACGACCCTTCCTGGTGGATACATCGCGCCGCGTTCTTCCCAGACCTGCTCGGGCGTGATGCCGCGCTGTTCGGCCTCGGCGCGAGCCGAGCGCTCCGCCATTTCCGTGCGCACCCAGCCCGGCAGTACGGCGTTCGAGGTGATGCCATAAGGGCCGGCGTCACGCGCCACCGAGCGCATCAGCCCGAGCAGTCCGGTCTTGGCACTGTTGTAGGCGCAGCCGCCATACTCGGCGACCTGCGCCGCGGTTGAACTCGTATACACCACGCGCCCCCAGGACCGTTCCACCATGCCCGCCAGGATCAGCCGCGACAGGTAAAACGGGCCGTCCAGGTTGATCGCCATGCTCTCGCGCCAGGTGCTTTTCTTCTGCTTCCACACCACGTCCTCGTGCGCCGACCCCAGGCCGTGGTTGCAGATGAAAATGTCGATGCGCCCGAAAGGGCGGCTCGCTTCCTCGACCGCCCGGGCACAGCCCTCGGCGGTTCCCAGGTCGGCCACCGCGTAGTCCACGCCCAGCTCCGCCAGTTCTCTTTCATTGCGCGCGACGCCGAATACGCGGGCGCCGCCCGCCTTCAGCAATTCGACCGTCGCCTTGCCGATGCCGCGGCCGGCGCCGGTCACCAGCGCGACCCGGTCTTTCACTCCCGTCGTCATGATTTTTACTCCGCTTTGATTGCTCTTGCCGCCCGCCAGCCCGCAATGATAACGCGCAGGGCCTCCAAACCGTCTGTTAGCGCCGCCGGGCCGGGCTGCAGGATCAGCGCCGACTTGATTTCAAATAGCTGGCCGTCGCGCACCGCGGGTATGGTTTCCCAGCCGGGGCGTTCGGCCACCCGCTCCGGACGGAATTTCTTGCCGCACCACGAGCCGATGATGATGTCCGGGGCCCGGCGTACGACCTCCTGCGGATCGGCCAGGATGCGGTTTTTGCCCAGCGCTTCGCGGGCATGCTCCGGAAAGCACTCGCGCCCGCCGGCCAGTTCAATCAGCTCGGAAACCCACTGGATGCCGGTAATAATGGGGTCGTCCCACTCCTCGAAATACACCAGTGGGCGTTCCGCCGCCGGCGGCAGGCCGGCGCGCAGCTTGGCGGCGTGCTGTTCCCAGTCGTTGACCCAGGCCAGGACCCGGTCGGTGGCACCAACCAGCGCCCCGAGCTGAACCATCATGTTCAGGATCTCCTCCACCGAGCGGTGGTTGAACACGTGGACTTCGACTCCGCAGCGGATCAGTTCTGCCGCGATGTCGGCCTGCAGGTCGGAAAAGCCCAGCACCAGGTCGGGCTTCAGGGCGAGGATCCTGTCGATTTTCGCCGAGGTGAAGGCCGAAACCTTCGGTTTTTCCCGTCGCGCCTGCGGCGGACGCACCGTGAAGCCGGAGATGCCGGCAATTCGGTCCTCCTCGCCGAGCAGGTACAGGGTCTCGGTGGTTTCCTCGGTCATGCAGATAATGCGTTTGGGGTAGCGGTCGCTCATGTGAACGAGTTTAACCTGAACCTTGCAGGTTTTTAGCCGACAACATTTATCGTGTATCCTATTGAGAAAAGACTTCCATAATAATTAGCAGGCTTTGCAGACTGATTTAAGGAGAGAACGATGGTTTCGAGAGGCAGATTTGTACTGTTCACCATTCTTGCAATCGCTATCATCACGGCCTCCGCATGGGCGCAAGCCGGCCCGCCCCAGGACCGTTTTATCGTCGTCCTTAAAGACGGCGCGGGGATTCCCGAAGACGTCGCCGCCGACGTCGCCTTAAGAACCAACGGCACGGTCGGCTATGTCTATGAAAACGTCCTGCAAGGCTTTTCGATCACCATCCCGCATGCGGCTCTTGCCGGTCTCGTCCGTGATCCCCGGGTCGCCTACGTCGAGGAGGACAAACCGGTCAGCATCTTCGCGCAAACGACTCCGACGGGCGTCCAGCGGATCTTTGCAGAAACGAATGGCAACCTCGAGATCGACGGCAGCGACGACTACCGCGTCGACGTCGATGTGGCGGTGATCGATACCGGCGTCGATTTCGAGCACCCGGATCTGAACGTCGTTGGCGGCGTGGACTGCACCGTATCCTCCGGTGGCGGTCCGCCGTGGTCGAGAACTCTTTACTGCAGCCCCGCGGAGGGCACGGGCGGCGACGACGACCACTACCACGGCACACACGTTGCGGGCACGATCGGCTCGATCGACAACGACATCGGTGTGGTTGGCGTCGCACCGGGCGCCCGCATTTGGGCAGTCAAGGTGCTCGACAGACAAGGCAGCGGCTACGAGTCGGGCATTGTTGCCGGCATTGACTGGATAGCAGCCCAGGGAGGGATCGAAGTTGCCAACATGAGCCTCGGCGGGTCTGGCTGGAGTAAGGCCGAGTACGATGCGATTCAGGGCGCGGTGAACGCTGGCGTGGCGTTCGCGGTCGCCGCGGGCAACGACGACGACGATGCGAACAATTACAGCCCGGCCGCGTTCGACAACGTGCTCACCGTTTCGGCTCTGGCTGATTTTGACGGGGAGCCGGGCGGCCTCGGCTCGCCCACCTGCCGGACGGACCAGGACGACAGCCTGGCCGACTTCAGCAACTGGGGCAGCGCGGTTCAGATCGCGGCGCCCGGTGTCTGCATCCTCTCGACCTTCCCGATCGAGCAGGGCGAGTACGGCACGATCAGCGGTACCTCGATGGCCTCGCCGCATGCCGCGGGTGCGCTGGCGTTGCTGGCGAGCGACCCGTTGAATGCGGGTGACGTATACGGTCTCTACAATGCCGTCATCAATGCCGGCAATTTCAACTGGACTGACGACTCCGGCGATGACATCTACGAGCCGCTGCTCAACGTGTCGGACACCATATTGTTCGCGCCAGTGCTCGTCGCTGTTGATGGCGGCGGAGGTGATGGCGGAGGTGACGCCGTCACGCTCGGCGTCAATGCCTACAAGGTGAAGGGCACCCAGACCGCCGACCTGAGCTGGAGTGGCGCGACTTCGACGAATGTCGATGTATATCGGGACGGTTCAATCGTTGCTACCACCGCCAACGACGGTGCTCATACCGACAGCACCGGCCAGAAGGGCGGCGGCTCCGCCGTCTACCAGCTTTGCGAAGCGGGCACGTCCACCTGCTCGAGCGAAGTGAACGCGACCTGGTAGCGGTGGGGTTCTGCTGCAAAATAACGCGGCGGCGCAATGCGCCGCCGCGTTTCATGCAGCCGGGCGGATTGTCTACGAAGTGTTGGGGCCGGCCGACGAAAAATATCGATATCGTATTGATATCTAATGGAACTGCTGCACATACTACTGTATAATAGTATAGTACTAAGTCAGCAGGTGAAGCCCATGAACCACGCCCCCGAACTCCGCTCTTTTCACCGTTTCCCCAACCCCGATCGTCACGACGACCTGCGGCGCCTCGAGCACGACATCACCGAACTGGCCGCGCACATCAACGCCGCCAGTTACCAGTTGCTGGAACTGGTTGGCATCTACGACGAACAAAAGGGCTGGACGCAGCATGGCCTGGCCTCCTGCGCCCACTGGTTGCAGTGGCAGTGCGGTACCAACCTGGGAGCAGCACGCGAAAAGGTGCGGGTGTCCCGGGCCTTGCCGGATTTACTAAAAATCTCCGCCGCCTTTCGTGAAGGCCGGGTGTCCTACTCCAAAGTCCGCGCCATGACCCGCGTGGCAACGCCGCGCAACGAAGACACCTTGCTCAACGTCGCCCTGCACGGCACCGCCCGTCACGTAGAGCAAATGGTGCGCAACTACCGCCGCAGCAAACGGCTGGATGCGCTGAACGATGAGAACCGCCGCCATGCGCTGCGCGAGCTGAGCTGGTATGTCGACGACCACGGTTCCTGGGTGTTCAAGGGCCGTTTCTCGCCCGAACAGGGGGTGCTCATACGAAAAGCG
>JAVVFH010000010.1:0-32414 GCA_032250585.1 Lysobacterales bacterium
GTTGCTGAACGTGCTGGCGCACGAACTGCAGGACCAGTATCCGCCGCGCCTGCTCCCGGAACATCTCTTCAAAGCGGTCGATGCGGTCTACCGGCGCTGTGCGGGCGCTTACTCGGCCATTGCCCTCATTTCCGGCCACGGCCTGCTGGCCTTTCGGGACCCGTTCGGAATTCGCCCGATGGTGCTGGGCTCGCGCCAGTCCGGCGGGCGGACTGAATACGCGATTGCTTCGGAAAGCGCGTCACTGGACGTCCTGGGTTTCGGTCTCGTCCGTGACATCGGGGCAGGCGAATCGGTGTTCATCAGTCTGGACGGGGAGCTGCACAGCCACGTCAGTGAATACCGGCGCGAACTATCACCCTGCATTTTCGAGTTTGTCTATTTCGCCCGCCCGGATTCACTGATCGACGACATCTCCGTCTACAAGGCGCGGTTGCGGATGGGGCAGGCGCTGGCGCGGAAGATCCTGCGCGAACGGCCCGGCCACGACATCGACGTGGTCATTCCGGTGCCCGACACCAGCCGCACGGCCGCCTTGCCGCTGGCTTATGACCTCGACGTGAAATACCGCGAGGGCTTTATCAAGAACCGCTACATCGGCCGCACCTTCATCATGCCCGGCCAGGCGGAACGCAGGAAATCGGTCAGGCACAAACTCAACGCCATCGACCTGGAATTCCGCAACAAGAACGTGCTGATCGTGGATGACTCCATCGTGCGGGGTACCACCTCAAAGCAGATCATTCAGATGGCGCGCGAAGCGGGCGCCCGCAAAGTCTATTTTGCGTCCGCCGCGCCGCCGGTGCGCTACCCGAATGTCTATGGAATCGACATGCCGGCACCTGGTGAACTGATCGCGAGCGGCCGGAACGAAAAACAAATCGAGCGTGAACTGGGCGCCGACTGGCTGATCTACCAGGAATTACCTGACCTGATTGATGCCTGCCGCGAGGGCAATGAGCGCATCAGCCGTTTCGACACCTCCTGCTTTTCCGGCGAGTATGTCACCGGCGTGAGGCAGGAATACCTGCAGAAGCTGCAAGTGCAGCGTTCAGACGGGGCGCGGGCGGAACGGCGGGTAGAAGGCGAATCGCAGCTGGCCGGCTGAAAGCAGCCGCCGTGTCGTCAGCGGTGTTGTCTGCGCCAGCACTCCACAATGTGTTCGACGTCCGCGTCCTTTGGTCCGCGGGACCACATGTGACCGTATTGGATGTCCTGGGAGTTCGGCGGGGGGTCCGGCATCGTGACGCGGAAACGCACCGGCATCGGTATCGCCTCACCGGCGGCGATGGCTTCACCCTGGCCCAGTGAGGTCAGTGAATCGAGGATCCCCCGTGCCGAATCCGGCACCAGTGCGCGCACGTATTCCTGGTCGTCCGGGTTGGTGATGCGCAGGCAAATGTAAGTGCTGCACTGCGAGAGCACTGTTTCGGACAGTTCATGGGGGCGCTGGCTGACGATGCACAGGCCAACCGCGTATTTTCGGCCGGCTTTGGCGATGCGCTCGAAACTGCGCTTGGTCTCCGTGTGACCGGTGCCTGAATCGCGCGGAATGTAGGCATGCGCTTCTTCACAAACGACGAAAATCGGGAAATCCCGGCAGCGCGGATTCCAGTAGTTGAATTCGAAAGCCAGTCGGCCAATCTGTGCCGTCACCGTGGGCGCGACATCGAACGGCACGGAACTGAGGTCCAGCACCGTGACGTTGGCCCGGGGTTCGCCAAGCCCGATGAAATCCCGCAGAAGCCCGGCCAGGCTGTCTGAGCCGGTGCGCTTTTTCGGTTTGAGCAGGAAGTCGTAGCGGGTGTCGTTCAGACGGCTTTGAAGTTTGACCAGCAATTGGTCGAACTTGCCGGTGAGTGCCGTTTTCGATTTACCGAAGTCCGCTGTCGTTTCGTTCGCGTCCTTGAACCGCTTGACCAGCGCATCCATGGGAAAGTGGATCGGCGAATCCACGGTAATATGCCCGAGATCGAGATCGGCGTTTGCCTCGCGCTTCAATTCCAGTACGGCACTGCGCAAGAAAGCGATCTGCACCGACGCATTCGGGTCGCTGCGGTCGATCAGCAGTTCGATCAGCTCTTCGTAGGTGAGCAGCCAGTAGGGCATCTCCAGTTCATCTGCTTTCACGCAGCGCACCTGCTCGTCGGGGAAGGGTGGCGACGAGGTCGGATCCCATTGCTTGGTGCCGTATTCTCCGTGCAGGTCGAGAATAATGATGTGCGCATTCGGCATGGATTTCAGCGCGGACTGGATCAGGCTGGTCACCGACCAGGATTTGCCGGAGCCCGATTGCCCGAGGATGGCTGCATGGCGGCCGAAAAACACATCCGGGTCCAGGAACACGTCGACCGTTTCGAAGGAACTCAGCCTGCCGACCCTGAAATTGGCGGCGCTGTACTTGGAGAACAGGGCTTCCAGTGTGGCGGCACTGACGAGATGCAGTTCAGCGCCGGTGGTGGGAAAATGTGACACGCCCCGATCGAAGCCGCCTTTGGCGGTGATTTCGCCCAGGGGGTTGAGTTTCACCATGCGTACCAGCGTGCCCTCGGCATCCAGTTCCTGCCACAGGCTTTCCACGATGACGAGCACGTAGAGGCCCGATTGCCGCACCATCAGGTAGGATCCGACCTGCCCGATGCGCACCGTGTGGTTGTCGATCAGCAATTCCGAAACCCAGCCTTCGTCTTCGGAAATCAGCTGCGCTACGAACTCCGTACCGTTGGTTTCGACGAGGTGGCCGACGAGCGTGTTTTTTTCACTGATCATGATGTGTCCCTACCGATCGGTGTGCGGAAGCGTCCCGGGCGGATAAGCTTCCGACAACTTAAACTCCATCCCTGGTCACATACCCTAATGTTTTAACGAAATTAATGGCAATAACTCTATGAGATACTGTGAGTTTTGTAAAGCAGGATCCTATTTTCGCCTTATTCGAGCTCGGCCAGGGCGGATTCCACATCCAGTGCTTCCATCGCGTCCAGCGGCTCACTCTCGGCGGCTGCGACGTAATGTTCAGAGACCTCGTCGAGCCGGCTGTCGCCGTACAGCAGGTACAGGCCGTTACCGTATTCGATGTGCGCAATCGGCGAACGCGGCGTCAACCGCAGGGCTTGCTGCAAATGTTCCAGTGCGCGTTCTTCACTTGCGCCGTAAGTTACCCGACCGATCAATTTACCGATCTTGTCGATGATTTCCGCGTGATATAGCCCCATCGCGGTATGGGCTTCGGCATGGTCCGGTTGCAGGGCCAACGCGCGCTCGAGACTGTCGCGAATCCTGCCGCCCAAGCCCTGTTTGAGAGCCTTGACCACGGAGATGGCCTGGCTGTAACGGCCCAGGTTGAAGGCATGGAAATAATGGCTGTTGGAGTCGTCCGGAAAGCGGTCGATCGCCTGCTCGGCCCGCGCAATCGCCGCTTTGAAACACTCGATGCGGCGCTTTTCGCGGTCTTCCAGGTAGGTGGCGTAAATGCCCGTGGCTTTGTTGGCGACCGCGTGGCCGGCCAGGCCGAACTCATCACCCAGGGCCACCGCCTGCTGAAAATCGCCGCGGTGGAAGGCCCGCCACGCGTCCTGCAGTTGCGGGTCTTCGGGAAAAGGCTCACGGTCGCCAGCATGCAATTTGCTCCAGGCTTTTTGCGGGGCCTTGCCGGGGTAGTCGAATGCGCTGGGATCGTGCGGGAACGCTTTCCAGGTATGCATGCTCAATGTAGTGTGATTGCTCTAATTTCTCCGCCTAGAATGATACTTGTCAATAGGACATCAACCGAAGGTAAGGAGGACATCATGGCCAGGAAGAAAACAAAAAAGAAGGTACAACGTAAATCCACTGCGAGCAAGGTCGTCAACCCGGTCGTTGGCTCGGCCCGCGATATCTGGTTGGCGGGTCTCGGCGCCTTCAGCGTAGCGCAGGAAGAGAGCGGCAGGATCATCGAACAGGGTAACAAGCTGTTCGACCGACTCGTCAAGGAAGGCAGCAAGGTCGAGAAAAAGACCCGCAAGGACGTAGGGGACGCGGTCGACGAGGTGCGCGAGGAAGTCGAATCGCGTGCCAGGGAGATTCGTGGTGACCTGGAAACACGTTTCGGCGGCGTTCGCGGCCAGGCCGAATCCGTTCGCAAACAGGCGGGCGAGAACTGGGACCGTCTCGAAAACATTTTCGAAGAACGCGTCACACGGGTTCTTTCACGGATGGGCATTCCGACCCGGGATGACGTCAACAGCCTGTCCCGCCGCGTGCAGGAACTGTCCCGGCGCGTAGCCGAGCTGGACAAGGAAACGCGAGCGACGAAGACGGCCGTCAGGACGGCTGCCAGAAAAGCCACCAAGGCGGCTGCCGCCAAACCGGCCAAGAAGGCCGCGACCAAGAAAGCAGCACCGAAGAAAGCTGCGACCAAGAAAGCAGCACCGAAAAAAGCTGCGACCAAAAAAGCGGCAGCGAAAAAGGCTGCGGTGAAAAAGGCCGGGCCCAAGAAGGCCGCGCCGGCCAAGGCCGTTACGGGAGCCGTTCCGACGACCGGCGGGCAAGGCACTACGCCGTCGGCTTGATGCCGGGCGGACGGCGCCCCGCGTGCTACGACCGGGCGCCGTTGCAATGAAAACGCAGTAAACCCACATTGGGCCGGCACTCAGCCGGCCTTTTTTTTGTCCAGGTATTGTCCCGACAGCCGCGCGAACTGGCTTTTCTCGGGTTCGCGAAGATACGGCACCAACAACAGCAGCACCCGAGCAATGGCCCGCACCTGGGCGGTTTCCCGGCGTTGCCCGCTGCTGTCGAAAAGGTTCGCGAATGAAATCCAGTAGGTCAGCGCCAGCAGCATGGTGTCGGTCAACATTTCTTTTTGCTGCTCGCTGATCTGCATCGCGCCTGCCTGCTGAAGGCCGGTCAGTATCTGGCTGGCGGCTCTTCGCTCGCGCGTCAACAACGCACGCATCGCGTGGTCCAGGTCGCGGACGCGCGCCGTCAATTCGGAGAGGTTGAGGTAGATGAAGCGGTACTCGCCCTTCAGTTCGAAGCTGAGATGCAGCTGAAACCAAAGATCTTCGGCATGCAGGGCCATGTCCGCCGGTACTTCGATCAGGGGTTGCAGGCGTGCCAGAAAGCGCTTGAAAAGCTCTATGACGATGTCGTCCTTGCTGTGGAAATGGTAATAGAGATTGCCGGGGCTGATGTCCACCTCGTCGGCGATGTGGTTGGTCGTGACGTTCGGTTCACCGTACTCGTTGAACAGTTCCAGGCTGGTCGAGAGGATCAGTTCCCTGGTGTTTCTCCGGGCCATGAGGTGGTCTCTCCTGGTGGCTGCGGATGTGTCCTGCGCCCCTGTAGCTTCTGTTAAGATCGTATCACGATAACAGCCCGGCGCGGCCGGCTTCGAAGCAGAAAGTCCGGGCGGCAGCCATTCAGAACGAAACGTGGGTTTGGAGACTGTGCTATGAGTTACTTCGTTACCGGCGGGACCGGCTTTATTGGTCAGAACCTCATTCCTCTTCTGCTCAAGCGCCGGGGCAAGATTTACGTGCTGATCCGCAAAGGCTCCCGCGAGAAGTTCAGCAGACAGATGGAGCGCTGGGGCGCTGACGCCGCGCGCAAGATCGTCCCCGTCCGCGGCGACCTGACCCAGGCTTTCCTCGGCGTTTCGCCGGCCCGGCGCAAGGAACTGAAGGGAAAAATAAATCACGTGTTTCACATGGCCGCGGTCTATGACCTCAAAGCGGACGCCGAATCGCAGCAGGCCGCGAACATCGACGGCACGATCAACGCCATTCGCTTTGCCGAGGCCGTCGACGCCGGCCGTTTCCACCACGTCAGTTCGATTGCCGCTGCCGGCCTTTACCCCGGCGTCTTCACCGAAGAAATGTTCGAGGAGGCGAGCGGCCTGGACAATGCCTATTTCCGCACCAAGCACGAATCGGAAGGCCTTGTCCGCAAGCGCTGCAAAGTACCCTGGCGTATCTATCGTCCGGGCATCGTCGTCGGCGACTCACGCAGCGGCGCAATCGACAAGATCGACGGGCCTTACTATTTTTTCAAGCTGATCCAGAAAATGCGCCGCGCGCTGCCCGCCTGGATGCCCACGATCGGACTGGAAGGCGGGCGCATCAACATCGTACCGGTGGATTATGTCGTCGAGGCGATGGATTACCTGGCCCATTTGCCACGCCAGGACGGCAAGTGTTTTCACCTGACCGACCCCAGGGCGAAGCGCATCGGCGAGGTACTCAACACCTTCGCCGAAGCCGCCCATGCGCCGCAGATGTCGATGCGGATCGACGCGCGGCTGTTCAATTTCATTCCCGCCGTCGTGAAACAGGGTCTGCAGATGCTGCCCCCGGTCAAACGCATCTCACGGCAGATTCTGCAGGACCTGGACATGCCGCCGGAAATTCTGAGCTTCATCAATTATCCGACCAAGTTCGATTCCCGTGAAACGCAAAAGCTGCTCAAAGGCAGTGGTATCTCCTGTCCGCAGCTGGATGAATACGCGTGGCGGATTTGGGACTATTGGGAGCGCCACCTCGACCCGGACCTGTTCATAGACCGCAGCCTGCGGGGCCACGTCGGCGGGCGCATCGTAGTGGTGACGGGCGGGTCTTCCGGGATCGGCGAGGCGACCGCCCAGATGATGGCGCGTGCCGGCGCGCGCGTGGCGATCGTCGCTCGCGAGCGGCAGAAACTGGCCGAAACGGTGCGCCAGATCGAGGCAGAAGGCGGCAGCGCCAAAGCCTTTTCGGCGGACCTGACCGACATGCAGGCCTGTGACGAGGTGATCGACCGCATCGTGGCGGAAATGGGCCCGATCGACGTGCTGGTCAACAACGCCGGGCGCTCGATCCGGCGCGCCATATCATCGTCCTACGACCGCTTCCATGACTACGAGCGCACGATGCAGCTCAACTACTTCGGCAGCCTGCGCCTGATCATGCGGGTGTTGCCGGATATGGAGAAACGGCGCAGCGGCCAGATCATCAATATCTCGTCGATCGGCGTGCTCTCGAATGCGCCTCGGTTCTCTGCCTACGTAGCTTCCAAGGCTGCGCTGGACGCTTTTTCGCGTTGCGCGGCCTCCGAATTCAACGACACCGGCCTGCGATTTACGACCATCAACATGCCGCTGGTGCGCACGCCGATGATCGCGCCGACCAAGATTTACGAGAACGTGCCGACCATTTCGGCGGAGGAAGCGGCCGACATGGTCAAGCAGGCGGTGATCTACAAGCCTCAGCGCATCGCGACGCGGTTGGGGACCTTTTCGGCGGTCATGCACGCGGTGGCTCCGAAAGTCTGGGAAATTATCATGAACAGCGCCTTCCGGATGTTTCCGGACTCGGCCGCAGCCAAGGGCGGCACGGCCGATCAAACACCCGCTTCGCAGGAGCAACTGGCTTTTGCCAGCCTGATGCGCGGTATTCACTGGTAAGTCCGCTTTCGCGCCGCGGGCGGCGCGCCAGGGGAGAGGTTGATGTGGCAGGTCGACGACAGGGTTCCGGCATCCGCGGGGCCGCTTGAGCGCGGAGCAAGCCGGTGAAGCGCCCTGGCGCCGACGACCTGCGCCGCATGCTGGCACGCAACCACGAGGTGGCCACACGCACCCTGGAGCCGGATTTTCCGCTGGCCAGCTTCGAAGCCCTGCAGGACTGGCAGCGCGCGCGGATCGAGCGCAGTTTCCAGGACGTGATCAGCCGCGACAACTATCGCCCCGCAGCCGAATTCTTCCTGGGCGAACTCTACGGCGGCCTGGATTTCCGCGAGCGGGACGAGGACATGGGCCGGGTGATGCCACTGATGGTCCGATTTCTGCCGGACGGTTCGCTGGTGACCATGGCGGAGGCTTTCGAACTGCAGGCCATCAGCCTGGAATTCGATATGGCCATGGCACGGCACATGGAAAAAGCATCGGTCACGGAACTCGACATGGATCGTTATTGCGAGACGTATCGGTCGTGCAGTGACCGGCCCCGCCGTGAACGCCAGATTCTGCTGATCCGCAAGCTCGGCTACGATTTGGACGAACTGGTGCACAAACGGATGGTGAATTACCTCGTTCGCTTGATGCGGGGCCCGGCGCGAGCGGCCGGTCTGGGCAGGTTACAGGACTTCCTGGAAACCGGCCTGCAGTCATTTCGAGCCATGGAAGATCCACATTGGTTCATCGAGACCGTATACGAACGGGAATGGGAAGCAATGCAGCGAATGTTCGCCGGTGATGAGCGTCCCTTCGGTTTTTGAGCACTCGCGCGGCGGGCCGCCCGTCGCACGGCTCAATGTCCGGTCAGGCGTCGAAGGTACAGCCGAAGTGACTCTCGAGATAGCGCACGACTTCCTCCTCGATGCGCCCCTTCAGGAACGAAAGCAGCAAACCCAGTTCCGCCTGGACCCGGATTTCCTTTTCCTGCACCGTGATTCGTCCCTGCACGCCGCTACGCTCGAAATGGATGGTATCGTTCTCCCAGCCATAGTCGATGTCGAATTTGGCAGCCAGGTCGTTGGCGAGGTCATCGGCCGCTCCCTGGGCCTCGGCGTGGGACATGGAATGGTGAGCACTCAGATCAATCCGGGACATGTAGGCAACCGCAAGGCGTCGACGCAAGCCAGTGTAGTCTGCCACGATGCCCCATGCCAGTGCAGCTGTTGGAGCGGGCGGTGAGTCCGCGCCTGCGCCGGACGCTTTGGCTGCTGCCGCTCGGGCTGCCGCTTTTGTTCGTGGCGCTGCTGTGGCTGCTGGCTTACTGGCTGGAATCGGCGGGTGGTCGTCGCATGGTGGAACAGCGTGTGGGCGAGGCCATTGGCATGCCGGTGACACTGGGCGGCGACTTCGGTGTCAGGCTGCTGCCACGGATCGGCGTAACGGGCAGCAATCTGGTGATCGGTGGCCCGGTGCAGGACGCCGTGTTCGCCCGCAGCGAACGCTTCGCCATTTCGATCGCGCTGCGTCCCCTGCTGCGGCGCGAGTTGATCGTCGAGGGTCTGAGTCTCGTGCACGGCAGCCTTTATCCCGGCAATTACCAGGGCGCGTCCGGACCGGTGTCGACGAATGGCGAGCTGGTCTTGCCGGTCTTGCGCGAAGTGACCCTGCGCGACTTCACCCTTGTCCTGGGCGCTGACGACGGGCTGGAAATAACGATCACGCAGGGCGTGATGACTGATTTTGCGACCGGACCTGCGGCGCCGTTCACGCTTGAAATAGAAGATTACGGCCGGGTCGAGGGAGCCCTTGGCTGGGCCGCCGATCCGGGGCGTTTCGAACTGACGGCGCTTTGGCAGAGCGGCTGGGGCGAACTGGAAACCACCGTTGATTATTCCGTTTCCGATTCCGACGGCGAACTGAAGGCCTCTTTGCGTTTGCAGGAACTGGCGGACCCGCTGCGTCTCGAACTGGGTTTCGTCATCAAGGAGGCGGGCGTTTCTCTGTCGGAGATATCCCTCGGGTTGGCCGCGCAATCTGCCTCAGGCTGGGCTTGCCTGTTGACCGGGCCGTCACCTTCCGCCCACATTGCGCTGCATTCGAAGCGTCTGGACCTGGATAACGTTTTTCCGGCCGGTGGCAACGGCAGCTCACCGGAAGCCCTTGCGGCCAACTTAGCCTGGAATCCGCCACTGGCGCTGAACGCCCGTCTGCAGGTCACGGAATTCCATGCAGCCGGCGCCGTGGTCCGCGGCGCGGTATTCAGCACCGGTGTCGAACCCGATTGTTCAGCGTTACGGGGCAACCCGTAGGTAGGAGCGAGCTGCGCTTGCTCCTACGAAAACCACCGCCGCGGGTAGGGGCGTTTTCGGTTTCCGTGCGTATAGCGGTTCGCCGGTAGGCTCGGAAGACCGAAGGCGATACAATGCTCCGTTAATGCGGTCGGCGGGTGACAGGCTCCAGCAGTCGGGCACGCGGCCCAGGTCCATTCAAACAGGTTGCGGGATTTCAGCCGGTGAGCGAAACAGACACAAACCAGGATGATCTGAGGGCGGTGCGCGAGGAGATCGACCAACTGGATCAACAGATTCAGGAATTGATCAGCACGCGTGCGCGCCTCGCGTTCCGGGTACGTCAAAGCAAGGGCAGCCAGGGCTCTGCGGCAGACTACTACCGCCCGGAGCGCGAGGCGCAGGTGCTGCGCGCGGTGGTGGAGCGCAACCAGGGGCCTTTGAGCGACAGCGAGATGGTGCGGTTGTTCCGGGAGATCATGTCCGCTTGCCTGGCCCAGCAGGAACCCCTGAAAGTTGCATATCTGGGGCCGGAAGGCACCTTCACGCAGCAAGCGGTACACAAGCACTTCGGTCATTCCGTGCACGAACTGAGTCAGCCCGCGATCGCCGCTGTCTTCGAGCAGGTCCAGGCGGGCGAAGCCGATTTCGGAGTCATTCCAGTGGAAAACTCCTCGCAGGGCATCGTCAGTCACACGCTGGACATGTTCCTGCTCTCGGATTTGAAAATCTGTGGCGAGATCGAATTGCGGGTGCATCAGAACCTGATCACCCTGGCCAAGAGCCTGGACAGGATCGAGCGCGTCTACTCCCATGAGCAATCGCTTTCCCAGTGCAAGTCCTGGGTCCGGGCGCACCTCCCGGGAGCCGACCTGATTCCGGTCGGCAGCAACAGCGAGGCCGCCCGGCGCGTGCGCAACGCGCCGGAGGCGGCGGCGATCGCGGGTCGGGCCGCCGCCGAGGTTTACGGCCTGCCGATCCTGTCCGCGGACATTGAGGACCATCCGGACAATAGCACCCGGTTCCTGGTGATCGGGCGGGAAATTTTCGCACCATCGGGGCGTGACAAAACCACTCTGTTGCTCTCCGGTCATGAGGGGCCGGGTTTGCTTTATGGCCTGCTACAGCCTTTCCATGCACACCACGTCAACATGACGCGGATCGAATCGCGGCCTTCGCGGGTGGGCAAGTGGGCCTACGTCTTCTTCGTCGATGTCGAAGGGCATGCGCAAGATCCGAACGTCGCGGGTGCACTGGCTGACCTGGAAAAAGTCAGCAAGCTGTCACGCGTGCTGGGATCCTATCCACGCGCCATATTGACGGATTCATGATCCTGCGGACCAATCCCTGCGGTTCACCTTTGCTCGGTGAACTCACGCCGCCCGGCGACAAATCGATATCGCACCGAGCCCTGATCCTGTCCTGCCTGGCGCGCGGCCAATCCCGCGTGCAAGGCCTGCTCGATGCCGCCGACGTCAGGGCGACGGCTGATGCATGTCGGCAACTCGGCATGCAGATGCGTACGGGGCCGGACGGCGCGCTGTTGCTGGACGGTGTCGGGGCGGATGGGCTGTCGACCCCGGCCGGGCCACTCGACATGGGAAACTCGGGAACGGCCATGCGCCTGCTGGCCGGTGTCCTGGCCGCGCAGCCATTTTCCTCCGAACTGACAGGCGACGCTTCGCTGAGCCGCCGGCCGATGCGACGCATCGTCCAGCCGCTGACGATGATGGGCGCCGTGATCGAAACGGCTGAAAACGCCAGGCCACCCCTGCGCATCCGGGGCAACCCGGCGCTGACCGGCATCGATTACGTCTCGCCGGTGGCCAGCGCGCAGGTCAAATCCTGCCTGCTGCTGGCGGGACTCTATGCTGCCGGGCGCACGACGGTGACGGAGCCGCGGCTTAGCCGCGACCACACCGAAAAAATGCTGCCTTCCTTCGGTGTCGAATTGCTCGGGACCTGCGGGGTGCGCGGCGGCAGCCGCCTGTCCGCTGCTTCGATCCGCGTGCCCGCCGATATTTCTTCCGCCGCTTTTTTCCTGGCGGCTGCGTGCCTGGTTCCCGGTTCTGACCTGTTACTGCGTGACGTGGGCCTGAATGCCACCCGGGACGGTGTGATCGATACCCTGCGCGCGATGGGTGCGAAGATCGATGTCGGCAATCGCCGCCTGTTCGGCGAGGAGCCGGTCGGCGACCTCCACGTTCGCTACGCAGGGCGCCTGCAGGGCATCGACATCCCGGTCGAGCGGGTTCCCGCGCTGATTGACGAGTTGCCCGTGATCATGGCGCTCGCGGCGGCATGTGAAGGCTGCACACGCCTGCGCGGCGCCGCGGAACTGCGGGTCAAGGAAAGCGACCGCCTCGCAGTGATGGCCGCCGGCCTGAGCGCCATGGGCGTTTCGCTGCGCGAGTACGAAGACGGCATCGACATCGAAGGCGGGCCGATTCATGCGGCGGATGTGAACGGGGCAGGGGATCATCGTTGCGCCATGAGTTTCTGCGTACTGGGTCAGGTCGCGCCAGGACCGCTGCGGGTGGCCGGCGCCGAGCACATCGGTACTTCCTACCCGGGCTTTGTGGCGGATTTGACTTCCGTGGGCGGCGCCGTCCGTGAATTGCGGGGGATTCAAGGCCATGCGTGAGACCCATTCCGGGCAAGTATCCGCGATCCCCGTCGTCACCATCGACGGGCCAGGCGGCTCGGGCAAAGGCACCGTCGCGATACGCCTGGCTTCGGAGCTCGGCTGGCATTTCCTGGACAGCGGCGCGCTTTACCGGCTGGTTGCAGTCGCCGCCATGGACCGGGCGATCGAAGCGAGCAACGAAACCGCGCTGGCCAAGCTGGCCATCGACCTGGACGTGCGCTTCGGTAGCACCGGCGATGGCATGATGATCGTGCTGGACGGCAATTACATTACCGGACGTTTACGCTCGGAAGAAGTCAGCGCCTTCGCGTCCGAGCTGGCGGCCATTCCGGGTGTGCGTGCCGCGTTGGTGCAGCGACAGCAGGCTTTTCGCAAGGAACCAGGGCTGGTGGCCGATGGCCGCGACATGGGCACAGTCATCTTTCCGGACGCCATGCTGAAAATTTTTTTGACGGCCAGTGCCGAGGCGCGGGCCGAAAGACGTTATAAGCAGTTGAAAGAAAAAGGAGAAAATGTTAACCTTCCGCGCCTTTTCCGGGAGATCGAAAAGCGTGACGAGCGGGACCGTTCGCGATCCGTTTCCCCGCTCCGGCCCGCAGAAGACGCGCACGTGATTGACTCGACGGAACTCAGCATCGATCAGGTACTGCAAGAGATTTATAATTTACTTAAAAAATGTGAATTATAATACTGATATAATGGTTTTTTATTTAGCCGCTATCTCAAGATAGCAACTTTTAACGGGTGCTTTCGCACCCCACAACCCGGGTGGTTGGTTGTCGCAATCCGCAATCCGCCTTTGAGTAAACACCAACATGACTGAAAGTTTTGCCGAACTATTCGAACAGAGCATGGCCGCTCAGGATCTCAAGCCAGGTGCCATCGTCACCGGTACGATCATGGAAATCCGCGACGACTCGGTCGTCGTCAATGCCGGTCTAAAATCAGAAGGAATCGTCCCCATCAGCCAATTCCGTAATCTCCAGGGAGAACTGGAGGTGGAAGTGGGCGATGAAGTGCAGGTTGCGCTGGATGCCGTAGAAGACGGCTTCGGCGAAACCCGGTTGTCCCGTGACAAGGCCAAACGTGCACTGGTATGGGACAAGCTGGAAGGTGCTTTTGAAGGGGACGAAACCGTCGAGGGCAAGATCAGCGGCAAGGTGAAGGGCGGTTTTACCGTCGACATCGAAGACATCCGGGCCTTTCTGCCGGGTTCGCTGGTGGATGTGCGTCCGGTGCGCGACCCTGCCTACCTCGAAGGCAAGGATCTCGAGTTCAAGATCATCAAGCTGGACCGTAAGCGCAACAATATCGTGGTATCGCGCCGCGCCGTAGTCGAGTCTGAATTCAGCGCCGAACGCGAAGCTCTGCTGGAGCGCCTGGAAGAGGGCATCATCGTCAAGGGCGTGGTCAAGAACCTGACCGATTACGGCGCCTTCCTCGACCTCGGCGGTATCGACGGCCTGCTGCACATCACCGACATGGCCTGGAAGCGGGTGCATCACCCCAGCGAAGTGGTCAACGTCGGCGACGAACTGGACGTTCGCGTGCTGCGCTTCGACCGCGAACGCAACCGCGTATCGCTAGGCCTCAAACAGCTGGGCGAAGACCCCTGGACCGACCTGTCACGCCGTTACCCGGTGGGTACGCGCATTTTCGGCACGGTATCCAACATCACCGATTATGGCTGTTTTGTTGAAATCGAGGACGGTGTCGAAGGCCTGGTCCACGTATCGGAAATGGACTGGACCAACAAGAACGTCAATCCTGCCAAAGTGGTGCATACGGGCGATGAAGTCGAAGTCATGGTTCTCGACATCGACGAGGAACGCCGGCGCATTTCGCTGGGCATGAAGCAATGCAAGTCCAATCCCTGGGAAACTTTCGCCGCCACCCACAACAAGGGCGACAAGGTGACCGGTGCGATCAAGTCGATCACGGATTTTGGTATCTTCATTGGGTTGGAAGGCGGTATCGACGGCCTGGTGCATCTGTCCGACATCTCCTGGCAGGAAGGCGGCGGTGAGGATGTCGTACGTAATTTCCGCAAGGGTGAAGACGTCGAAGCCGTGGTGCTGGCCGTCGATCCCGAGCGTGAGCGTATTTCGCTGGGTATCAAGCAGCTCGACCAGGACCCCTTTGCGACATTTATGGCCGAGCATCCACGCGGTTCGCTGGTCAAGGGTACGGTCAAGGAAGTGGATGCGCGCGGCGCCGTGGTCGAACTGGCCGATGGTGTAGAGGGTTATCTCCGCGCTTCCGACATCAAGCAGGAACGCGTGGAAGACGCTACGCGTGAGCTGTCTGTGGGCGACGAGATCGAGGCCAAGTTCCTCAGCCTGGATCGCAAGAACCGCACGCTCAGCCTGTCGGTGCGCGCCAAGGATGATGCCGAAACGGCCGAAGCGCTGCGGGAATACAAGCAGAGCAACGCGTCCAGCGGCACGACCTCCCTCGGTGACCTGCTCAAGGAACAGTTGGAACAGGATTCCTGAACGGCATCCGGATGTAACAAGGGAATGGCAAGGGGCTGGTCACAGTCCCTTGCCTCGAAGAAAGGGACTGAATCATTCAGCAGGCACATCGCGAGATGCATATGACCAAATCAGAATTGATCGATCAGCTGGCCGAGCTGCAACAGCATCTGGCCCACCTGGATGTGGAACTCAGTGTCAAGACCATACTGGAACAGATGAGCGCTTCGCTGGCCTCAGGCGATCGGATCGAGATCCGTGGGTTCGGCAGTTTTTCCCTGCATTATCGGGCGCCCCGAATGGGGCGGAACCCCAAGACGGGTGAAGCCGTGGCCCTGCCCGGAAAACACGTGCCTCATTTCAAGCCGGGCAAAGCGCTGCGCGAACGCGTAGACTACGGTGATTAAGGCCCGGCCGCGAGGCGTTGAATCGAGGTATATCCGGCAAACGGCCTGAAAAGCCCAGGAAACCGCGCGGCCCGTGTTCAGCGAAGCCGTCCTCGCCGGGAGTAACGCGTTGTATCGAATCGGGTTCATCATCGTCATCATCCTTGCTGCCGGTCTGGGAATTCTCATCGGCGCGCTCAATCCCGGGCTGGTCGCCGTCGATCTGCTTTGGGCTCAGTTCGAATGGCCGCTCGGCCTGCTGGTGTTGAGCGTTTTTGCCGCCGGCCTGCTGTTCGGGCTGGCGCTGGCCTGGCTGCTGGCCATTCTCCCGTTGCGCGTGAAGCTGCGCCGTCTGCTGGCCCACACGAGCCAACCCTCCCCGGACCCCTATCCGAAGCCCCATGATTGAGTACGTTTTGCTGCCGGCCTTGCCGGTGGCGGTATATTCCGGCTGGTGGCTGGCGCGATCCTGGGATCGCCGTACCAGCAACAAGCGCACGCAGATGTTCAGCAACCAGTATTTCCAGGGACTCAATTACCTGCTCAATGAACAGCCCGACAAGGCGATCCAGGTGTTCCTCGAACTGGCCGAGGTCAATCAGGACACGGTCGAAACACACATGGCGCTGGGCAGCCTGTTTCGGCGACGCGGGGAGGTGGACCGCGCGATCCGCTTTCACCAGAACATCATTGCCAAGCGAGGTCTCGGTGCCGAACAGCGCACCCAGGCGCTGTTGGAGCTGGGTGAAGACTATATGCGGGCCGGCTTGCTGGATCGGGCAGAGCGGCTGTTCACCGAACTGATCGAAAGCGACGCCCATACACCGGCGGCACTGCGCAGCTTGCTCGACATTTACCAGCAGGAAAAGGACTGGGCAAAAGCACTGGAGCAGGCGCAACGCCTGGAGCAGGTCAGCGGCGAGTACATGGGCCCGGTGTTGGCACAGTTCTGCTGCGAACTGGCCGAAGAGGCGGTTGCCGCCGGCGACAGGGAGCGCGCCCGCAAATATCTGCGGCAGGCACGGCGGCATGACCCGCAAAGCATAAGAGCCCGTTTCAGCCTGGCAAGACTGGCCAGCGGCGACGGCGAGGACAAGTCGGCCATGGAGATTTACGAGGAGATCGCCGGGCTCGACATGGATTACATCCCCGACCTGCTCGAGCCTTACCTGGAGGCTGCTTCACGCGCTTCGCTCGAGCGGCACGCGCGCCGACAACTGGATAACTGGGTCACGCATTACAAGGGCATCTCGCTGGTGCTCAAGCTCACAGAATGCCTGGCGAAAGAGCAAGGCGGCGAGGCGGCAGGGAAGTTTCTGGTGGAAACCCTCACCGCCAAACCGTCGGTGCGCGGGCTCGACCGCCTGGTCGAGTTCAAGGCCGACGGATACCTCGACGCGGAATCCAGTGACGACATCCTCAAGGTCGTGGCAGCGCGCCTGATGGCCCGCCAACCAGCCTATCGATGCACCCATTGCGGCTTCAGCGGCCAGACCCATCACTGGCAATGTCCGAGCTGCAAACACTGGAGCACGACAAAAAAAATCCACGGCGTGCTCGGCGAGTAGGCGGCGATCGATCCATGAGCGCGTTGGCAGAGTCGGCTCATACCCAAGCGGCGATACTGACCGCCGTGTTGTCCTTTGCGCTGACTGGCTTCGCAACCTGGTACTCCAATCGACGCGGCCTGCTTGACCACCCCGGCGAGCGTAGCAGTCACATTCGTCCGACTCCGCGGGGCGGGGGCGCCGGGCTGATGGCGGCGCTGATGGCCGTTTCCTGGTGGGCCGCCGCCTCCGATTTACCCACTGCCTGGAGCGACTGCGTGGCACCGCTGGCGGCGCTGCTGGCACTGCTGGGCTGGATCGACGATCACCGGCCGCTCTCCGCGCGCCTGCGTTTCCTTGTTCAGCTTGCAGTCACCTGTGTTCTGCTAGCGTTTGCAATACACAATGGCTGGTTGCAGGGAGTCCCCGTCGTGTTGTTCGCCGGTTCTTTTGTCTTGTGGATGACCAACCTTTACAACTTCATGGACGGCAGCAATGGCATGGCCGGTACGCAGGGCGTGTTCGCCGGGCTGGTTTTGGCCTGGCTGTATTCCCTTTCCCATAACACACCGTTCGCGCTGGTTTCGCTGCTCGTCGCCGCGGCATGCGCGGGGTTCCTGCCCTGGAACCTCGGCCAGGCGCGCGTCTTTATGGGCGACGTTGGAAGCCTGCCTCTGGGCTTCATTTTCGGTGCATTGCTGGTTTTCGGTGCCGGGACGGGCGACATTGCCCTGCCGGTCGCATTGATGGTCATGATGGTGTTTCTGGCGGACAGCAGCCTGACCTTGCTTGTAAGGGTATTGAAAAGGGAGCAGTGGTATAATCCCCACAAAAAGCATCTGTACCAGCGCATGATTGCCCGCGGGTGGACACACGGCCATGTCCTCTTGTTCTACCTTGCAATGAACCTCGCGCTGGTTCTGCCGGGAATCGTGGTTGCAGTCCATTATCCGGCATCGGCCTGGCCCCTGGTCATGGCCATGGCCCTGGTCTTCGGAGCAGGGTGGTACCTGTCAATAAAAAAAATCGGAGTGCTCGCTTAAGCGGGATGACAATATGAATCTAACGCGCATAGTGCGCCATCCGCGCGCGGCCGTTGTTGGGCATGATTTGGTCATGGTGGCTTTTTCATGGCTGGCAGCAGGCTGGATTATCAATCGCGGTGGCACGCACGGTATTATTGAATCACTTCCCCTGTTCAGCGAACTGTTTCTCGTTCTTTCGGCGCAGGGCCTGGTGCTCTGGACCACGGGGCTCTACAAGGGCCTGTGGCGCTTTGCGAGTTTCCCGGACCTTTGGAACATCGCCCGTGCAGCGACCTTTGGCACTCTTCTCATCATTGCCACGCTGACGGTTTTTTATGGGGCGGAAGTGCGGCAGGTCCTCGGCTCCGTTTTGGTGTTTCCGGCGGTCCTGTTTCTGGCGCTCGGTCTGCCGCGGATGTGCTATCGCTTCTGGAAGGATTCACGCTACCCGGACCCTTCGAAGCGAGCCGGCCTGAAGCGCGCACTGGTGTTGGGCGCTGGCCGTTCGGGGGCCATGCTGGAGCGCGAACTGCGCCATCGCGGCGCATTCGACGTGATCGGCTTTCTGGATGACGACGAACGACTGCGGGGCGCACAGGTACACGGTGTGCCGGTACTCGGGACGATCGACAAGCTGCCGCGGGTATGCCGTGAAGTGGGCGCTGACCTCGCCATTATCGCCATGCCCTCGGCGACCAACCAACAGATGCAGGAGGTCGTGGCGATCTGCGAGCGCAGCGGAGTCGAGTTCCGGACACTTCCGACGCTGATCGAACTGGGCAGCAAGGCCACCCGTATCGGCGACCTCAAGCGTGTGGTCATCGACGATTTGCTGGGCCGCGAGCCCGTCTCGCTGGTCTGGGATTCGATTCGTGACGGTCTTGCCGGCAAGCGTGTCATGATCACTGGCGGCGGCGGTTCGATTGGATCCGAACTGTGCCGGCAGATCGCTCGCCTCAATCCCGTCGAATTGATTATCGTCGACAACAGCGAATACGCGCTTTACCGCATCGATCACGAGCTGCACAGTGAATTCCAGGATCTGATCTTTTACAGCGTGCTGGGCGACATCTGCGATTCGGCGACCGTGGAAAAGGTGGTCGGCGAGTACAAGCCGGACATGATTTTCCATGCCGCCGCGTACAAACACCTCCCGATACTGCAGACGCAGGTACGCGAAGCCTTCCGCAATAACGTACTGGGCACCATGCGCCTGGCCGAAGCAGCCGAACGTCACGCTGTTGGTACATTTGTGCTGATTTCTACCGACAAGGCCGTCAACCCGGCGAACATCATGGGCGCCACCAAACGCGTGGCCGAGATGTACTGCCAGAACATGAATGCGCGCTCGCGAACCCGTTACATCACGGTGCGCTTCGGCAACGTGCTCAATTCCAATGGCAGTGTCGTGCCGTTGTTCAAGGAACAGATTGCCAAAGGCGGGCCGGTTACCGTCACGCACCCCGAGATCTCCCGTTATTTCATGACGATATCGGAGGCAAGCCAGCTGATCATGCAGGCTGCGGTGCTCGGCAGCGGTGGCGAGATTTACGTACTCGACATGGGTGAGCCGGTCAAGATCACCTATCTGGCCGAGCAGTTGATCCGGCTTTCGGGCAAGGAGCCCGGCAAAGACATCCAGATCGTGTTCACCGGGCTCCGGCCGGGCGAAAAACTGTTCGAGGAACTGTTTCACGAATTGGAGCCGTATGAGCAGACGCAGCATGAAAAAATCTTTCTCGCCCATCCGCGGCAGGCCGATTGGGAAGACTTGAGTTCGGCCCTGCGTGAGGCGGAGCTTGCCGTGCGTCGATACGATACAAAGAAAGTCAAAGAAGCTCTGTTGAGACTGGTGCCCGAACTGGCGAACAGCTCCATTGGCGTGAAGCCGGCCGGAGCCGATATCGTACCCATTCATCGCAGCCTTTGAGAGTCATTCCATGAGTTCTCGCAAACCGATCCGCAAAGCTGTTTTCCCCGTCGCAGGGCTGGGCACCCGCTTTCTACCCGCCACCAAGTCCATTCCAAAGGAAATGCTGCCAATCGTCGACAAGCCGTTGATCCAGTATGCTGTCGAAGAAGCCCTGGAAGCGGGCATCGAGACCTTGATTTTTATTACCAACCGCAAGAAACACGCGATTTCAGACCATTTCGATACCGCCTTCGAACTGGAGGTCAAGCTGGCGGCGGACGGCAAGACCGAACTTCTGTCGCGCATCATGAACATCGTTCCGGACACGGTCAGCCGCGTGCATGTCACGCAGACTGAAGCACTGGGTCTCGGCCACGCGGTGCTGTGTGCCGAATCGGTGGTAGGCGACGAAGCGTTCGCCGTGCTGCTGGCTGACGACATGGTGCGCAGTAACGGGCCAGGCGCATTGGCGCAGATGGTCGAAGTGTATCGCGACACCGGCGCCAGTGTAATCGGCGTCGAGGAAATCCCCGCCGAGAAAACCCGCAGCTACGGCATTGTTGCCGTGGAAGAAAATCAGCAAGGTTACCGGCGGATAAAGACGATGGTCGAGAAGCCGGCGCCGGAGGACGCACCGTCCCGCCTGGGCGTGGTCGGCCGCTATGTGCTCGACCCCGCGGTGTTCGGTTTTCTGCATAATGTCAAAAAAGGGGCAGGGGGCGAGATCCAACTGACGGACGGCATCGCGGACATGCTCGGGACGCATTCGGTGCTGGCCTTGCCTTTCGAAGGCCAGCGATACGATTGCGGCAGCCGCCTGGGCTTCATCAAGGCGACCATCGATTACGCACTGGAGGAAGAGGGCCTGTGCGATCACGTTCTGGCCCACATGTCGGAACAGATCAGGAATCACCGTAAGGCCGGGAATGGCTGAGCTGCGCCCCCGGGCGGACTGGCCGCGCGGAACCGTGATACGGCGCCAGCACCGCTCGCGGTGCCTGGATGAAAATCCCTGGGGCGACCCCGTCGAGCGGGAACTGTATATTTATCTGCCATATGCTTACAGTGAATCGGGCCCACCGTTTATCGCCTTGTGGGACCTTGCCGCGTACACCAATGCCGGGCCGGGGCACCTGAACTGGAAAAATCACGGAGAAAACCTGGTACAGCGCCTAGACCGTTTGATCGGCCAGGGCGATATGGTTCCCGCCGTGGTGGTGATTCCCGATTGCTACACCTCGCTGGGCGGCAACCAGTACGTCAATTCCGCGGCGGTCGGTGCCTACGCTGATTACCTGCTGCAGGAGTTGCTGCCCCTGGTCAGTAATCACTTCAACGTGATCGACGATCGTGACGGCCGGGCGCTGTTTGGTAAGTCTTCTGGCGGCTACGGCGCCTTGTACCACGCGATGCATTATCCGGAGGCCTGGGGCGCTGCCGCCAGCCACGCCGGCGATATGGGGTTCGAGTGGGTCTACCGTGGCGAGTTTCCAAGCGTGTGCCGGAAGCTGGCGTCTTTCGACGGTGATCCGCTCGCCTTCATGCGCGCATTCTGGCGCAAGAACCGGCCTTCCGGCCAGGATTTTGCGGCCATGATGGTGTTGGCGATGGCAGCCAGCTACGATCCGGATCTCGCCCGGCCGGAGTTGATCCGCCTGCCTTTCGACCTGCGCACCTGTGAACTGGATGAAGACCGCTGGTCCAACTGGCTGGCTCACGATCCGCTCAGGATGCTACAGGGCCGTGAACCAGCGTTGAAATCGCTGCATGGCCTGTACCTCGACGTCGGGGCGCAGGATCAGTATCACATCCAGTTCGGGACCCGCCTTTTCGTCGACCGGCTGGTGAAGGCCGGCATCGCACATCGCTACGAAGAGTTCGAGGGAAGCCACTCGGCAATCGACTGGCGCCTCGATCATTCACTGCCCTACCTGGCCGCCGCCTTGAAAAATACGGATTTACCATGATAATAGATGCATAGACGATGCGTTTTTATCATAAGCGCGACACGCCACTTTCCAATAACGGAAACGAACATGATTAAAATCAGTGAGACCGCCCAACAGTATTTTCTGCGGCTGATCAAGCAACAGGACGACGACGGCCTGGGCCTGCGTATTGCCGTGAACCATGCCGGCACGCCGGGGGCCACATGCGACCTGCAGTTTTGCCCCAGTGGGCAGAACCAGCCGGATGACCGAGTGATGAACTTCCCGGGCTTCGATCTGTATGTGGCCAAGGCCAGCGAACGCTGGTTGGAAGATGCCGAAATCGACTTTGAAGAGGATACCGCCGGCGGTCAATTGACGATCAAGGCGCCGGGCATCAAGGGATCGGAGCCGTCGGCGGACGCCCGCCTCGAAGAGCGCATCGACTGGTTGCTGCAAACGGAAATCAATCCGTCGCTGGCTTCACACGGCGGACGCGTTTCACTGGTTGAGATTACGGCAAAAAAAGAAGTCGTGCTGCAATTCGGCGGCGGCTGCCACGGTTGCGGAATGGCGGATGTGACGCTCAAGCAAGGGATCGAGCAGACCCTGTCAAGGCACATCCCTGAAATCACCGCCGTACTCGACGCCACGGATCACGCCTCGGGACAGAATCCGTACTACGCCAGCGGTGCCGACGGCCCGTCGGCGGTCTGAGTTCCGCGGTGGGGCCGCGGGAGCCCGCGTTACTTGATTGACAGGTCCCTCAACCCTTCGCGACTGGCGTACCAGGCTGCGAGATCCTCGATGTCCTGATCACTGAGATTGGCCGACATGCCGGCCATCACGGCGTTGCTGCGCTCGCCTGAGCGGTAGTCCTGCAAGGCCCGCACCAGGTAACTCGCGTACTGGCCTGCCAGAATGGGGTAACTCGGATCGATCACGGTCCGACCGTCCTCGCCATGGCAGGCCTGGCAGGTGGCCGACTTTTCCTTACCCTTTGCCGGGTCGCCCGCGGCGGCGGCCGTCAGCGGCATGGCCAGCAGCAGAGCCAGCGAGGTGTAACGCAGCGCGGCGGCCACAGAAAACGCCCGGTGTTTCATGTCACTGTTCCCCCAACGATGCGAAGTAGGCCGAAACGTCTTCGATGTCCTGGTCTGAAAGAGCGCTGGCCTGGTATTTCATGGTCGCATGATCCCTGTTTCCCTCCCGGTAATCCTTCAGTGCGCTGACCAAATATGCGTAGTTCTGGCCGCCGATCCTGGGCACTTTGTAGGTGGGATAAACATTGTTGTAACCGGGAATGCCATGGCAGCCGGTACAGGTGTAGGCCTTGAGCGCGCCGGCTTCCACGTCGCCCTCGGCGCGTGCTGGATCTGCGGCGCCCAGGCCAAAGGCCAGTGCGAGGGTCACGGCCGGAATCATCAGGGAAAGTCGCATTGGATTCTCTGTTATGTGTTGTTTGTGGAAACCGAACAGGCGGCGATTATACCTGCTGCTCCCGGGCAAACCAACGCCTCACTCTGAAAAACCGCGTGACGCGGCGGGTTACGGTTCTCGACCCCGTCTTCGCCACCCGTTACGACTGGCTCGACGTCCTGCGGCAACGGCTGGTCCCATGGTTGGGCCGGTTTCCCGATCGCACGGGGTCGGGCACGCTCGCGGGGCCTTCGACGTGAAGGCCTGATCTTCGCATCAAAACCTGAGCGTCCTCGCTGTGGCATTGAATTTTCGACAAAAAATCGCCGGGCAGAGCAGAAAAATGCAGGTTAAATGAATTTGATTGATTCAAATCATCGCGTGAATTAGCTGCTGACACGGACAATCAGTCAAGGAATTGGTCCACGGCCGGTGGGCCCGCAGCGAGCAGCAACCCAAATGGATTGCCTGACGAACATTGCAGCTCCATCAGCTTTCCTCCTCTATCGCCAACGGGGATTCACCCGGTTCATTCGACGCACGGCATTTCAGTATCCATTTCCAAACGGCCGGCATTCAGTGAAGCGTTTATTCCCTGGCGGCTGGCCGGTTTTAGACTATTCTCGGGGTAACAAGCCATGACACAAGGTATCGACCTTCACCTGGAATCCGCCAGTAACGTATCGCGAAGAGGTTTCCTGAAGTTTTGCTCAGGCGTGGCCGTGACCCTCGGCATGTCGCCGCTGGCGGGTGCGCAAATCGCCCAGGCCGTCATGAACCCGAAGCGTCTGCCGGTAATCTGGCTGTCGGCCCAGGAATGCACCGGCTGCACCGAAACGCTGCTGCGCTCCACGCACCCGACGCTGGAGAACCTGATCCTCGACCTGATCTCGCTGGATTATCACGAGGCGCTCAGTGCCGCCTCCGGACACCAGGTCGAAGCGGCCAAGGCGCAGTCAATGGAAGACAATTACGGCGGCTACGTGCTGGTCGTGGACGGTTCGATCCCGATGAAGGATGGTGGTATCTACTGCAAAGTCGCCGACCGGACCATCCAGGAACACCTGGAAGAAGCCGCCGCGGGTGCGGCCGCGATCATCGCGATCGGCTCCTGCGCTTCCTGGGGCGGTATCCCATCCAGCGGTCCGAACCCGACGGGCGCGGTGGGTGTCTCGAGGGTGATCACCGACAGGCCCGTCGTCAACATTCCGGGCTGTCCGCCCAACCCTTACAATTTCCTGAGCGTCGTACTGCAATTCGTCACCTTTGGCACCTTGCCGGCCCTGGACGAGCAGGGTCGTCCCAAGTTTGCCTATGGCCGACTCATTCATGAGAACTGTGAACGGCGTCCGCATTTCGATGCCGGGCGTTTCGCTCTGGAATTCGGCGACGAGGGTCATCGCCTGGGCTGGTGTTTGTACAAACTCGGGTGTAAGGGGCCTGAAACCTACGCCAACTGTCCGTCCATCCTGTTCGGCGACGTGGGCTCGGGAAGCTGGCCGGTAGGTACCGGCCATCCCTGCTTTGGCTGTACCGAGGAAGGCATCGGCTTTACAAAGCCGATCCACAGCCTGGCCGAAGTCGAGACCGTTACGCCACCACTGGCGTATCCCGCCGTCGATCAGTTGAAAGGCGAGGGCGTGTCACCGGGAGCGGCAGCGGCCGTTGGGGCAGTGGCCGGCGCGGCAATCGGCGCGGGTGCGGTCATGATGAGGGGCCTCGGCAAGGCGAAAGCCGATGTCGAATCGGAGGAAGCGTAAACGGCCTGCGGCAAAGGGTAGAAACCTGATGGACATCAAACGAAGAGATTTTCTGAAAGCTGCCATGGCCGGAAGCGCGGCCGCCGCTCTGCCGGGTGCCGCGGAAGCCAGGCCGAACCTGGAGCCGCCACCGAATGCAGTGGGCATGCTCTATGACGCAACCTTGTGCATCGGCTGCAAAGCCTGCATGGTCGGCTGCAAAGAAGCCAACGACATGCCAATTGAAAATGCGGATGCCTCGCCGATCTGGGACGTGGCGGCCGATACCTCCGGAAAAACGCTGAACATCATCAAGCTGTACCGCGACGGCACGGCGGAACAGAAGGACCGCGAAACCGACGGGTTTTCCTTCGTCAAGCGCCACTGCATGCATTGCGTGGACCCCGGCTGCGTCTCGGTTTGCCCGACCACGGCGATGCGCAAGGATCCGGAAACCGGCGTCGTAACGCACCACCCTGAGGCCTGTATCGGCTGTCGTTACTGTGTTTGGGCCTGTCCGTACAACATTCCCAAGTGGGATTTCGAAGAGGCGTTCGGCCAGATTGCGAAATGTGAATTCTGCAATCACCGCCTGGTGGAAGGCCAGTTGCCTGGTTGCGTCGAAAGCTGTCCGACCGGCGCATCGCTGTTCGGCACCCGTGAGCAGATGCTGGCCGAGGCCAAAAAACGGCTTGCGCAGGAACCGGGCAGCGAATACGACTATCCGCGTTATACCTTGGAGGCCGAAGACACGCACGTGCAGGAAGTGCCGCATTACATCGATCATGTTTACGGTGAATCACAGGGCGGCGGAACTCAAGTGATGGTGTTGTCCGGAGTGCCGTTCAGCAAACTGGACCTTCCACTCATACCGGAGCGTGCATTCGCAGCCACCTCGGAGACCATCCAGCACACGGTCTACAAAGGCTTCGTCGCGCCGCTGGCGTTGCTGGGCGGACTGATGTTCATTACCCGCCGCAACATGAAAAAGGAAGAGGAAACCGAGTCTGCCAAGGACGAGTCCGGGAACGGCTGAGATAGCGTGCCGATGATTTACTTCTGATAAGGAACCACGATGTCAAAGACAGAGCCCCTAGGCGGAAAAATCCTGACCAGGCCATTCCTGTTCCTTTCCCTGCTGGCGCTCATCGCGGCCGTCCTGCTACTGGTCCGTTTTGTCTACGGGCTGGGCGTGGTCACCAACCTGAACAACGGCTATCCCTGGGGCTTGTGGGTGGCACTGGACATTCACGTGACGGCGGCCATCGGCTGCGGTGGTTATGTGCTGGCGGTTGTCGTTTACATCATGAACAAGGGCGAGTTCCATCCGTTGATGCGCCCGGCTCTGGTAGGCAGCACCTTCGCTTATACCTTGGCCAGTCTGGCCGCTTTCATCGACATCGGGCGCTGGTGGAATTTCTATCAGATCGCGTTGCCCTGGAATATCAATCTCAACTCCGTGATGTTCGAGATCGCGATCTGTATGGGCCTGTACACCCTGATTCTGTGGATCGAGATGATTCCGCCCATCCTGGAGCGCTTCAGTCTGCAGAAATACATGCCGGCTTTCAAGAAATCGCTGTTTTTCATCATACCGCTGGGCATCGTCCTGCCGACCATGCACCAATCCGGGCTGGGCGGGCTGGTGGTGGCGGCCGGTGACAAGATCTGGCCGTTCTGGTCAACGCCGTGGATTTCATTGCTGTTCCTCGTGTCCGCCATCATCATCGGTTTCTCGATTGTGATTTTCGAAGGCAGCATGACCGCGATGGGTCTGAAACGGCCATTGGAACTGAAAGAGTTCAAACGCCTGTCCGGCATGCTGGTCTGGGTGCTGGCTTTTTTCCTGGTCGTGCGTTTTGCCGATCTGCTCTACCGCGGCGCGCTGGGGCCCGGTTTCCAAGACATAACGCGGAGCGTTTCATTCCTGATTGAAACCGGGCTGTTCGTGCTGCCGTTGCTGATACTGATCGTACCGTCCTTCCGCGCCAGCCCGAGACTCCTGTTCCTGGCGGCCGCATCCTGCGTGCTGGCCGGCGCCATGCTGCGCTTCAATTCGCTGATCATCGGCTATCAGCCTTCCGCGGGCTACGTGTATTTCCCGTCCCTGATGGAAATCATGGTATCCGTCGGCATGCTGTCGGTCGAGATCATCGCCTTCACCTACATCGTCAAACGGTTCCCGATCCTGCCGAAGCACGATACAGCGGCGAAATCGGAGATCACGGTAAGCCCTCCGGAAGTACCGTCCGGGAGTGCTGCCTAATGCAGCCGACACCGGGATAAAGGACAGGTAAACCAAAACTTTCAACATCAGACGGGAGAACTTCCGTGGCAACAAGAATTACCGTTGATCCGGTCACACGAATAGAAGGTCATTTGCGCGTCGACTGCGAAGTGGATGACGGCAAAGTCACCAATGCCTGGTCCTCCGGCCAGATGTGGCGCGGAATCGAGCTCATACTCAAGGGCCGGGATCCCCGCGACGCCTGGGTGTTCACCCAGCGCATTTGCGGCGTTTGCACCACGGTGCACGCAGTGGTTTCGGTGCGTGCCGTGGAAAACGCCCTGTCGCTGGAGATTCCGGTCAATGCGCAGTATATCCGCAACCTGATCATCGGTGCGCACAGCATCCATGACCACATCGTGCATTTCTATCACCTTTCGGCACTCGACTGGGTGGACGTCGTATCCGCGCTGCAGGCCGATCCCGCCGCCACGTCCAGGCTGGCCGGGACGCTGTCGGACTGGCACCGGAACACGACCGAAGAACTGACTGCCGTCCAGACGCGGCTGAAGACCCTGGTGGAATCCGGCCAACTCGGTATTTTTGCGAACGGTTACTGGGGGCACCCCGCGATGAAACTGTCGCCGGAGGTCAACCTGCTGGCGGCCGCACACTACCTGCAGGCGTTGGAATATCAACGTGTCGCCAACAAGATCGTGGCGATCCTCGGCAGCAAGACGCCGCATATCCAGAATCTTGCGGTGGGCGGCGTGGCGAATCCGATCAATCTCGACTCACAGTCCACGCTGACTCTGGAGCGACTTTATTACATCAAGACCCTGATCGATGAACTCGGTGACTTCATCAACCAGGTGTACCTGGTCGACGTCGCGGCCATCGGCGCATTTTACGCCGATTGGACAGGCTATGGCTCCGGTGTGATGAATTACCTGAGCGTTCCGGAGATGCCGCTGGACGGGATCGGCGCGGAATTTGAACTGCCGGGCGGTTACATCGAGAATGGTGATCTCTCCAGCTTCCGGCCGATCAGTAACTTCCAGGATAAATTTTTCGAAGACGGCGTCGCGGAAAGCACGAAGCATGCCTGGTACGAAGGCACCACGGCGCTTCACCCCTATGCGGGTGAGACGGTTCCGCAGTACACGGATTTCCAGGACGACGGCAAGTACTCCTGGGTCAAGGCGCCGACCTTCTACGGCAAGCGCGCCCAGGTGGGGCCGCTGGCCAACGTGCTGTGCATGGCTGCCGCCGGACATGAGCCCACAAAGCGGCATCTCGATACCGTCATCAAAACCGCCAGTGCAGTAGCAGGCAGCGACATTCCGCTCAGCGCACTGCATTCCACCATCGGGCGTCATGCGGCGCGTGCGGTGCGCTGCGCCGTCATCTACGAAAGCCTGCAGAACCAGTGGCAATTGCTGATGGACAACATCGGCCGCGGCGACTATGACACCTACAACCGGCCGACTTTCATGAAAGGCGAGCAGCGCGGTTTTGGTTTCCACGAAGCGCCGCGCGGGGTGTTGTCGCACTGGGTGGTCATCAAGGACGGCAAGATCGAGAACTACCAGGCCGTGGTGCCTTCCACCTGGAACGCCGGCCCGCGTGACGACGAGGACGAGCTGGGCCCCTACGAGGCATCCCTGATGGGCAATCCGATCGCCGATCCGGAAAAGCCTCTGGAGGTGATTCGAACCATCCACTCCTTCGACCCTTGCCTCGCGTGCGCCATCCACATGGTGGATAACACCCGGCACGAGATTATCAGGGTCAAGGCGCTTTGAGCACAGAGGCGGCCAGCTTCTGCACGAATCGCCCGGCCATTCCCGCTTGGGCCCACGAACCAGCTGCCGCGCCGGTGCTGGTGCTGGGCATGGGAAACGTTCTGCTGGAGGACGAAGGGTTGGGGGTGCGGGCGCTGGAGGCGTTGCAGGAACAGTATCTGATTCCTGCCGGCGTCGACCTGCTGGACGGCGGCACAACGGGCATGGGCCTGCTCGATGAAATCACGGGCCGCGAACACCTGCTGGTTCTGGACGCCGTGCAGACAGGTGACCCGCCGGGAACCATGGTGCGCATGAGCGGCGACGATGTGCCGGTGTATTTTGGGCTACGCGTCACCCCGCACCAACTCGGGTTGGCGGACGTGCTCGCCACCTTGCAGTTGACCGGCGAACAACCCGGCAGCGTAACCGTGCTGGGCCTGGTACCCGAGTCGCTGGAACTGACCTTGGAACTGTCGCGCGGAATCCGTGCCCGGATCGGCGAACTGGTCCAGGCGACCGTGGAAGAACTCGGCAACCTTGGCTGTACGCTGAAAGCGAAAGCGTGAATCAATAGCGGTTTCTGATTACGTACATGGCTCAGCTGTCGTTACAGAGGCAACGACGCCGCCATCGATTGGCCCGCATAGTTTACCGAGGAGGACCGGATTCCCGGTGACTTATGCGGGTTAGTCTGCGATAGAACGATCCCAGCTGCGAATGTGTTTCAGCAGATTACCTTCATGTGCCTGAAGTCGCACAGCCGCCTGTTCGTGCTCGCCTTGCGCGAGGAATTCCGCGGCGCGATCGAGATCCTGCATCAGGTTCTCGTGGTCGTCGATGTGCCCCTGATAATTCGGCCTGGCGGCAAGACGCATCAGCAATTGCTCCGACATGAAGTGCGCCTGGGAATATTCGTGCAACTGCTCCATCAATGCCTGGGCGCTGGCGTCGCCCGCGGCAACGGCTGCCTGAGTCGCTTCCAGTAAGCCCAGCTGGATACCGTGCTCGGCGTCGACCGCATCCGACCCCGTCGCGGGTGCCGGTTTGCGCGGGAGTTCAGTGGAGCCGGTCTGCATGTTTCTCCTCTCGTGAGTTTCAGTCATCGAGTTTTTTCAGAAAATCGATGATCTCCTGCCGTTCCCCGGCATCCGTGACACGTATGCTCTTCTTGCTGCCCGGGGAAAACGCGCTTGCATCTGCCAGGAATGCGTCCAGTTCTTCCTCGGTCCAGGTGCCGCCCATCCGGATCAGGCCCGGCGAATAATTGTACCACTCCCTGTCCCTGGCTTTTTCGGCCCCCACGATGCCATGGAGGTTAGGGGCTGTCCGGAACGGCCCGCCTTGCTCGAGGCTGTGGCAGACTACGCAGCGGCCGGCCGGTGAATCGTAACCCCAGGGTTTGGACATGTCGTTATCCGACTCGAAATTTGCCTCGAAGGCGCCGCCGTCGGCGGTTACCGAGGCGCACAGGCTGACGGCCACGAGCAGCGCTGCGGCCCGGCCGCCGGGGAAATTCCGTTTCGTCGATGAAGAAAATATGCTTTGCATTCCGAAACCCTCCACGACCCCGTGTTGGCGGGGCCTTCAATAATTCGGCGTACCAAATTATTTTAGCCATGACGGGGCTGCCGGAGCCTAATCCAGGTCAAGGAGTATGAATAATATGCTTGAAAAACAACAGCCGGGCTCCTCGTACAGGAAAACAAGCGGCCGTCTGTCAGGCGGATCCAGATGCACAGGGCTTCCCGGCTGAGTGGCTTGCAGATTCTTTGGCTGTTGTAATGGAGCGTTCGGGGTTCCTTGACGCTGTCGGCACCGGTTGATGAACTCAAGCGTGGCGGGAACCGGTGAACCTGCCTGTTTTTGCGTTGCTGGGCGGTCTTTTTTTGCTGGTCACGGTTTTCCTGGCCTACATGGTTTCGTTGTTTCTTCAGCTTTTTAACGGCCTAACAAAAATCGCGGGACGGACTCTTGAACCCCTCTGCGAGGTGGCTGAAGTCGTGCACCCTGTCGGCGATCAGATGATGCACCTCGCCGTCGGTTTCCAGGACGCCGTCGATCGCCAGCAGTTGCGCGCTGAGAATCTCGGCCCGCTGTTTCTCGAACAGGCGCGACCAGATGACCGCATTGATACATCCGGTTTCATCTTCGAGCGTCAGGAACACGGTGCCGCTGGCGGTCATGGGTCGCTGACGCAAGGTAACCAGCCCACAGGCGCGGACCCGGCGACCATGGGCCAGTTGCTGCAGATCACGCGCCGTAACGATTCGTCGGCGGCGCAGTGCCGGTCGCAGCAAGGCCAGCGGATGACGGCCGAGGGTCAGTCCGGTGCTGGCGTAATCGGCGTTCATGTCATCCACTTCCGACGGCGGGCGGATGGATACCGGGTCAGAAAAACCGGGGTCATCTGTCCGTAAAAGATCATCGAAAGTCTTCTCGACTGCAGCGATTTCCCAGCGGGCACGATGCCGGTGGCCGGCCAGGCCACGTAATGCGGCTGCCTCGGCAAGCATCGCCAGGTCATGGCGATCCAGGTCGGCGCGAACACCGAGGTCCTGAACATCCGTAAACGGCCGATCAGCACGCACCCGCACCAGGCGCCGGGCGCCGCTTTCGCGCAGGCCCTTGACCATGCGTAAACCAAGCCGCAGGGCGACCGGGCCGGGATCCTGGCAAGAACTGCCGGAATGGGCATCGCTCTTCTCCAGGCTGCGTCTTTCCAGTGTGCAGTCCCAGTGGCTGTAGCGCACGTCGGGCGGCAGCACTTTGACGCCGTGGCGGCGCAAATCCTGTACCAACTGGGCCGGTTGGTAGAACCCCATCGGCTGGGCATTCAGCAGCGCACAGGTGAACGCAGCGGGGTAGTGGCATTTCATCCAGGCAGAGACGTATACCAGCAAAGCAAAGCTGGCCGCATGGGACTCCGGGAAACCGTATTCGCCAAAACCTCTGATCTGCTGGAAAATCTGCTCGGCGAACGTTTCGCTGTAGCCCCTTTCCAGCATGCCGCAGACCAGTCGCTGATGCAGGTGTTCCATGCCGCCGCGCCGCGCCCAGGCAGCCATGGAGCGACGTAATGCATCGGCTTCTGACCCGCTGAAGCCGGCAGCAACCATTGCAATCTGCATCACCTGCTCCTGGAAAATGGGCACGCCCAGGGTGCGCTGCAGCACGGCCTTCAGGTCACTGGAAGGGTAGTTCACCGCCTCGATTCCGCGGCGGCGCTGCAGATAGGGATGCACCATGTTGCCCTGGATCGGGCCGGGTCGGACAATGGCGACTTCGATCACGAGGTCGTAGAAGCAGGCCGGCTTGAGACGCGGCAGCATGGCCATCTGGGCGCGCGACTCGATCTGGAATACACCCACCGTGTCGGCCCGCTGGATCATTGCGTAGGTCTCCGGATCTTCCGGCGGGATGTCGCTCAAGGTAGAAACGACTGTTTCTTCACATTCGTTTTTTATCAAGTCCAGGCAGCGGTGGATCACGGTCAGCATACCCAGTGCCAGGCAGTCGACTTTCAACAGGCCCAGGGTTTCCAGATCTTCCTTGTCCCACTGGATGATCGTGCGGTTCGCCATGGCTGCATTTTCTACCGGCACCAGGCTGGCCAGCGGCGTTTCCGAG
>JAVVFH010000110.1:0-11001 GCA_032250585.1 Lysobacterales bacterium
GTGGAGCCGTGCCCTAGACTTTCGGCGCCCCCCATTCCTCCAGCAACGTGAAGCAATCTGGCACTCTCTGGTTGATCTCCTATAATCGTCGGTAAGGAGCAAAGGAGATGCCCCATGAGTCGCTTCACGGAGACCCTGATCGTTACACCGTTGCCTGACGGCAGGACTTGGATAATTCTCTCGAACTTCGGTTATGCCGTTGGTTCTGAAGACAGCAGCGATGTCATCGACGTGCCCATCGGCACCTATACCGACTTCGCCTCCATCCCCCGCGTTTTGTGGTCAATTCTTCCTCGATGGGGCAAGTACGGCAATGCGGCAGTAATCCACGATTATTTGTACTGGGACCAGTCTCGGAGCCGGCGTGATGCCGATTTCATCCTTTTAGAGGGAATGGAGGTTCTCAAAGTGAGTGCCTGGCAGAAGTTTGCTATCTTCTGGGCCGTTCGAGCCTTTGGGTGGTTAGCGTGGTCGAACAACGCGCGTAAGAAAGCTGCCGGCGAACCGATTTAGTCACGTAATGCGTGTACGACATTCAACCATCATTTTGCTGCTCGTCTTTTGGTTCCCCGTCTCCTCGGATGCCCAAATACCTTATGTTGTGCGTCCGGATGTCGAGGACTGCGTCAGGGTGCGATCTGACTCGGATACCGATGCGACTGTTGTCGCTTGCCTTGAAGCAGGCGCGACGGTTTCTGTGCTCGACTCACGCCCCTACTGGAGAGAAATCAACTATGGTATTTCGGATTCGGGGTGGATAGCTAAGCGGTTCATCATTCCGAGCCCAACACCCCCAGAAGTGCCGGTCCCAGACCCTTTACCTGAGGACATGTGGCTAACCGTCCACTTCACCGACGTCGGTCAGGGCGATGCCATCTGGATCAACACACCCGACGACGGCATTGATGGAAATGGGATATTCGAAGGCAAGAATATTGTTATCGACGGCGGACCGTATTCCTCCAGCGATGACAACCCGCTCAAACAGTACCTCAAAGCGGAAGCTCATCACATGGCGCTTATCGATGCGCTGATCGTGACTCATCCACATATCGACCATTACGCTGGCGCTGAGACGCTGACCCGGCATTTCGAGATTGATAATTACTACGATCACGCCCAGTTTCTGCTGCAGCAGTGGGAGTGAGGCGCCTGGCGGGTGGTTTATGGCGACCAGGGGTTGTTCGCGATGGGCGGGGTTTCAGCTTTTCGGCTTCGGCTTGCGTCCAGGAGCGGCCCTTCACCGCTTGAATAGAAACCACCCCGAAGGCCATCTTTTCACCCTGGATTAGTCTGGCTCTATCATCAATAGTCCGGATGAGAGCAATAACTCGTTGCTCATAACCTGGAGCCGGGGTACGGTGAGGACGTTTTGGGGCTGAATGACATTTTCAGTCGTATTTGCATTCCTGCAATGTTCCCGACAGGCTGTCAGAAACGAAGCTCGGCGCCCAGCCTGGCGCGCGCGCCCGGCGCGGGAAAGCCCGGCGCGTCCTGGTAGTCGGTATCGAAGGCGTTGTCGATGGCGACCCACAGCGCCAATGAATCCGAATAACGAAAACGCGCCGTTGCATCGACGCTCACGTAGTCACCGTCGACGACATCGCCGGTCGGGATCGAGGTAATCAGGCGCTCGCCGACGTAGCGCGCGGCCACATCCACCGACCAGGCCGCGGCGGGGCGCCAGGTGAGGTTGACGCCGCCGGTCTTTTCGGGCCGCCGCCGCAGCGGGTCGCCGGCGCTGGAGATGTCCGAGAGGGTGGCATCGGCGCCGAGCGACAGAGTTGGGCCCAACTCCATCTGCACCCAGACGAACGCGCCCGTGATGTCGACTTCCCCGCGGTTGACGTTGATGAAGTTTTCAAAGTCGAAATCCACCAGGTCTTCGTACTCGCTGGCGAACAGAGACAGGCCCGCCTCGATGTCGTCGCCGAACAGCTGATCGTAACCCAGCTCGATGCTGGTCACTTTTTCCGGCGCCAGGTCCGGATTGCCGAACAGCGGATTGCCCAGCGCAAAGAAGCTCGGCAGCTTGAAACCATCCGCCAGGCGCGCCCACAACCGGCCGTTTTGGCGGTCGAAAGACTTAGCCAGACCGAGCTTGCCGGATGTTCGCGAGGCATCGTCACTGTGATCCAGCCGCAGCGCCAGCATGGTTTCAAATCCCGCGACCCATTCGGTGTCCACTTCCACGAAAGCCGAGGCCGTGGTTCGTTCGAGGCGGTAGGCATTGGGCAGCACCGCGAAACCCATATCCACCATGCCGTCGTCGCGGCCCTGCTCGTCGACGAGGTCGAAGCCGAACGCCAGGCGCGAGCGCTCGCTGGCCGTCAACCGATTGATCCACAACAGCTGTCCGCGCCGGTACTCGCTGTCGCTGGTGAACGCCGGCTGCGCGGCCAGCAGCCCGGGCGGAACCGCGGGAGTTCCGGTGTCGTCGTCGAGCTCGACCCAGCTCACGACGAGTTCCGCTTGCCACTTGGGCGTCAGGGTCCATTCGGTCATGGCGGACAGGCTCAATTCCTCGCCCTCGCCGATTTCGAGCTCGGGAAGGACGGCGAGTTGTGGACCGCCGCTCACTTCCGGAAAGCTCCTGCGGCTGCGGTCGACCCGTCGGAGATCGAAATGCCAGTGGTCGCCCGTGCTGCGCCGGCCGGCCAGGCGCGCCGACAGGTTCGTCAATTCCAGTTCCGAGCCTGCAACGGCCTCCCCGCCGTCGACCCCGGAAGCACGCAGCCCCAGAACGACCGCATCACCGAGGCCGAACGCGGCCGCGGCGCCGGCCCGCCAATCACTTTCGGTGCCGGCTTCCAGGTAAGCACTTTGGCGACCCGCTTCGGGCCAGGCCGTCTCGATCCGGATGACACCGGCCATTGCGTCGGAACCGTAGATCGCCGACATCGCGCCCATGGCGATATCCACGCGCTCGACGTCGTTTATGGCGAGCCCGGAAAAGTCGAAGGAGCCGCCGCGCGTATTCGCCGGATTGGTCAGGCGCACGCCGTCGACGAACACGGCGGTGAAATTGGATTCGGCGCCGCGCAAGAACACTTCGGAGACCCCGCCGGGACCACCGGGACGGTAAACCGACACGCCGGGCAACCTTTGCAGCAGCTGTTCCGGTTCGGCCGGCATGATCACTTCGAGGCGTTCACGGTCCGCCGAGATCTGCGTTTCGGTCGGGAAGGATCCGTCTTCGAGATAACTGCCCAGGACGACGACTTCCTCGATTTCCCCGCCGGCCAGGACCGCGATCGGCACGCATAGGAAAACCGCGGCGAGCAGCCCCGGCAGGAAACCGGCGAACGACATGACCTGCAAGTTCCTCAATGCCGGTTGATCAGGAACAGGACACTTTCCGCATTGCCGCCGCGATCCTTCATGACCGGGTGCTCGCTCCGCCAGTCGGCCGGCACCAGCTCGGGGAAATCACCCAGGCCGAGGATAATGTCGGTTTTGCCATCGGCATTGACGTCCGCCGCCTCGATGGAAGCCCAGACGCCAAAATACTCGCTGGCGAAGGAGAAGGGCTCGAAATGGAAGTCGCCCCTATTTTCCAGGTACACGAAGGTTTCGGGCTCATCGGCGTTCCATTGCGGAAACAGCGCGATCGCGGCGATGTCCAGGTCGCCGTCGTCATCAAAATCACGCACCACGCCGCGGATGCCACCGTGCATCGGGTAATGGAATTCCTTGGTGAACTTGAGCCCGCCGTGGTTTTTGAAGACCCGCACGGAATGCTGCGGGCGAGGTGCGGGCACGATATTGGCGACGTGATTTCCCGCCACGTTGTCGCCGTTGATCACGACAATGTCGAGATGGCCGTCGCCGTCGAAATCGCCCACTTCCACGCTGTTGCCCCCGAACGGCGGGGTGTTTTCCTCGATCAGGTGCCGCGTGAAGGTTTCATCGCCGTTGTTGATGAACACCATCAGTTCCTGCCGGCCCTGCGCGGCCAGTGCGACGATGTCCGGCAGGCCGTCGTTGTTGATGTCGCCAACGGCGTTGCTGATCAGGCCGGACTGCTTGCTGACGAAGGTTTCGCGCAAGGCGCCCGGCAGCACGCCCGGCGGAATCTCGGCCGGTGCGTCCTGCCAAAGCTGCTCATATTCCGGCGTTTGCCAGAAAATCGTCAACTCGGCCTGGGCATCACCGAAAATGCCGTCGCCGAAGGCGTTGGCGACGATGTCATCGAGGCCGTCGCCATTCATATCGAAGAGGTTGTACTTGACGAAGCGTTGTTTGCCGTTGACCAGCATGCGCGCTTTCGGCGTATCGCCCTCGAACGCCCAGTCAGTCAGGGCCGCCAGTCCGACCGGGCTCAGCGGAAAGCGCCCATGCGTCATCACGCGCACGCCGGTTTCCGTCAGGGTCATGTGGATTGGATCGGTTTCGAGCGTCGTATAGCCGATCCGCTTGCCGCTGTCCAGATCGATCACGACAATGTCATCCCACTTGTCGAAGCCTTCCCGGCGACCGCCGCCGCCGACCCAGTCGTCGATGACCGAGCGCCCCACATACAGGCGGCGCCGCTGCTCATCCACCAGGGTCGCCAGCACCAGTGCGTTGGGCTCGATTTCAATGTCCGGAAACACGGGCTCGAAACCCGGTGCCAGCGGCTGCTTCGGCCGCTTGATCTCCATGTCCACCCAGGAACGTGAGTTTTCAAGGTAGTAGGCCCTGATCCTGCGGAATTCTTCCGCGGTCATTTCCGGTTCGTCGGGGATGTACGGTTTGAACGGGTACAGGTCGCGCATGTAGCCTTCGCTGTCACTGAGAATATAGCGCTTGGTGTAATCCTCGACCGGCTCCCACTCGGGCGGCACCGGTGAGACCGTCATATCTTCGAATTCATCGCCCTTCATGCCGACGTAATTGCCCATGTAATGCAAGGCGTAAGACCAGTATTCGCGGGACAGGTCCTTGGGGTCGGCGACCAGGTGACAGCGTGTGCAGTGTCGATCGAGGAGTTCCTGCGCGCTCAATTCCTTCGTTTGCGCAACCGGGCCCGGGCCCGGCTCCGGTGCCGTTTCACTCTGCGGTCCACAGCCGGCGGCGAGCGCCAGCAGGCCCGCTGCGGCAAGGCGCGAAAGCAGCTTCATTCCGAATCGATAAACTGTCATTGCATAAACTCCCAAATCGTGGTCAATCCCAACGGCTCCACATTTTCTTGACTTCCCGCCACTGCTCGGCATCCATGCCCTGATCGCCTTCGGGCATCAGTTTCGCACCGGGGTGCTGAACCTGCGGCCGCGTCCAGGTGCCCCGCTCATACAGGGACTCGATATTGCGTCGATAGACCTTGTCGACCTCGTCGTGGTGGAGCGGCTCCTGGTTCAGCCACAGATTTTTCGGATGAATGGGACGTGAATACATTTCCTGAAACAATTCGGTACGCAAGTCTTTCAGCCAGTTGCTGTTGAGATTCATCGCCCGGTACTGGCGCAGCGCCTCGATGTCGATAATAGCCGACACGACAGTGTTGTTGCCCGAGACGGAATGGCTCAATATTTCGCCGCGGTAACCAACGATGTGACTGTTGCCGCCGGAAATGTCGACCGGATGCTTCGAGGCCGCCGACAGATACACTGGGCCGATGTTGGGGCACAGCATATACAGGCTGTTGAATTCGGCGTGCCCGCGGTTTTGCACCATCCAGCTGCCGCCGGGTGTGCCGCCGAAATTGGTCATCGGCACAGCCTCCGAAGGGCGATAGACCACTTCCGCGCCGTTGAAGGCCAGTGCGCGCACCGCTTCGGGGTACTCGCCGTCGGAACAGCAGATGGTGCCGATGTTGCCTATATCGCCGGTCTTCAATACCGGGTAGAAGGCCTCGATGCCGCTTCCGAAAAGCTCCACCCAACGGTCATAGACATCGTGCGGCGTGCAGGAGTGTTCGCGGCACCACAGGTGGTTTTTGGCCGCTTTATGCACTACCTCGCCGTCCGGGCCGATCACGAACAGCGTATTGAAGTAACGATCGTCGATCACTTCGGGCCAGCGCGCCTTGCACTGCACAGCAATGTAGGTTTCATACAACCGCGCCAGGCGGCTCAGAACCTCGGTCTCCTCGCCGGGCACATCGATGAACAGTTCGTTGGCGGAAAGCTTGTGCGGCAGGTCGAAGATCTCGTCGGTAAAGCCGGTCAGCGCTCCTTCGGCCAGCGCGATCAACTTGACCGGCATGTTGATGCCCACCATCGAGACCGCGGCATGGATGGTGTCCTCGATGATTTCGAGGTTGTGTTTGATATGCCGCCTTTCCGCAATGCCGTAGGCAACGGTGGACAGACCCAGGGCCATGTAAGGCGCAATCGGGCCGGAAGATTTTGGGGCAGAGCCGTTCATAGCTTTCTCTCGCAATTCGGGAACCCGGACACGTTATCAGGATAAAAGCCGTTTTTGCAGCTAACCATCGACCATTGGGATGAGCCGGCCGACATCGTTTGCACTTTCGGACTGTTTCAGGGTGCTGCCGGGGCTTCCTGGTCCACGACCGCGGGGCGGGCGTGCCGGGTCCGAAAGATAATGAAAAAGAACATCAGGATGCTGACCAGCAGTAACAGCCCCGCCATCTGATTGATCCGGCTGTAATTGCCCTGATCGATCAGTGAGGCCGCGATGCCCGGGCCGACGGCCGCGCCCAGGCCCTGAAACCCCGTGATCAGCACCAGGAAATTGCCTTTGAGATCAATTTTGGCGATCACCCCGAGCTGATAGGAATTGGCCACCACGAACAGGCCCTGAAACAGGCTCGCGCCGAGATAGAAGGCCAACGGAGTGAACTGCCCGACCAGCAGCCAGAGCACCAGCATCTGACCCGCCAAAGCCAGGGCCAGCGGCACGGTTCGCCCGAAGCGGTTGCTGGCGACGGCCGCCGCGCCCGCACCCACGATGGCGGCGAACTGCGACAATCCCAGCGCCACGCCGATGGTCTCGATCGACAGGCCGGCGGCCTGGCCGATGCGCTCGATATACGCCCAGAAGCCGAAAATATGGGAGAAAAACAGGAAACTGGCGATCAGCCCGATCCAGATCAGGCCGCGGTGCGGATTGGTGGCGTCACCGCCGACCTGGACCCGCTGTGCCCCGGCTACGGGATAACGCGGCAGCGCCAGCAGCATCAGCAGCGCAGCTGCGGCCAGCATGTAAAAAAGCCCGCTGACCGTCCAGTGCGCCAGGATGTACGCCGCCCCGGCGAACGCGAAGAACATCATCGCGCCCTGCACGACCTGGGCGATGCCAAAAGCCCGGTCCGGGTGCTTGTTGTCGCCCAGGGCCGCGACCGTCAATGCGAAAATCGACCCGCCGCTGAAGCCCGCCAGAAAGCGCACCACCAGCAACGGCCAGAATTCATCCAGGTTGGCGCTGAGGACATTCAGCAATGCCGTTGCGATGCAGCCGATCGCCAGCATCTTCGTCCATGACAGCTTGCGCACCCAAAGTGCGGCGACCAGGGACGCGATGACCAGCCCCATGCCCTCCAGCGAGGCGATATAGCCCGCCTGCTGCTCGGTAAAACCAAAATCGTCGATCACGCCGCCGACCAGCATGGGCATCAGAATGATCGCCGCCGGGCCCAGCGGGTAGACCGCGGAGATCAGAAAGGTCGTGGACAGCTTGTGATCGAACGTTCTTATGTTTTGCTTCCCGGCTCAGAGATGAAATAGCCACCGGCAGTGGCCAAATCAGCGATGTAAGTGCCCCGTCAGTTTAGGGTGTCGCGCAGGCTGGTGCCAGCAGGAAACCGCCCCAACTCTTGCGCGTCAGCATCCGGGATGCCTGTTATCACGCGGTTTCCCCTCCATCGACCGTCATTTCCGAACCGGTTATGAACGAACTCAGGTCGGACGCCAGAAACAACACGGCGTTGGCCAGCTCCTGGGGGGTCCCCATACGGCCCAGGGGATTCAGTTCTTCGAGCGCCCGGCGCATCTCTTCAGCGGTCGAGGCGCCCAAAGCCCCGAGTTGCAATAACTTGTCGCTCTCATACTCGACCATGGCGGTATCGACCAGGCCCGGGTGGATCGAGTTGACCCGGATGTTGTACTTGAGCTCCGCGAACTCGAGGGCGAGCGACTTGCTGAACAAACGGATGGCCCCCTTGGTCATGCTGTAAAGCGAGCCGAACGGATAGCCCTTGATACCCATTGCCGATGAGAAGTTGATAATGGAAGCCCCGGCCGGATTGGCCGCGGCTCGAGCCTTCATCAGGGGCAACGCATACCTGACGCTCAGAAATACTCCTTCAATATTGATCCGGGATATCCACCGCATTTCCTCGAGCGAAATCGCTTCAACCGGCTTAACCAGGGCCACGCCGGCATTGTTTACCAGAATATCCAGGCCGGCGTGGCGGCGTTCGACCTGCTCCATCGCCGCCTGCCAGTGCTGCTCATCGCTCACGTCGAGACCGATAAATACGGCCTCACCGTGGTCGGCAGCGATATCCGCCACAACCGACTCGGCCGCATCGAGCCTCGCCTCCAGGTCAGTGACGATCACGCTCGCCCCGGCCGCTGCCAGAGTCCTGGCCACCGCAGCGCCGATTCCGCCGGCCGCGCCGGTTACCAGGGCTACCTTGTCACTCAGATCGATTTTCAAGATTTTTCGATATCCCGAAAAATGGGTTTGGGGTTGAGCCCACACGGGCACGCTGTCTGTCTAACATACGGGTCGAATCAACATGCAGAGGCTTCTCTTTGCGGAAAGCCTAAGCCATCACGTGTCGAAGTTGTATCGGCCAAAAGGATGGCAAAAGCCATGCGTTACGCGCATGCGCCAATGCGGCTTGCCGCATGTTTCAGTTGGTGACTTTAAGGTCGGCAACGACCCTGGAGAGCAACTCCGTTCGAGTCGCGACCTGCGTTTTGCGGTAAATATGCTGCAGATGGGTTTTGACGGTGGGAAGCCCGAGCATCAGTTCTTTGGCGATCACTTTATTGCTCGCGCCAGACAATATCAGTTCGAGCACGTCCAACTCGCGCGGCGTCAGATGATAGCGCTCCTCGATGGACTTTCTCTCGACGATACGCTCGGGCAGATAAACACTGTTGAGGGCATATTCCAGGAACGGCTGCAGCTTCCTCAGTACCCTCAGTTCGTCTTCCAGGAAAGCCCCCTGGGCTTTACTGCGAAGCATGGTGATCACCGCGATGATTTTTCCACTCGAACGGAAAAACATGTCGGCCACGTAACGATAGTCCATTTCCCTGAGAAAATCCCGGTAGTAAACGGACTGATCAATCGCCTTCGCACTCATGATTGAATCCATGTGGATCACCGTTTCCCCACTCTTCTCATGCAGACTGGGGTTCAGAGGATCGAGCTCCATGTAGCGGCTTTGGTACAGCTTGTCATCCTCCTTCGCCAGATTGTGCGTTACCAGCCCCCGATGCCGCATGTTGGGGTCCACGAGATAGAACGCCGACGACTTGAGCTCCAGAAAACTGTTGATGAGTTTCAGGCTTTCATGCTGAAAATGACTGGGAAAGTTTGGCAAATCAAAGGACTTCACTCACGATCCTCTCTGCTTCGCATTTACCGCATGTACCGGTGCGGGAACATGGTTCGGCGCGGAACCGCGGCTTCAAACGGCATATTGCATCAAGAACCCGTGAATTGCACATGGGTCGCCAGAACACGATGAACAGCCGCATCACCAGGTACCGATAAGGCAAAAACAGGGTTCTGAACACATCCCTGACGATATGATTTTTCCATTGCAGATTGGCGCCATACCGCCGCAAAACCCTGCCTGAGCCGCGGACCTCCCTGAAACCGGAAAGTGCGGCGGGAACGGCGCTCCTTGACAGCCTCGGGCTTTCTTGCCAACGTAAGGCCCATACTCTTCGACGGATCGGCGTTGTTGCATGTCATTCCCCGGCAGTGAAACCCATTAAGAAATTCCGTTGCCTCGTGATATGCCAAATTCCCGTAAGCGCGCCGTCGATCTTGGAAACGCTTCATTGCGAACAGGTGCGAATGAACGATGAGCACGAACATGGATAATAATCCGCGACGAAAAAGGGGTGGCGGTCGCAAGGGCCGGCAGGCTTCCCGGAGTCAGGCGCCGGAAACCGTCGCCGCGTGGATCGACCGAAAGATTCCCTGTTTCGAGGTTCTCGACGAGGAAGCGCTGGAACTGATCGAACACAACGCGGACATCGTACTCGAGGAAATCGGCATCGAGTTCCGGGACTATCCGCAGGCACTGGATCTGTGGCGCGAGGCCGGCGCGGATGTCAATGGCGACCGCGTCCGCTTCCCGCGCGGACTGTGCCGGCAGATCGTTCAGCAGTCGGCGCCGCATGAATTCACGCAGCACGCCCGCAACCCCGAACGCAGCGTCGTCATCGGCGGCAAGCGCACGGTGTGCGTGCCCGCCTACGGCTCGCCTTTCGTGCGCGACCTCGATCACGGGCGGCGCTACGCAACGCTCGACGATTTCCACAATTTCGTGCGGCTCGCATACATGAGCCCGAGCCTGCACCACTCGGGTGGCACGGTTTGCGAGCCCGTGAATATTCCGGTCAACGAGCGCCACCTCGACATGGTCTACAGCCACATCAAGAACAGCGACAAGCCGTTCATGGGCTCGGTTACCCACGCCTCGCGCGCGCAGGACACGATCGAGATGGCGAAACTCGTATTCGGCGCCGAGTTCGTCGAGCAGAACACGGTGGTGACCAGCCTGATCAACGCCAACTCGCCGATGACCTTCGACGGCACGATGCTGGGCGCGGCCACCACCTACGCCGAGCACAACCAGGCCACCGTGATCTCGCCCTTTCTGCTCGCCGGTGCCATGTCGCCGGTCACGGTCGCAGGCACCGTAACGCAAATTCTCGCCGAGGCGCTGGCCGGCATGCTGGCCGGATTCTGAGCCGTCCGGCCGGCGCCGCCCTGCCCCGGACTTTCGAAAAATCGTCATTTTACCCCTGACAAAACGGCGTTTTCCTGTCAAAACAGCACAAAATCCGGCAATCCCCCGATTCTGGC
>JAVVFH010000111.1:0-4392 GCA_032250585.1 Lysobacterales bacterium
CGCGCAGGCGGGAATCCAGGAATCTCAATCCCATCCGCAGCTTGGCGAATCCAGCGGTGTTGTTGGAACCGGATTTCCGCTTGCGCGGAAATGACGAGAACTCACGAAATTGGCGTGAGAATAAATTTGCCCTGCCTGCACTGGACCGCTGCGGCGGCGCTTCGTGCAGTGGCTTGCAAATATCCGTGAATGGCCGTTTCGAGGTACGATGTCCGGCGAGCGGCCTGAATCGCCATACCGCTCCGGAGACCGCATCGATGAAACGTTTAAGCCTGCTGGACAGCAATTTTTTGATTGCGGAAAATCGGGAAACGCCCATGCACGTGGGCGGCGTCAGCCTGTACAGCTACCCCAAGGGGGTCAATAAGGGTAAATTCCTGCGGGAACTGCGGGAAATCATGGTCTCGAGCGCCGACCTGCGCGCGCCCTTCAACCAGCGGCTCACGAGGAACCTGCTGAGCCGGGCGAACCTGGTCTTTCACTGGCAGCAGGACCGCAACCTGGATCTCGACTACCACGTGCGCCATTCCGCCCTGCCCAAGCCGGGCCGCTACCGCGAACTGTTCACGCTGATTTCGCGCCTGCACAGCACACTGCTGGACCGTAACCGGCCGCTGTGGGAAATGCACCTGATCGAAGGCATCTCCGGCAACCAGTTCGCCATGTACCTCAAGACACATCACTGCATGATGGACGGCATCGCCTCGATGCAGATGGCGCAATGCATGCTGTCCGACTCGCCCGAAGGCTGGGTCGATTACTCGCCCCTGTCACGCGAAGCCTGGGAAAGCTACAAGCGCGGCGCGGAAAAGCCGGCGCAAATTTCCCGCGCGGACATCCATTCACTGGCCGACCGAATCGGCAGCCAGATCGACAGCGGAAGCCAGTTGGCCAAGGCCCTGCTCAAGTTCGGCAACGTCTGGCTGGGCGGCAGCCGCCCCCTGAACGTGCCCTGGCATGCGGTACCGCACAGCATCATCAGCAGCCGCGTCAGCGGTTCGCGGCGCTTCGTGGCCCAGACCTGGCCGTACGCGCGGATCCGCGCCGTTGGCAAGGCGCTGGAAGGCACCTTCAACGACGCGGTGCTGGCGATGTGCGCCGGCGCCCTGAGGTGTTACCTGGTGGCGACCGGAGAATTGCCTACCATGCCCCTGAAAGCGATGGTACCAATCTCGCTGCGGCGGGAAGGGGATCTGGAATCGGCCAACGCGCTGGGCTTCATCATCGCCAACCTGGCGACACAGATCGAGGATCCGGCCGAGCGTTTCCACGCCATCCGGCAATCCGTGCTGGCCGGGAAAAAAGTATACGCAGGGCTCGGTCCCGGCGAGGCTGCCCTGTTTACGCAACTGACCATGTCGCCGCTGCTGATCACCAACCTGCTGGGCGCCGGCCAACTGCTGCCCGCTTACAACCTGGTCATTTCCAACGTGCCGGGCCCGCGCAGCACCAGGTACTGGAACGGCGCGCGACTGGATGGCATCTACCCGGCCAGCATCGTCCTGCACGGCCAGGCCATGAACATCACGCTGGTAAGCTACGGCGATCACGTGGATTTCGGCATCATCGCCTGCCGCAAATCCCTGCCCAGCGTGCAGCGTCTGCTGGATTTTCTGGAAGAATCGCTGCAGGAACTCGAGGAAGTGTCGGGCTTGCGCTAAGACGCAGGCGGCAGCTGCGCTGCGCGCCCGATTGACCCGCGGATGAGGGCTCAGTATGGTAGTGACGCTGCGAAAAACACGGGAATGCATTGATTGAATCCAATATGAAAAAGCGCGCCCTGACGAACACGATACACGGATGGATCGAAGACGAGAGTCACTGGCTCAGCCGTCGTAAGCTGGTGGTCGCCGGTCTCACGCTGATCGTTACGGGCATGCTGCTCAGCCTGTTCGAATCCGAGCAGTCCGCCGCAAGGCCCGTGATCCACCCCGAAATTATCGAACTGCCCCTGCCGTTGCGCACGCTGGCCACCACCGCGGTGACCGACCCGGCCAGCCAGCCGAGCACGGCGCTGGCACCGGGCACCGGGACCGAATGGATCAGCGTGCAGGTCCGAAGCGGCCAGACGCTGGACGCCATCTTTCGGCAGCAGGGCTTCAGCGTCGCACTGCTGCATCGTATCCTGGCACTCAACGGCGAAACCCGCGGCCTGAAGAAGATCCGGCCCGGCGACCGCTTTGATTTTCTCACCGGAGACGACGGTGAACTGCGCCGGATGCGCTATGCGCTGGACGAAAGCCGTTACCTGCTCGTGCACCAGGCCGGCGGCGAATTGACCGCCGAAACCCAGTTGCGGGAGATCTCAAGGGAAATCGGCGAAACGGAAGGCGTGATCGAATCCTCGCTGTTCATGGCGGGTAAAAAAGCAGGGCTGAGCGACGCGATGATCATGAAGCTGGCCAATATTTTCGGCTGGGACATCGATTTCGTGCTGGATATACGCAAGGGCGACCGCTTTATGCTGGTTTTCGAAAAGATCTACCGCGAGGGCGAATTTCTGCGCGATGGCGAAATCCTGGCGGCCGCGTTCATCAATCAGGGCCGCAGATTCCAGGCGATTCGCTTCGAAGACGGCGAGGTTTCAGGCTATTTCGCGCCCGACGGACGCAACATGCGCAAGGCGTTCCTGCGCGCGCCGCTGAACTTCGCCTACATCAGTTCGAATTTCAATCCCCGCCGCATGCACCCGGTGCTCAAACGCCTGCGCCCGCACAACGGCATCGATTATCACGCACCCACCGGCACGCCGGTCTACGCGGCCGGCGACGGCGTGGTCAGCCGCTCGGACTATTCGAGCGCCAACGGCCACCACGTATTCATCAAGCACGCCGGCAGTATCGAGACCAAGTACCTGCATTTCACGCGCCGGGCGGTCAAGCGCGGCGAACGGGTCAGGCAGGGTCAGACCATCGGCTACGTCGGCGCCACCGGCCTGGCGACCGGGCCGCACCTGCACTACGAGTTTGTCGTCAACGGGGTGCACCGCGACCCGCGTACCGTGCCACTGCCCAAGGTCGAGCCGCTCGGCGGCGAACTGCTACACGGCTTCCGGTCCAAGGCCGCACCGTTGTTGACCCAGTTGAACCGACTCGAATCCGCCTCGCTGTACGCCAGCCGGGAGTGAGCGAATCCCTGTTTATCGGCATGATCTCCGGCACCAGTCGTGACGGGGTCGATGCCGCCCTGTTGCGCTTCGTCGGCGACACGCCGGAGGTGGCCGCGGCGCTGTGTTACCCCTATCCGCGACCCCTGGCAATGGCGCTGGAGAGCACGCTGCGGGCCGGCCGTCGTCCCACGGAAACCGCGCTGCAAAACCTGGGCGCGCAAATCGGCGAGGCCTTCGGCAAGGCGGCGCTGAAGCTGCTGAAAAAGACCGGCGTCGAGGCCCGCAGCGTCACCGCCATCGGCTCACACGGCCAGACTGTCTGGCACGATCCGCAGGGAGCGCCACCCGAATCCATCCAGCTGGGCGATCCGGTGCGGATCGTGCGCATGACCGGCATCTGCACCGTGGCCGACTTCCGGCGTGCCGACATCGAGGCCGGCGGCCAGGGCGCGCCGCTGGCGCCGCTGCTGCACCAGGCGCTGCTCAGCCCGGATTCGCACACCCGCGTGGTGCTCAATCTGGGTGGCATCGCCAACGTATCCATCCTGCGTCCCGGCCGGGCGGTCGAAGGCTTCGACACCGGCCCCGCGAATTGCCTGCTGGATGCCTGGATCCGCGCGCAGCGGGCTCGCCCCTTCGACCGCGACGGCAAATGGTCCGCCGGCGGACGTGTCGATCAGGATCTGCTCGACACCCTGCTGGGCGATCCCTGGTTCTCGAAAGCCCCGCCCAAGAGTACCGGCATCGAGTATTTCAACGCGACCTGGCTGGCGCAACAGATGGGGGACACGCCGCGCGCTGCGCGCGACGTGCAGGCGACGCTGGCGCAACTGACCGCGGTAACGACCGCCGATGCGGTCCGCGCCTGCACCGCCACGGAACTGCTGCTCTGCGGCGGCGGCACGCACAACAGTGACCTCGTCCGGCGCATTCGGACGCGGCTGCCGGGGGTCAAGGTTCATGTCACCACGGCTGCAGGCCTCGACCCGGACTGGGTCGAGGCCGCGCTGTTCGCCTGGCTGGCGCGCGAGCGCCTGGCCGAGCGCCGGCAGGACACGCGCAGCATCACCGGCGCGCGTGAACCGGTATTGCTCGGCGCGGTATTCGATCCCGACCGTGACGCGCACTGTTCGGGTTAAAATAGACTTCCTGATTACCATATGGCTCAGCCATAGTTACAGTGGGTAGCGACGCCGCCATCGACCGGTGGGAAGCGTGTTCGCAGGCATAAGGAGCGCAGGCGAAGCGCGCAAGGAGCGGCCGGAAGAAGGGCGCGCCTGTCT
>JAVVFH010000111.1:4402-10989 GCA_032250585.1 Lysobacterales bacterium
CGCCTGTCTGAGCGCAGCGAGTTGCGCGCCCGCCGACCGCTCCGCGCACTGCAGCGCACCGCTCGCGCAAGCGAGCGGCCAGCGAACGCCTGCGAACATGCTTCCCGCTGGTCGATGGCTGAACAGTGTATGTAATCAGGATAGACTTTGCGGGCGCCTCTCGCGGGCCTCGCCACGTCGAAACGCGGAGTGTCGAGCATGAACCTGATTCTCAACCTCGTCTGGCTGATATTCGGCGGCTTCCTCGTCGTGCTCGCCTACCTGGTCGGCGGCCTGCTGCTGTGCATCACGATCATCGGTATTCCCTTCGGCATACAGTGCTTCAAACTGGCCGGGCTGGCCATCGCTCCCTTCGGACGCGAAATTCGCGAAAAGCAGCCGCCAGGCGGCCCCGTCGCCATCATCATGAACGTTATCTGGATTCTGCTGCCGGGCCTGGAGTTGGCCGTGCTGCATCTCGTGCTGGCGCTGCTTTTCGCCATCACCATCATCGGCCTGCCGATCGCCGCGCAGCACTTTAAAATGACCCGACTGGCGCTGATCCCCTTCGGCTTTGAAGTCCGCGGCCGGCTGCCGTGAGCGAATGGCCGCTAACCCGCATATTCCACCAGGGCGGACGGGGTTTCTGAATTTTAGCTTTGAATCAAAGCAATAGCGTTCGGTCGCGGGTCACGGCTCCTTCCACGGCGCCACTTTAAACAGCATCAGCAACCCCGGCACGGCGACCAGCGTGCACAGCAAAAAAAACTGGGTGTAGCCCATCCACTCGATCAAAAAACCGGTGCTGGCGTTGGCGAAGGTTCGCGGTACTGCGATAAAACTGGTGAACAGCGCGAACTGCGTGGCAGTGAACGCGCGGCTGGTCTCGCGCGCCATGTAGGCCGTCAGCGCCACCGTGCCCAGGCCAACGCCAAGGTACTCGGCGCTGACCACCAGGAACAGTCCGGCCGCGTTGTGGCCGAGTACGCTGAGCCAGGCAAAGCCGAGGATCGTGATCATCTGTACGAAACCGAAGACCCACAGGGCGCGATTGATGCTGAGTTTCAGCATGGCGATCCCGCCGATGGCCGAACCGGCCACCACCGCCCACAGCGCGGCCGCCTTGGCGACGGAACCGATCTCGGTACGGCTGAAGCCCATGTCCAGGTAAAACGGTGTGGCCAGTGCCGTGGCCATGCTGTCGCCCAGCTTGTAGAGAAACAGGAAGGCGAGGATCGCCAGCGCTTTGGACGTGCCGCCGCGCTGAAAAAATTCACGAAAGGGCTCCACGACGGCTTCGCGCAGCGTGTGCGGCGCGAGGCTGTCGTCGCTGACCTCGCGGATCACCAGCGTGGTCACGACTCCCACGGCCATGAAAGCCGCGGTGATCCCGTAAACGGCGGACCAGGGCAGATGGTCGGAAAGGATCAGCGCCAACGCGCCGGGCACCAGCGACGACAGCCGATAGGCGTTGATGAAAATAGAGTTGCCGGTACCCAGTTCGTCATCGGCCAGCAATTCGCGCCGGTAGGCATCTATGACGATATCCTGGCTGGCCGAGAACAGGGACACAGCGAACACCACGCCGACGATCAGGCTCAGCGACTGCGCCGGATCGAACTGGCCCAGCATGCCGATCGAGAACAGCAAGCCGAGCTGGGTGATCAGCGCCCAGCCCCGCCGCCGGCCGAGGAAAGGCCAGGCGAAACGGTCCATCAGCGGCGACCAGATGAACTTCCAGGTATAGGGCAGCGAAACCAGCGAAAACAGGCCGATCGTGGCCAGGTCCACCTCGTTGCTGCGCAGCCATGCCGGCACCAGCTGGAACAGCACATACAGCGGCATGCCGGAGGTGAAGCCCAGGAAAATGCAAACCAGCATGCGGCGGTTGAACAAAATAGCCTGCCAGCCTCGCACGGGAGGCTGCGCCTGATTGTTGGCTTGTTCCAAGCGGTCAGCCCCGGCCGACGATCTCGTAGTCGTAATCGATAATCAGCGGCGCGTGGTCGGAGAAGCGCTGGTCCTTGTAGATGTGCGCCGCGCGGGCCTTTTCCGCGAGGCCGGGCGTGGTCACCTGGTAATCAATGCGCCAACCGGTGTTGTTGTCCCAGGCGCGGCCGCGATTCGACCACCAGGTGTACTGCTCTTCGCGCGGATCGACGCGGCGGAAGGCGTCGGCCATTCCGACCGGGCCGAACACCTCGTCCAGCCAGGCGCGCTCCTCGGGCAGAAAACCGGAGTTCTTCTGGTTGCCGCGCCAGTTCTTGATGTCGATTTTGGTGTGGGCGATGTTCCAGTCGCCACAGATCACGTAATGCCGTCCGTCGCGCGCCATCGCTTCCAGCCGCGGCTTCAGGAAATCCATCATTTCGTATTTCAGCTGCTGGCGCTCTTCTTTGGAGGAACCCGAAGGCAGGTAGAGGGAGACCACGCTGAGGTCGCCGATGTCGACCTGCAGCCAGCGGCCTTCGCTGTCCATGAGGTCCCAGCCGATGCCCTGCCGGACGCGGTCCGGCTGGTGACGCGTGTAGATCGCCACACCGCTGTACCCTTTGCGCTGCGCGTCATGGTAGTAAACGTGATGGGCCCCGGGATGGAACATCGGGTCTACGAGCTGGCGGACCTGCGCTTTGGTCTCCTGGATGCAGACCAGGTCTGCGCGCTGACCACGGAGCCAGTCGAAAAACCCCTTCCTGGCGGCAGCCCGGATACCGTTGGCGTTAAGCGTGATGATCCGCATGCGCGGTGCTCCTGAGCACGGTTCGTCAAATTGCGAGCAAGGATAACATTGTGCATACTCTGACTCGAATGGAATGGATTCTGTGATGCGCGACTACAAAAACCGGTTTTTTGAACTGGCGCTGAGAAAGGGCAATCTCGGCTTTGGCCTGTTCACCCTGAAATCGGGCCGCATCAGTCCGTATTTCTTCAACGCCGGCGGTTTCGACGACGGCGCCTCGCTGGGCGAACTTGCCCGGTGCTATGCCGATGCGATCGTCGACTCCGGCATTCATTTCGACATGCTGTTCGGGCCGGCCTACAAGGGCATCCCGCTGGCGGCCGCGACGGCTGTCGCGCTGCATGCGCAGCACGGCCGCAACACGCCGTTCGCCTTCAACCGCAAGGAAACCAAGGACCATGGCGAAGGCGGCCTGATGGTGGGCGCGCCGCTGAACGGCCGCGTGCTGATCATCGACGACGTGATATCCGCCGGCACTTCGGTCCGGGAGTCGATCGGGATGATCCAGTCGGCGGGCGCCCATGCCGCCGCCGTCGTGATCGCACTGGATCGTCAGGAAAGGGGCGGCGGGGAACTTTCCGCCGCCCAGGAAGTGCAGGTCAACTACGGCATTCCGTGCCTGGCGATCGCCGGCCTGGATGATTTGATCCATTACCTCGAGTCGCAAACGCAAAGCGGCATCGACATCGAAGCCATACGCAGATATCGTGATGACTATGGAGCTTAAACCCACCAGGAGAGGGGCGCTTGCCGGTCTCCTCGCGCTGTTGCTTTCAGCCGGCACCGGCGCGGCCGAAGTGTACCGCTGGGTCGACGACGAGGGAAACGTGCACTACAGCCAGTCCTTGCCACCGGATTTCGAGGACAAAGGCCACGACGTGCTCAATTCCAGCGGCCTGATTATCGACAAAGGCCTCAAGCTGACGCCCGAACCGCAGCCGGAGCTCCCGTCAAAGGACGAGCCGCAGGAGTTGCCGCGCGACTCCTCCGGCATGCCCCGGCCCAAGGCCCTCTATTCCGAGGCCGAATTGCAGCAGCGCCTCGACAGCTTCCTGAGACTGCGCTACAGCTCCGAACAGGAAATCCACGACGCCATGGAGGTTGAGATCAAGCAACTGGCCTACGACCGCAAGCTGCTGGAGAACTCCAGAAAAAGCCTGATGACCGAATACAGCGGACAAGTGAAGGCCGCCGGCAATCACCAGCGCGCCGGCACGGAAGTAGACCCCGATCTCCTTCAGAAAATAGAACGGCTGCACGCCCAGCTGTCGAAAAACGCGCGCTCCATCGAGGGTCTGCGGGAGCGCGAAAACAAGATTCGCGCCGATTTCGAGGAGCAGCTGGATCGCTATCGCTATCTGGTCGAACATCAGACCGAAGACTCCTGAACGGATCGTCGCGCTGCCCCCGGCGCCGAGCACGCAAGCCCAACCCGGACCGCCATGTACACACGTTGTAAAGCCTGTCATACCGTTTACCCGGTGAATGCCACCCTGCTCACGCGGGCGAAGGGGGCATTCCGCTGCGGTAAATGCAACAAGGCGGGTAATGCGCTCGATGCACTTTTCGACGAGTGGCCCGCAGCCAGCGAGTCGCCCGCCGCGCCCGGAGACCTGCCGGTGCTCGGCATCCAGCTCGACCTGCGGAAAGCCGCACGCAGCCGCCGGGAGGGCGAACTGGCGGGCCCGGCCGACGGCGCCGACGGCGATCACGAACCGGGCGTGCATAAGCGTTCCTGGCTGATCCCGGCGACCTGGATCAGCGGGGCGCTCGTGCTGAGCCTGGCGGTCACCTGGCAATTACTGACGTACTTCGGCGGTGAATCGAAAGCGGCGGACGTCACGCGGTCCGCGCTGGTCTCGCTGGGCCTGGCGGAAGCCCCGGCGACCGGGCCTGCCCGGAATCTTGACCGGATCGAAGTCGTGAGCCGTCAAATGCAGGAACGGCCCGGACGCCCCGGCATGCTGCAGCTGGCCGCGACCATCGTCAACCGGGCTGCGCAGGCACAACCGTTTCCGGAAATCGAGCTGCTGATCCAGGACGCAGACGGCCGGCCACTCGAGCGACGACGTTTCACGCCGGCCGACTACCTCGCCGCGGGCGCGGACCTTGCCCGCGGTATGGCGCCGCAGGCCCACCTGCCCCTGCTCCTGGAACTGGAAGATCCCGGGCCGGAAGCGGTCGGATTCGAACTGCGCTTCCATTGAACTTTCCGGCGATTGAGCGCGCAAAACGGGGCGTCAATATGGTAGGGTTGGATGTTCTGACCGACCGCAAAAACGACAGGGCCATTCGAACCCGATGAGCACGAAATCCGTCAAGCAAACCTCCGGCAACGGCCCAGCGCAAATCCCCCTGAGAAAAAGCGTCCAGGAAGCCATTCGGCGTTACCTTGAAGACATGGGGCCATCCCAGCCCGAATGCCTGCACCGGACCTTGCTGGCGGAAGTCGAGCCGCCGCTGATCGAAGAGGTACTGCGCTACACTCAGGGCAACCAGTCCCGCTCGGCTAAAATTCTCGGCATGACGCGCAACACACTGCGCACCAAATTGGTTCGCTACAACATTGCGGCAGGCAATGGCAAAGGCTGAAAAATTTAGCAGGGCCATCCGCCAGGTAACCGTCAGATCCACCATCGCCGCGAGTTGATGACATGACGAACACAAACGAAGCACCCGCCGCCCTGGCACTGATCAGCGTGTCCGACAAGACTGGCATCGTGCCATTTGCAAACACGCTGGCCGCCCTGGGTTTCCGGCTTCTGAGCACCGGCGGTACGGCACGGGCCCTGGCCGACGCCGGGCTGGACGTGACCGAAGTCTCCGAATACACCGGTTCACCCGAGATCATGGGGGGGCGCGTCAAAACGCTGCACCCGAAAATCCATGGCGGCCTGCTCGGGCGACAGGGCGAAGACGACCGGGTCATGGCGGAACAGGGTATTCCGCGCATCGAGATGGCCGTGATCAATCTTTATCCTTTCGAGGCGGTGACCCGCGAGCCGGGCTGCTCTTTCGACGACGCCATCGAAAACATCGACATCGGCGGCCCGGCCATGGTTCGCTCCGCCGCCAAGAATTTCGAATCGGTAGCCATCGTAACCAGTCCCGATCAGTACGATGACGTTCTGAGCGCGCTTGTAGCGGGCGATGGCAAACTGGATCGAAAAACCCGTTTCGAGCTGGCCGTCACGGCGTTCAACCGCGTAGCCCAATACGATGACGCGATCAGCAATTACCTGTCTTCCATCGTCGAGGATGAGGCCAGCGGACAGCCCCGCAGGATCGATTTCCCGCGGCAGGCAAACTCCTGCCATATCAAAATCACGGACCTGCGCTACGGCGAAAACCCGCATCAACAGGCCGCCTGGTACCGCGACCTCGAGCCACCCGTCGGCAGCCTGGCAACGGCCCGCCAACACCAGGGAAAAGCGCTTTCCTACAACAACATCGCCGACGCGGACGCCGCCTGGGAATGTGTGCGCCAGTTCGACGGGACGGCTTGCGCGATCATCAAGCACGCCAATCCCTGCGGGGTCGCGGTGGCTGCCTCGCCGGCGCAGGCCTACGAACGCGCATTTGAAACCGACAAGACTTCCGCTTTCGGCGGCATCATCGCCCTGAATCGGCCGCTGGACGCCGCCACGGCGGCCGCGGTCATGGAGCGGCAGTTCGTGGAGCTGGTGATTGCGCCGGCCATCGAAAGCGGGGCGCTGGAACTGCTGGCGACGAAAAAAAGCATCCGCGTGCTGGAGATTTCGGAAACCATCCAGCAGAAGGAGGTGCGGCGATGAAGGTCTCTCTGGCAGATCGGGTGGCACGGATCATCAGCGGCGGTTTCAATCAAATTGTTTCGGCCGTTGAGAAC
>JAVVFH010000112.1:0-2739 GCA_032250585.1 Lysobacterales bacterium
GTGCGCAGTCGATCAGGACCTGCTCCAGCTCGTCCTGCGCCCTGACCATCAGTTCGGTCGCTCCGGAACTCAGCTGCCGGCGAGTCCATTGCCGCAATGCTTCGGTCCAGCGAGCCTGCTGGCCAGCGCCCTGCCTCGCGCCACGGAATTCTGCCGGCAAGTCTTCTGGGAAAAGCTGATCACCCGGTGCCATCACGCAAAGCTGGCGACAGAGGTTCAGCAATTGACGCACATTGCCCGGCCAGTCATAGGCTTCCAGCGCCGCGATGGTTTCCGGGCGCAGGTGTTTCTGCTCGAGTCCGAGTTCCGCTGAGACCCGTGCCAGGAAACGGCGCGCCAGCAGCGCAATATCCTCCGTTCGCTCCCGCAGCGGCGGCAAGACGATGCAGATCACGTTCAGGCGGTGGAAGAGGTCTTCGCGAAACGAGCCCTCGCGAACCTTCTCTTCGAGGTCCTGGTGGGTCGCGGCAATCACCCGCACGTCGGCACGCAGCATGTCGCGTCCGCCGACTCGATAATAGTCGCCCTCGGCCAGCACCCGCAGCAGGCGGGTCTGCAGCGCGATCGGCATGTCGCCGATTTCATCGAGAAACAGTGTGCCGCCCGCTGCTTCTTCGAAGCGTCCCTCCCGGCGCGAATGCGCCCCGGTAAAAGAGCCCTTTTCGTGACCGAAAAGCTCTGACTCCAGCAAGTCGGCCGGAATTGCAGCGGTGTTGATGGCGACGAAGGGCTGGCTGGCACGCGGGCTGTGCTCGTGGAGAACGCGGGCGACCACTTCCTTGCCGCTGCCCGTTTCGCCGGTGATCAGGACGCTGATGTCCGAACGCGACAACCGACCGATCGTGCGAAAAACCTCCTGCATCGGCGGCGAACTGCCCAACAACTGGCTGCCGGGTTCCTTGCCGCTGACCTCTTTTGCAGGCTGCGCCGGCGCCACGGCGCGCTGGATCACCGACATGACTTCGTCCAGATCGAAAGGCTTGGGCAAGTACTCGAAAACGCCTTTCTGATAGGCGCTCACGGCCTGGTCGAGATCCGCAAACGCCGTCATCGCGATAACGGGGATGGTGATCCCCCGCTGTTCGAGCGTCGCGACAACGCTCAAGCCATCTGCGTCCGGCAGCCGAATGTCGGTGAGGATGGCGCGCGGGGGGGCATGTTCCAGCGCCGCGTTGACCGCCGTCACACAGTCGAAACTGGCAACCCGGTAGCCCTTTTTTTCCATTGCGCACACGAGCACGAAGCGGATCGCCGCGTCGTCGTCGACGATCCAGATATCGTCGCGTCCGGTCGTCATGCTCGCTCTGCACCATGGGCCGCCGCACTGCACCCGAAGGGCAGGTAGAGGCTGAAACGGCTGCCGCTCTCACGGGCATCGAAAGTCAGCAGCCCGCCATGCGCCGAGGCAATCTGCTGCGACAGGGACAGGCCGAGCCCGGTGCCGTCACGGCGGCCCGTGACCAGCGGCAGAAACAGCAGAGAACGCAGCGATTCGGGAACGCCCGCGCCGTCGTCGATGATGTCCAGCCGAATCACGCTGCCGTGACCCGAGTGCGGGAGTACCGCACCGTGCTCCACGCGCGTGCGCACGACCAACGTGGAGGCGTTCGCCTGGTAGGCATTGCGCAGCAGGTTCAAAATGATCTGCCGAATCGCGGCGGCGTCGGCGAAAATCGCCGGGATGCTGGGATCGAAGTCACGATCCACGCGCACCCGGTCGCCAAACTCGGCGGCCAGCAACGCCAGCGCTTCGTCCACCAGTGGGTAGAGATCCACCTCGCGGCGATCCAGTTCCGGTTGCCCGAAGCGCTGGATCAATTCGTCGATGCGGTCGGATTCGCGCATGATCAGGCGCGCCAGGGTCCAGTGTTCGCCGTCGCCGAGTTCGTCGGCCAGTAACTGGGCTGCGCCACGGATTCCGCCCAGCGGATTGCGTACCTCGTGACCGAGATTCCGGCTCAACAGGGCCAGCATGCCGATCTGTAGTTCACGCTGTTGCAATCGCAGCCTCATCTGCTCCCACTCGAGATCGTGCAGTTCAAGGAGGACATCGCCGCCGTCCAGCCACTGGATGGTGCAATCGAACAGGGAAGTGCCCAGTTTCAGTTCGTGCAGACGAAACCCGGTCCGATCTTCCGATATCTGCGCAAGGGCGGCCCCCAACTCAGGGGGCAGCTCGGCCACCCTCGCCAATGGCTGACCGCGCGCCCGGTCGCGGCCAATCAGCAAGCTTTGTTCGGCCGCACTGTTCATGCCGCGGATGCGGCCTGCGGGGTCCAGTCTGACCACCCCCGTTTCGAGCAGGTCCAACGTCGCTTCGGCGCGAGCCGGATCGCCAGTCCATCGGGCCAGACCCGCCACCGAATCCCGGCTGGGCTTCAAGCTCCCGGGGCCGACGACGGTCCGGGACCGCCAAAATTGACGGAGTGCTGTTTGACGAAAAACGTGACCGTGTCCGTGGTAACGATGCGGCGGTTACGCGCGTCCCTCAGTTCGGCGTAAACCTGGTGTTCACCGCGATCCAGCGTCAGCGACACGCCGCCGCTAACCGGCACTTTTCGCGGCTTGCCGTCGACGTACAGCGTCACGTTCATCTCCGGCGGAATCGGCGCTGAACTCCCCCAGCCCACCACCACCGTGTTGGCGGTTCCCCAGAAAGTTTCTTCCGGCTGGGGCTGAGTGATCCGGAAGTCGCTGAACTTCTTGCGCAGGTCCCGCGGGTTGAGCGCCGCGGATTCC
>JAVVFH010000112.1:2749-10980 GCA_032250585.1 Lysobacterales bacterium
CCGCATCACGGTCCGAGGGCTTCGATACTTCGATATCCGATGCAATGATCGAGAGCCCGGGCAGTTCCATCGGTTTAGAGCCATCATGCGGCGCCTGGTCGGTGTAAATCACGTTGCCGTTTTCATCCACCACTTTCCAGATTTTTCCTTCGGCGCCAGGTGCAGGCGCCGACGCCATCAGCAGCAGCAGCAGGCAGAGGACGGTCCTGATCATTCCTTTGGTCATAACGTGCTCCTTTCCGGGTATCCACCCGCCGTGCACAAGCGCAGCGGCGGGCACCTGGCCAAAGCATCCAAGGGCTAGATTCGCGACACCCGGCCACCTTACAAAGAATAATACATATCGAACTCGACCGGGTGAGTGCTCATCCGGAAGGTCGTCACCTCCTGCATCTTCAGTTTGATGTAGGCGTCGATCATGTCGTCCGAAAAGACGCCGCCGGCCTTCAGGAACTCGCGATCCGCGTCCAGCGCCGCCAGCGCCTGGTCCAGCGACGAGCACACCGTCGGAATCAGTTTTTCCTCTTCGGGCGGCAGGTCGTAGAGGTCCTTGTCCATCGGCGAACCCGGATCGATCTTGTTCCTGATGCCGTCCAGTCCGGCCATCAGCATCGCCGCGAAGGTCAGGTAGGAGTTACCGGACGGGTCACCGAAACGAACCTCGATGCGGCGTGCTTTGGGGTTGGCAACGTGCGGAATCCGGCAGGAGGCCGAGCGGTTGCGGGCCGAGTAGGCCAGCATCACCGGGGCTTCGAAGCCCGGCACCAGCCGCTTGTAGCTGTTGGTGGTCGCATTGGCGAAGGCGTTGATGGCCCGGGCGTGTTTGAAAATGCCGCCGATGTAGTGAAAGGCCGTCTCGGACAGGCCACCGTAGCCGTCGCCGGTGAACAGGTTGGCCCCGTCCTTGGCGATCGACTGGTGCACGTGCATGCCGGAGCCGTTGTCGCCGACCAGCGGCTTGGGCATGAAGGTCGCCGTCTTGCCGGCGCGATGCGCGACGTTGTGCACGATGTATTTGAGCATCAGCATTTCGTCGGCCTTGCTGGTCAGGGTCGAAAAACGGGTGCCGATTTCGCACTGGCCGGCGGTGCCGACCTCGTGGTGGTGCACTTCCACCTCGATGCCCACTTTCTCCATGATCCGGCACATGGTTCCGCGCAGGTCGGACAGGGAGTCGACCGGCGGCACCGGGAAGTAGCCGCCCTTGACCGCCGGGCGGTGGCCGATGTTGCCGCCTTCGTATTCGGCCCCGGTGTTCCAGTGGCCTTCCTCCGAATCGACGTAGTAGGAACAGCCGTGCATGCCCACGTCGAAGCGCACGTCGTCGAACACGAAGAACTCAGGCTCCGGGCCGAAGAATGCCGTGTCGGCGATGCCGCTGGACTTCAGATACGCCTCGGCGCGCTTGGCCAGGGACCGCGGGCAACGGTTGTAGCCTTCCATCGTGTGCGGTTCGAGCACGTCACAGCGCACGATCATGGTCTTGTGCTCGGCGAAGGGGTCCTTGACGGCGGTCGACAGGTCGGGCATCAGCACCATGTCCGACTCGTTGATGCCTTTCCAGCCGGAAATCGACGAGCCGTCGAACATCTTGCCTTCTTCGAACAGGTCCTCGTCGACCGCCGACAGCGGCAGACTGAGGTGCTGTTCCTTGCCCATGGTGTCGCAAAAGCGCAGATCGACGAATTTGTAATCTTTTTCCTCGAGCGTTTCCAGGAATTTTTCAGGGTTCATGGCGTACTTTCCTTGTTGGTGGTCTGAAAGCGGGTCAGACAGAGTATGCAGGAGTCATGCCACAACCTCGCGGGCGACGCCTTTGCAGTCTCCAACGCGCGCTTCCCGTTGACGGCAGCTGATTGACGCCAGGTCCCATTCAGCAAGACCGGGTGTTTCCCGGCCGCAAATTCCCGGTGCCAATTATCGCTGATGCACCACAGCAGTGCAATCCGTGGCCCGGTCTGCACCATTTCAGTGCGGTGCGCTCAGGACCCACAGCAAAACGAGCCCCAACACCAGTCGGTAAAGGATGAAAGGCAGCAGGCCGACACGCCTGAGCAGGGCCAGGAAGGCCGCGATGCAGGCCCAGCCGGCGAGCGCAGCGAAGGCGAATGCCAGCAAAAACTCCGGCCAGTGGAGACCGCCATTGCCATTCGCCACACGCAGGGCGCCGTAGAGGCCGGCGCCGGCCACCACCGGGATGGCGAGCAGGAATGAAAAACGCGCGGCGGCATCCGGTGAAAACCCAAGCAGGCGACCGGCCGTGATCGTGATGCCCGAGCGGGAGACGCCCGGAATCAGCGCCAGCGCCTGCGCCAGTCCGACCAGCATCGCGCTTCCGATCCCGAAATCATGCAATTCGCCCCGTTTGGAACCCACCCGATCGGCCATCCAGAGCAACAAGCCGAAGCCGATCGTCATCCAGGCGATCACGCGCAGGTCGCGAAGGTAGAACTCCACCACGTCGTGGGCGAAATAACCGACCATCAGGGCCGGCACGCTGGCCGCCGCCAGATAGAGTGCCAGGTTGCGGTGCTGCCGGTCGGCGGGAGTGGCGACGGGCACCCGCCAGGCACCGGCCATCTCGAGCAGTTCGCGGCGGAAATAGATCAGCACCGCGACCAGTGTGCCCAGGTGCGTCGCGACATCGAACACCAGGCCCTGATCCGGCCAGCCAAACAGTTTGCCGCCGAGAATCAGGTGGGCGGAACTGGAAACCGGCAAGAATTCCGTCAGGCCCTGGATCAGCGCCAGGATGACGATCTGCAGCAGCGTCACCGGCGAACGCCCGCCCGGCCTGAGCTCATTCGGAAGGGTCCCGGTATACCACGCGGTAGATCACGCCCTGCTGGTCGTCCGGAATCAGCAGCGAGCCGTCCGGCAACTGCAACACGTCATTGGGCCGGCCCCAGTTGTCCTCGCCCTGCAGCCAGCCGCGGGCAAAGGTCTCGCTGCCGCTGATCTCGCCCCGCTCGCCGAAGCGGACCCGCAGGATGTCGTAGCCGATTTTTTCGCTGCGGTTCCACGAGCCGTGCTGCGCGATGAACAGGTCGCCGCGGTATTCCGGCGGAAACATTTCGCCTGTATAGAAGCTCAGGCCGAGCGCCGCCACGTGCGGCCCGAGCACCCGCGCCGGCGGCCGGTAATCGTCGCAGGATTTCCCGGCGCCGAACTCGGGGTCGGGCACATCGCCCTGGTGGCAGTAGGGGTAACCGAAATACAGGCCGGCCCGCGGTGCGTGATTGAGTTCGTCACCCGGCAGGTTGTCGCCCATCATGTCGCGGCCGTTGTCGGTGAACCAAAGTTCACCACTGTCCGGGTGGAAGGCCAATCCAACGCTGTTGCGCACGCCCTGCGCGTAGACCTCCTCGCCACTGCCGTCCGCGCGGATGCGGCGGATCTCGGCGAAACCCGGCTCATCGCAGATATTACAGGGCGCCCCTACTGGCACGTAGAGCAGGCCGTCGGGACCGAAGCGCAGGTATTTCCAGCCGTGGTGAGTCGCGTCCGGGAACCGGTCTGTGACCAGGACGGGCGCCGGCGGATCATCGAGCCGCGTCTCGATGTCGTCGTAACGCAGGATACGGTCCACCGCACCCACGTACAGTGCGCCATCCCTGAACTCAATGCCGGAGGGCATCTGCAGGTCTTCGTCCAGCAGGTAAACCCGGTCGGCCTTTCCATCGCCGTCCTCATCGACCACCGCGTGGACTTTGCCAGCGCGCCGCGAGCCGGCGAACACTGTCGCCTTGTCGCCTTGTGCCAGTTGCCGGGCGTTCTCCACGCCGCTCGCATACAGACGGATTTCGAAACCGGGCGGCAACTCGATCAATGCCAACTTCGCGGAGAGATCCTCATCCGCCGCCGCAATGGCCGGAGCGATGACCTGGGCAGCGGCCAACGACAGCAGCGCGGAAACCACGCGCAAGTGCAGACGGAGCTTGTTAATTGATTTCATGTCTCTGACCTCGCAGCTTCGATGGCCCACATTTTGCCACAAGGTATGGGCGGAAGCCCGGCAGCAAATACGGATTGAGCCGCAAAGCTGTTATCATCGCGACGTATCGCCCGCCAGAAGGGAGAACCGGTATGGGAGACGGAAGTTGTCCGGGCTGATCGCGGAGCTGAAAAGACGCAACGTTTTCAAGGTCGGCGCGGCCTACGTCGTGCTGGCGTGGCTGCTCGCACAGGTCACCGACATTTTCCTCGAAAACTTCGGCGCGCCGGAATGGGTCATCAAGACCGTGCTCCTGCTGCTGGTCGTCGGCTTCCCGCTCGCCGTCTTTTTCGCCTGGGCCTTCGAAATGACGCCCGAAGGAATCAAGAAAGAAAAAGACGTGGACCGCAGCCAGTCCATCACCTCGGAGACTGGCCGCAAACTCAACTTCGTGATCATCGCCGTGCTGATCGTTGCACTGGCTTACCTCACCGCGGACAAATTCCTGCTGAACCCCGCCTCCGACGCCGCATTGACCGCGCGGAACAGCCGGCCCGACCCGGCGCCGGAAACCGCGAAAACGCAACCCAGGTCCATCGCGGTCCTGCCCTTCGTCAATATGAGCTCGGACGCCGAGCAGGAATATTTCTCCGACGGAATCTCCGAAGAAATCCTCAATGCGCTGGCGAAAGTCAGCGAACTGAAGGTCGCGGGACGCACCTCGTCATTCGCCTTCAAGGGCAAGAACCAGGACTTGCGCCAGATCGGCGACACGCTCGGCGTGGAGCACATTCTCGAGGGCTCGGTGCGCAAGGCCGGCGCGACCGTGCGCATCACCGCACAGCTGATCCAGGTCGACGACGGTTTTCACCTGTGGTCGGAGACCTACGACCGCGAACTGACCGACGTGTTCGCGATCCAGGACGAGATCGCAGGCGCGATACTGGAGCAACTCAAGGCGCATCTGGTCGGCGATGAAGGCGCTACACTGGAAGCAACTGCGCGTACCGACTCGGAGGCGTATGACCTCTACCTGCTGGCCCGCCAGCGAATATATGAACGCAAGCGGCTGTCGATCGAATCGACCGCCGGGTTGCTGGACCAGGCGATCGCCAGAGATCCGGGTTATGCGCCCGCGTACGCCCAGCGCGGCATCGCGGCGCTGCTGCTGTCGGAGCGGAACTATGGCGAAATGACGCGCGCGGAATCCGATGAGGCGGGACGCAAATACATCGACCGGGCGCCGGAGCTGGACCCGTGGCTCGCGGAAGGCTGGGCGGCACGCGGGCTTTATCATGCCAACCGCCCGGGTGAGCACCTGCAGGCGATCGAGGCACTCGAAAAAGCACTGGCCATCAACCCCAACCTGATCGATGCCAGCAACTGGCTGCAGGTGGCCTATGGCGAAAGCGGCAACAACGCCCGCGCGCTGGCCATAGTCGAGGGCATGATCGAACGCGATCCGCTCTATCCGCCGGGCATCAACAATGCCGTCAATGTCTACAACCTGTTCGGCAAGCAGGCCAGGGCGCAGGCCCTGATCGAGCGTGTCCGACCTTTCATGCAGAACGATCCGACGGTCCTGCAGGCAGAGGCCAGTACCTGGATTTCTCTCGGCAAACCCTCCCGGGCAATGCCGCTGTTGGAAACCGCGCTGGCTCAACAGCCGACTGACGGGGTCATGCGCAATCTCTGGAGCTTCGGCCTGTTGCAGACCGGGCAATACGAGCGCCTGGCCGAGGATGCCCCGCGCTGGGCCCGGGTCGTCGGCCTGACCCAGATTGGCCGCATCGAGGAAGCCGGCATACTGGCCTCGGCCCAGGCTGCCGAAGGAAACATTGGCATACTCTTGTGGTATCTTGCGCGCACCGGCCAGCCCGGGCAGCTGATCGCGTTCATCGAGTCGCGCTGGACCGACCTCGACGCCTTCGAGGCGGACTATCCGGACGGCGGCGCCGGCTACAGCGACATGCTGCTTATTGCCTGGGCCTGCTCGGCGGAAAGCCGGCCGGCGCGATTCCAGGATGCGATGCAGCGCGTGCAGGCGAGGATATTCGAGCGTCTGAATGCCGAGCGCATGGCGTTGAAGCTCGAGCCGCTCGATACATGACCCTGTCCGCCGAACTGAAGCGCCGCAGCGTCTTTCGCGTCGGCGCCTCCTACGCGGTCGCCGCCTGACTGCTCGCGCAGATGGAAAGCTCGGGAGGTCTGGTCAGCCCCGAACATTTTCAAATCCCGATATGGAAACAGCCGACATGAACTACACCGATTGTCTATATGATGTCGCCTTTATCGGCTTGGGCGTGATGGGCTACCCGATGGCCGGCTATCTGGCCAAAGCGGGGCACCGTGTCACGGTTTACAACCGGACGGCCGAGCGCGCGGCGCAATGGTGTGCCGAGCACACAGCTTACAGCGCGGCCACGCCGGCGGATGCCGCGGAAGGGGCAGATTTCGTTTTCTGCTGCGTGGGAAACGACGATGATCTGCGCTCCGTCACGGTCGGCGCCGGGGGCGCCTTCGAAGCGATGGCTCCCGGTTCAGTGTTCGTCGATCACACGACGACTTCGGCGATCGTGGCCCGTGAGCTTTTCGACGTCGCTCGCGAGGCGGGCTTTTCATTCGTGGATGCGCCGGTTTCGGGCGGCCAGGCCGGCGCCGAGAACGGTCAGCTGACCGTGATGATCGGCGGCGACGAGCAGGCCGTAGCGCGGGCCGCTCCGCTGATCGGGCGCTACGCGCGGATGCAGGCGCGCCTGGGCGAATCCGGCGCCGGCCAACTGGCCAAGATGGTCAACCAGATCTGCATTGCAGGCCTGGTGCAGGGCCTTGCCGAAGCGCTGCATTTTGCCGACCGCGCGGGTCTCGACGCCGCGGCCGTGATCGATGTCATTTCGAAGGGGGCCGCCCAGTCCTGGCAAATGGATAACCGGGCGGCCACCATGATCGAAGGCCAGTTCGATTTCGGCTTCGCTGTGAACTGGATGCGCAAGGATCTCGGTTACGTGCTGGGCGAAGCGCGTGAAAATGGCGCGCAGCTTCCCGTCACGGCGCTGGTCGATCAGTTCTATGCCGAAGTGCAGGCGCTGGGCGGCGGGCGCTGGGACACTTCGAGCCTGATCGCGGCGCTGGAAAAAGGCCGCAAGCCCCGCTGAGCAAAATTGGATTCAATTTCAGAATCTTTACCATAGGGTGTAATCTAGCGATGATCGGCGGCGGCGAACCACGCTTCCGACGGTCACGTTAATAACATCCAATAAAACCGGGAGGGTCGAACAATGGATCTTGCACTGCTTCAAGGCAACGGGCTTGCCTTCCTTTTCAGGTGGTTTCACCTGCTCGCCGGCGTGGCCTGGATCGGCATGCTGTGGTATTTCAATTTCGTCCAGGGTGAATATTTCAAGGAGGCCGAGGCCGCGTCAAAATCCGACGCCATCCGCAAGCTGGTGCCGCGCGCGCTTTGGTGGTTTCGCTGGGGCGCGGTGTTCACGCTGCTCACCGGCATCGCGCTGCTGGGCGCCAAGCAGTTGAACGGTTACGGCATCCTGGTGGGTTCCACGCTGGGCATCCTGATGTTCCTGAACGTCTGGCTGATCATCTGGCCAAACCAGAAGATCGTCATCGCCTCCGCCGAAAAGGCCGCGGCCGGCGGCGATGCCGATCCGGCGGCGGCCGGAGCGCTGGCCAAGGCCGGCCTGGCGTCGCGAACCAACACGCTGTTCTCCTTGCCGATGCTGTTCTTCATGGCCTCATCGGTACACCTGGCCCAGCTTTCGGCCCCGATCATGAGCGCCGGCCTGCTGTCGCTGCTGGTCGTTTTCGGCCTGATTTTGCTTTTGGAGCTGAACGCCATTTTCGGAAAAACGGGACCCATGACCAGCGTCAAGGGCGTGGTCCACATGAGCGTGCTGCTGACGATCGTGCTCTATCTGGGGGTCGATCTTCTTTAAAGGAAACCCGTGCTGTAAAATGCCAGGGACTGGCGCCGGCCGGCCCCGAGGAAGTCAGCTTGTAAAAAATACAAAATGTTTTGAAGGTCGTTCACATTTTGCCGCCGTCGCCACCCCCATTTGCACTGCAGAGCCAATGGTATGGAACTTGCACCATTCTTTGGCGACCCCATAAAACCGCAAGGAGGTTCCATATGCGTTACATGCCTGAAACTTTCAACCGCCTGCGGGGTGTACTCGGCGCAGCCCTGGCCGCGCCGGCCCTGGCAGTCTTGCTGACCGCATCCGCTGCGGCCGGGGAGCCCAATCCCTACGTCAAGGCCGACGATACCTGGATCAGCATCAGC
>JAVVFH010000113.1:0-10868 GCA_032250585.1 Lysobacterales bacterium
GCCGCGGCCAACTTTCAGATCCCGCACCGCCTCCGTGAATTTCCCGACGAAGGCGTCGTAGGCCCCTTCCTGCACGTAAATGCGGTTGGCGCAGACACAGGTTTGCCCGGCGTTGCGGTACTTCGAGGCGATCGCGCCCTTCACGGCCGCGTCGAGATCCGCGTCGTCGAAGACGATGAACGGCGCGTTGCCACCCAACTCCATGGAGACTTTCTTAACCGTCGAGGCACACTGGCGAATCAGCTCCTTGCCCACTTCGGTCGAGCCGGTGAAAGAAAATTTACGCACCAGCGGGCTCTCGGTCAGCTCTTTGCCAACGCCGCGTGAATCGGTGGTCGTGAGCACATTGAACACACCGGCGGGAATGCCGGCCTCGGCGGCCAGCGCAGCCAGCGCGAGCGCCGAGAGCGGCGTTTCCGAAGCCGGCTTGATGACGATCGGACAGCCCGCCGCCAGCGCCGGCCCGGCCTTGCGCGTGATCATCGCGTTGGGGAAATTCCAGGGCGTGATGGCCGCCACCACCCCGACACTCTGCTTGATCGTCAGGATGCGCCGGTCGGCCAGGTGTGTCGGTATCACATCCCCGTAGACCCGCTTGCCCTCCTCGGCAAACCATTCGATGAAGGAGGCCCCATAAGCCACCTCACCAGCCGATTCGGTCAGCGGCTTGCCCTGTTCGGCGGTCATGATCGCCGCCAGGTCGTCCTGGTTCGCCATCATCAGGTCGAACCAGCGGCGCAGAATACCCGCGCGTTCCTTCGCCGTCTTCGCACGCCACGCAGGCCATGCGGCACTGGCCGCTTCAATCGCTTTGCGGGCGTCGTCAACACCGAGTTCGGGCACCTCGGCCACCAGCGAGCCGTCGGCGGGATTGGTCACTGCGAATTTTCCGCCGTCTGACGCCGAAACCCAGTCGCCGTCGATGTAGGCGCGTTCCCGCAGAAGCTCGGGATTTTTCAGGTTCAACTTTGTTCTGTTCGTATCGGGCATAATCAATATCCTGTCTTGGTGGCTGTGTTCAATTTAAAATGAAGGCCGTGCCGGAACTTATCAATGGCCGGCCCGCCGAATAAACGACGGGCGCATCGCGACATTGATGCACCGACGCGGGGTTCGGGTGCCGGCCGCAGCACTAGCGCATGTTGAGACGAAAGGCGATCAATCCGCCGACAGCCATCGGCAGCGCGAAAATATAGAAATTCGCCGACATATCGAGGCCCGCCGCGATCAGGTAGCCGGCTGCCGCGGGCCCGACGATGGCGCCTGACCGGCCGAGACCGATCGCCCAACCGATACCCGTGCTGCGAACTTCCGTCGGATAGGCTTTGGCCGCAATACCGTACAGGCCGGTGAATCCACCCTGCTGCAGGATGCCGACGACAAAAATGATGCCCAGCAGGAGGTTGAGGTGAGGGGGCGCGGCGGCGAACGCGACCATGCCGAGGGCGGAAGCGAACAGTGCCGCGAACACGAGATTGGTCAGCTTGAAGCGCGTCGACAGGATTCCGAGCAGGTAGATGCCGATGACTCCGCCCAGGTTGAACATGAAAAATGCCTTGTGACCAATGTGCCGGTCATACCCACTGTCCTCCATGAGTTTAGGCGTCCAGCTCATGAGGAAATAGAGCGTCGCGAAGCACAGAAAAAAGGTGACCCAGAGCGTCAGCGTAATCCGGCGGTGCTGCGGTCGCAGCAACGCGAATACGGTTCGGACGAAGCCGACTCGGGCGGCCGACTGTGCCGCGGTGACCTCCGGCATGACGGCGAGTTGGTCCTTTTGCAGCTTGTGCAGGATCCGGTTGATCCGGGCCAGCGCATTGCGCGGGCGCCGCTCGAACAGGTACTTCAACGATTCCGGCATCAGCAGCCAGGCTAAAAAGCCCATGCTCAGCGTGAGTGCGCCGCCAAACCAGAACATGCCTCGCCAACCATACTCGGGCATGACATACCCTGCGACCACTGAGGTCAGCATCGCGCCGGTAGGGTAGCCGGACGTGACCAGGGCGACAGACAGGGCGCGGTATTTCTCAGGGCTGTATTCGGCTGCCAGCGTGGCCTGGCTCGCCATCATCGCACCCGCGCCGATGCCGGCCACGAAGCGCAGAATGAAAAATTCCGGCAGCGAAGTGGCGCGTGCGGTCAGCAATATCGTCACGCCGACCAGTATCACGCTGAAGATGATCAGCGCGCGGCGGCCAATCAAGTCTGCTACCGGGGCCAGAAACATCGCGCCGGTCATCATGCCGGCCAGGGCAAAGCTGAATATCCAGCCAAGCTCGTCGGGCCTGAGCGCCAATTCTGCGGATACCGCACCGGCAACCACGGCCATCGCGGTAATGTCGAATCCATCGAACATGTTCAGGATCATGCACAGTCCGATGACCAGCACTTGCTGGCGGCTGACCTGCCCGTCGTCGATGACCTCGGCGACCAGCGTATGGCTGTCGACGGGGGTCGCAGCCTGACTCATAACGCCTCGCGCTGATGGAGCGTTTTTGAATTGATCGTCGTCACCATGACTTGCCTTATTGACACTTCGCGTAGAGCAAACTAGTCTGAACTGTACCGTACAGGTTTACCTTTGTGCAATGCTTGGATCTTGGATATTATGATGATTTACGAATCAATTGAAACGTTGGGTGCCGGCCGGGGTTCGTTCGGCTTACCGGGTTGGATAAAGTCGAAATGGTGGAGTTTATGATGTCCGGTTCGGGATGGCTCGCAATTTTGGCCCTGCTGCTGGGTGCTTTGGCAATCCTGCCGGGAACACTCGGCATTCTCATGCTGACCAACCGCGTCGCGGCGACATCAGGAGGTGCTCGCCTGATTTACGAGCACTCACGCATCCTGCTATGGGTGTCCGTGGTGACCATGATTATGGCCTGGGCACAGGCGATCGGCACCGATCATTACCCAACGACCCTGATTGGCGTGACCGTCGCCTATATCGGCGTGTTGGCGTTCGGCTTTCTGATGCACACCGGCTTGATGTTCCGGCCAGTCGAGAAACCGACTTTCATTCCGGTTTCAGAGGCGCTGGAAACTTTCGGTCCCTCCGAAGAAGTGGTCGGCGTCGTCGACCCGGCCGGCAATCCCTATGCTTTCATCGCGGTCCTGGCGCGGCGCCCGCACATCGTCCAGCACACGGAGACTGAAGTACCTTTCATGATGACGCATTGCATCCTGTCGCACAGTTCGATGGCTTACGAAAACAGCGGCGCATTCGCCGATCCGGCCATTCGTATCACCGCCGCGATAGCCAACAACATGGTGTTCTACGATCGTCGCAACCGATGTTCCTTTACCCAGCTGCACAATGCTTCCGAGGACGGCGCGCTGCAACTCAAGCCGCTGCCCTCGCTGATGATGAGCCTGGGCACGTGGGCGCAACTGTATCCCGATTCCAAGGTCTGGGTGCGGCGCAGAACCTGGCGCGACATGTTCTATCTCAAGGTGCTGTCACGGGCTGACGTGGTCGATCCGTCCAGCCCGGTGCTGATCTACCCGCTTATGCACGAAAAGGACGACCGGCTGGCCCTGAAATCCCTCGTGCTCGGCGTGGAAGTCGACGGGCACGAGCGTGCTTACCCACTGTCGGTATTGCAGTCCGAACCGGTCATCAATGACCAGCTGGGCTCCGCACCACTGTTGCTTGTTTCGGCTTTCGAAGGCGACTATGCGCAGGTGTTTTCCCGGGAAGTACAGCCCGGTGAAGCATTGACTTTCCAGTCGGGCCCCGAGGCCGGCCTGCTCGTGGACGCGGAGACCGGGTCGGTTTGGAATATCAAGGGTGAATGCGAAAAGGGGCAGCACAAAGGCCACCAATTGGCCCCAGTCCCGCATTACAACAAGATTTTCTGGTTCGCCTGGGCCGACTACCATCCCGGAACCGATGTCTATGCATCCACTCCTGAGCCCGCCGCCGATCACGATGAATCCAGCTGAAGCACATACGCCAAAGGCCCCGGAACGAGTCGGCCCGCGTGATGAACTTATTGCCAGCGGGCGGCCGCTGGTTTATCGGCTGCGCAATCTGCCGGAATTCGGTTTGACTTCGCAGGCCCGCCGGCACGGACACAGCCTGCGGCTGTGGGCACGCTCGCTGTCGGTCATGCAGAAGGAGTGCATCGTGCTGTCGCCGCGCACCACCGATTTATGGCGATTGTCGAGCGACGAAGGGCCTTACCTGAAGGGCTTCGACAGCGCGCCTTGTCCCCTGGCATTTTTCACCACGGGCCTGGCAGCCTCGTTAATGAATGAACTGCAAGCGCTGGCAAAACGCCGTGGCGTCGATCTGCAAGGCCTGCAGCTGGTCCTGGACAACTTCTATTCGATGTCCGGTTCCGCGTTGCGGGGCACCATGCGCGCGGAAGCCTATCCACCACGCATTCGCGCCTTTTTTGACGGCGAGCGTTCGCCCGACCCGGTGATCCTTGAACTGCTGGAGAAGGCGGTCGCGGCCTCGCCGGTGTGTGCCCTGGTGCGCAAGCCGCTGGCCTCATTGTTCACGTTGGGGCTGAACGGCCGGCTGGAACCGTCTGCTCGTCCGCCGTCGCTGCCGGATCCTGGAAACGTCGAAACCGGCGTTCCGTTTGAACGCTTTACACCGGCGCCCGAAGGTGAAATCGGTTCGGGCATCGTGGAGAAGTTGTCGGCGGTCGAGACCCGGCACGGTATCGCCGGCGGTTACGCCACGAGCCTGGCGCCGAGACAGGACCGGCGACTGCATATTCGAGGAACCTGTCGGCTTCTTCCCGACGGCGTCAAGGAAATTCGCCAGGAATTATTCAGCCCGCTGGGTTCGATCTTCCGCTTCCTGTCCGATGAAGCGCCCGGGTTCGGGGGGCAGGGCCGGGCTCCGGACGCAGCGAGTTATGCCGCGGCCGGCGTCGCTTTTTGTTTCATGACGCAACTCGAGCGGTATGCGCAGATCGTCAAACAGGAACTCACCGAGTGCCGGGTCGTGCAGGACCTGCACCTGTCCAACGGCGGTTTTCTGCCGGGTGAGACCGCGGGCGATTGCGATCCGGTTGAAACTCACCTGCAGGTGCAGGCTCTGGCAGAGCCGGAATTTGCCCGCAGACTGCTCCATATGGGCGAACAGACCTGCTTTCTTCATGCCCTGTGCCGCAGCGCACTGGACCCGGAAGTCGAATCCTTTTCACCGGCTGGGTGCCGAGCGGAGCCGGGGCCATGAACGACAGTCACTCGCAGCACTTTTCGCAAATAAACGCACGACAGATCCGGGGTCCGATCGGTGGCGCGTAAATCCCGACCCCTGTCGACCGCCAGTTCGGCGTCGACGGCCGAGAAGCCGCGCTCCAGCCGCGGCCGCAAGCGCCGCGAGAAAATCCTCAAGGCGGCCGCCGAACTGTTCCTGGATCAAGGTTATGGCAGGACGTCCATCGACGCCATCGTCGACCGTGCGGGTGGATCCAAGGCAACGCTCTACAGCTATTTTCCGACCAAGGAAGAGCTGTTTTACGACGTGATCGATGACATTGTCTCCAACCGCGAAGAGCCGGCGCTGAACGCCGCGGAGGATCTTCGCACGACCCTGATCCTGTTCGCAGTGCAACGAATGAAAGTGGTCTTTTCCAGCCAGCATCGCCAGTTGCTCCGATTGATCGTTTCCGAGCGGGACCGCTTCCCGCAAATTGCCGCGATGTATTACGAGCACGGGCCCAAACGCAGTCACGACCTGATGGTCGGCTATATGACCCGGCTGAAACAGCAGGGTCTGCTGGCAATCGACAGACCGGAGGAAAGCGCGGAATTTTTGATCGGGATGCTTCTGCACCACTGGTACCTGGATCTGTTGTACCGCCAGAGTCCGCCGCCGAGCAGCCAGGCGATGCGTGCTCGCGCCACCCACGTCGTGGACAGGTTCCTCGATGCTTTCGGCTTCAACGAGGACTCGAAGCGGTGAGGCCGGTTGAATTCCAAGGCGACTTGAAGGATGTCGGCGCGAGACATGTCTGAAATCCGCGAGGTCCTGAACTTCATCAATGGTCGATATCGGCCATCCGATGACACCTACCTGCTTCGCAGTCCGATTCATGGCGGCGCAGTCGCCAACGTCCATGTGGCTTGTCAGGCAGACGTCGATGCGGCTGTGCGAGCGGCCCGGGAAGCCCTGAACGGTCCCTGGGGCCGCATGGGGGCCAGCGAGCGCCATGCGATCCTGCGCCGCGCGACCGAGTTGATCCAGGCGCGATCGCAAGCGTTCATCACGGCCGAAATCGCCGACAGCGGCCACCCCTGGTCGTCGGTATCCCGGATAGAAATTCCCCGCGGCGCGCAGCAACTCGCGACCTTCGCAGATGTTGCCACAAGCGCCGAAGATCCCGCGCCGGTTTACACGCCACTGCCCGGCGGCGGGCAAGCGACCAACACCTTCCAGCGTATGCCCAAGGGCGTCATTGCCGCCATTTGTCCGTGGAACCTGCCACTGATCATGGCGACCTGGAAGCTGGCACCGGCGCTGGCCTGGGCAAATTGCGTCGTACTCAAACCGTCGGAATTCACTCCGAGCACAGCCGCGATGCTGGGCGAAATCTTCAACGATGCCGGAATGCCGCCCGGGGTGGTGAATATCGTGCAGGGTTCCGGGGCGAATTCCACCGGCGCCCAACTGGTTGCCCATCCCGGCATCGACGCCATCAATTTTACCGGCGAAACCGCCACCGGCGCGGCCATCATGCAGGCCGCAGCGGTCGGCGTGCGCGATGTGTCACTGGAGCTCGGCGGCAAGAATGCAGCGCTGGTGTTGGAAGATTGCGATATGGACGCTGCCGTGGCGGGCACCGCAGCCGCCGCTTTCTACAACTGCGGCCAGATCTGCCTGGGAACCGAGCGCGTGTATGTCGCCCGGTCGCGTTTCGACGAATTTGTCGAACGGCTGACTGAAAAAGCACGTGCCCACGTGGTGGGTGACCCGCAAGACCCGGAAACGACGCTTGGCCCGCTGGTCAGCCATGAGCACCAGCGCAAGGTCCTGGCGTGCTATGCGCGGGCCGTCGAAGAAGGCGCCGAAGTCCTGACCGGCGGCGGCGTGCCGGATCTGCCCGGCGCGCTGGCAGGCGGCGCCTGGATCGAACCCACCATCTGGACCGGATTGCCGGAACACTCCGAGACGGTGCGCGAGGAAATATTCGGCCCCTGTTGTCATCTGCGGGCAGTCGACAGTGACGAGGAGGCCGTCGCGTTGGCGAACGACACGCGTTATGGCCTGGCCGCGGCCGTCTGGTCGGAAAATCCACGCCGTGCCCAAGCGGTGGCTGCGCAATTGCGCGTTGGCGTGTGCTGGATCAACGGCTGGATGATCCGGGATCTGCGCACGCCGTTCGGCGGCGTGGGGCAATCCGGCATTGGCCGCGAGGGCGGAGCTCACGCGATGGAATTCCATACCGAACTGAAGACCATCTGCAAAAGCTGACCGCTGGTTGGGACCAGGTTCGATCCGGTCAACGAACCACCGGCGACAACCTTGCCGATGGCAGCAGTGGCGACGGCCTTTTTTTGAGGATTACCATTGTGCTCCGCCTTTTCAGCCGGCACGGCAAACTCAGGCTTGCCCGGGTTGGCGCTTTTCCAGCAGTTGCTGAAGCTTGAATTTCTGAATTTTGCCGGTAGCCGTTCGGGGCACCTGATCAACAATGCGCACATCCTGTGGGCATTTGTAGTGAGCCAGTTGACCGTGCAGCCTTTCAATCACCGCCTTGCGCAAAAGCTCTGGATCCTGTGCGGGCTGTTGTGGTTCCAGAAACAGGACAATTTGTGAGGCACCCTCGCATTTTGGCCCTTCTACCACGGCCGCCGCGGCCACATTAGGGACGCTCAGGGCGCAGCATTCAATCTCACCGGGGCTGACCCATTGGCCGGAAATCTTCAGCATGTGATCGGCACGACCCTGGTGGTACCACCAGCCCTCGTCATCAAAAATGAAAATGTCCCCGGTGCGGTACCAGGTGCCATGGAATGCATTGCGGGTCATATCCTGTCGATTCCAGTAGCGATCACAGACTGACGGCATGCGCAGCCAGGCAACGCCGGGGGTATGGGGTGAAGTGACGGGCTCGCCCTGTTCGGTGGTGAGCCTGACCTCGGCCCAGGGTACGACGCGCCCGGTGGCGCCCGGCCGGTGCGCCTCCGGCGTGTTGACAATGAACAGGGCCAGGGTCTCGGTTGTACCAATGCCTTCGTAGATGGGTCTTCCGGTGGTCTCTATCCATCTCTCCAGCAACGGTATTGGCAGCTGTTCGCCGGCAGAGACATAACAGCGGACCTGGCTAAATGCCGGGCCATCAGCAATGCCTTCATTCAGCAGTTTGTTATAGAAGGTCGGCACGCTGAACACGAGATCGGGCCGGTGTAACTCGGCCAACCTGCCGGTGCGCTCCGGTGTCGGCCAGCCGTCAAACAGGATCAGGGTTGCGCCACAGCGCAGACCGGCAAAAAACCCGTGGGCCAACGGATAGGCAAAAAAGAGTTTTGATGTGCACAATATCTTTTCACCGGGCCGTACCTTGAGATTTTCCCGCAGATGCAGGTCGCTGACGATTACATCATGATGCAGATGAACCGCCGCTTTCGGTTTACCGGTGGTACCCGATGTGTAGATCCAGAAGGCCATGTCATCGGGTGACATGGCGGTTGTAAGCAGATCCCCCTCGCTCTCCTCAAGCAGTGTCGTGAGACTGAGGTGTTCGTCTGTCTCGCCTTTTCTCACGACCAGACGGACAGGGTGGCTGATCTGCGCTGCAAGTTCAGCGTAGAGCGGCATAAAATCGGCCTCGACGAACAGCAATCTGGCCCGACTCTCATTGATGGTAAACAGCAAATCACGCTGTACCGCCTTGCGATTAAAAGCAATGGCCACGGCACCAATGCGCATACAACCAATGTAGGCGGCCACCAGGTCGGCTGAATCCTCGAGCAGAAACATGACACGCTCTTCGGGTAATACGCCCAGTGACTTCAGGGCATTGCCAAACAGGTTCGCCCGTTGATCCAGTTCCAGATAAGTGAGCGCCTCATGCTCGTCAATGACGGCGGTCCATGAAGCCAAACCCTTACCCAGCGCCGGGCTCAGGATTTCATCTCCCGCGTTCATGGCACTTTCGATATAGTGCTGTTGAGGGATCATGCGGTTTTCGCCGGGCCTCAGGAAGGGGCCGGTTTAAGAATTCGATAGATGGTCGTCCGGGAGACCTTCAGCACACTGGCGGCTTGACTGACATTGCCAGCACACTGGGCAAGCACCCATTCGGTATAATCCTTTTCAAGCTTGGCGAGACTGCCCGGCGCATGGAAGCTTGCCAGTGGCGCCTGATCGGCCTGACCGGGCGCCCGAGCCAGGATAGACTCAACGTGATCGGCGGTAATCGCCCCGTCGCAGTGCACCCGCAACCGTTCGACAACATTTTTCAGCTCACGGACGTTACCCGGCCAGTGGTAGGCCTTTAGCTGCTCCATCGCACCGGGGAACAGCGCGGGAGACGAACCATCGGAACAGTGGCTTAGAAAATACTCGACCAGCGGCGGAATATCCTCACGCCGCTGGCTCAGAGGGGGAATATCGATGGTCAGCACGTTAAGGCGGTAGTAGAGATCCTGGCGGAATCTCCCCTGGGAGATCATCGCCCCCAGATCCCGATGGGTAGCCGCAATAATCCGCGCATGGGTCTGCCTGAACCGGGTACTGCCCGGTGGCCGGTACTTTCCGGTCTCCAGCACGCGCAACAGTTCGGCCTGGCAGGACGCCGACAGCTCCCCGATCTCATCCAGAAACAGGGTCCCCTCACTGGCCGCACGAAACAGCCCGTCTGAATCGCTGACCGCCCCGGTGTAGGCGCCTCTTTTATGCCCGAAAAGCTCACTTTCAAATAGCTGCTCCTGCAGCAGGCTACAGTTGACCGGAATGAAACTTGCCTCATCCCGATCGCTCCAGTGGTGCAAAGCTTGCGCAATCACCTCCTTACCCACACCACTGTGCCCGGTAATCAACACGGGGATTTTCAAAGGGGCCATTTTTTTCGCCAGGCCAATAACCTTGCGCCATTCGATGCTTTGACCGATCGGTCGGGACGAACGCCGGGTTCTTTTTTCGGGTGGACTGGTGGACATTCGGGTGATTTCTCGACCTCGGCCAGTAGCGCTTCAATCCAATAAAGGCAAGAGTGGACGCGCCCGCCTATTCATCTACCCTGTGGAGTCATGAATCTGCCACAGCTTTGCCCGGCAAAAAGTGCTGCCTGATCAGCGGCGGCCTGCGCCAACCGAGAATAACAGTAAAAAACCGGGCGCTGCAAAATTCACTGCGCATTAACCGTAACGCGCACCTTCCACAACCAGTCGCGACCTGCCCGCGAAACCTGTCGCTGATCATCGTGACACGGAAGTTCGGGCCGACGTTCGTCGCGGGGCAGAGCTCACGGGATGGAATTTCATACCGAGCCGAACCATACAGGCCGGTTCTGAACCAAACTCCGGCGTCGCGATCTTCCCTTGATAAACGAGACACTGTACGTTACAGTTCACTTGGAATCCGGTTCACCGTACGATTTTGCGACCAGCAACGGAGTGGGTCGCAAGCAATGGACGAAACCGGACGATTGAACGATCCGTATCGTCAACGCGGCGACACCGAACCCTGCGGAGCAACTCATGAACATCACACGCCAATCAAACCAATTGCGCGCCGGCCTGGTCGCGGCAGGCTTTCTGGCAGCTGTTGAAGCGACCGCTCAACAGACGCTGGAAGAAGTCGTTGTAACAGCGGAAAAGCGCCAATCCACGGTGCTGGACACAGCGCTGGCCATTTCCGCATTTGATCAAGCCGCACTGAACCGAAGCGGCATCACGCG
>JAVVFH010000114.1:0-10868 GCA_032250585.1 Lysobacterales bacterium
GATCGGCGACGTGGGTCGAAGGGTGGTCCGGGCGGTCGGGCAGCGCCTGGCGTGCCTTGTAGCCGACGTCGAGGCCGGCCAGGTCGCCGACGGCCAGCGGGCCCATGGCCATGCCAAAATTTTCCAGGGCGCGATCCACCTGTGCGGGCGTGGCGCCTTCCAGCAGCAGCATCTGCGCCTCGCGGAAATAGCCGCCCAGCATGCGGTTGCCGATGAAGCCGTAACACACCCGTGCGAGCACCGGCACCTTGCGGACCTTGCGTGCCAGTTTCATGACCGTGGCCAGCACGTCGTCCGCGGTTTTCGCCCCGCGCACGACTTCCAGCAGTTTCATGATGTTCGCCGGGCTGAAAAAATGCATGCCCACCACGTCCTGAGGCCGGGAGGTAACCGCGGCGATCTCGTCGATGTCCTGGTAGGAGGTGTTCGAGGCGAGGATGGCGCCAGGCTTGCAGACCTCGTCCAGCTTGCGGAACACCTCGTACTTGATCTGCGGGTTCTCGAAAACGGCCTCGATGACCAGGTCGGCATCGGCAAGGTCCGCGTAGGAGGTAGTGCCGCCGATCAGGCCCATGAATTGTTCGACCTGCTCGGCACTGAAGCGGCCCTTGGCAGCGGAGCGTTCGTAGTTTTTACGCACAATGCCGATCCCGCGATCCAGCGCTGGCTGGTCGATTTCCAGCAGCGTGACGGGGATGCCCGCATTGGCGAAACTCATCGCAATACCGCCGCCCATGGTGCCGGCGCCGACGATACCGACCGAACGCACCGGGCGCAGCGGCGTGTCGCGCGGAATGTCATCGATTTTGGATGCCTGGCGCTCGGCGAAAAACACATGCCGCAAGCCGGCCGATTCCGGCGAGTCCATCAGTTCCATGAAGCACTTGCGCTCGAGCTCGACGGCATCCGCGTAATCCATTTTGGTCGCCGCCTCGACGCAGTCGATGATGCGCTGCGGCGCCGGCAGCCCGCGGGTTTTACGGGCCACGGCATCGCGGGTCGAGGCGAAGAAATCCGTGGGCAGATGGTCGGACTTCACCGGCAGTTCAGAGCTGCGCCGGGGGCCGGCTCCGGCATCGATCAGTTCCTGTGCCCAGGACAGCGCGGCGCTGCGCAGATCGCCGTCGGACAGGCGGTCGACCAGGCCGGCCTCCAGGGCCTGAGGCGCGCCGATCGGCTTGCCGCTGATCATCAGGTCCAGCGCCGCTTCGACGCCGATCAGGCGCGGCGCCCGCTGAGTGCCGCCGGCGCCGGGCAGCAGGCCAAGGGTCACTTCCGGCAAACCCAGCCTCGCGCCAGGATCAGCGATGCGGTAATGACAGGCCATGGCGGTTTCCAGGCCACCACCGAGCGCGGTGCCGTGGATCGCCGCGATCGCCGGGATCTCGCTGGCCTCGATATCGGCCACCACCTCCGGCAGCCAGGGGTCGGCCGGCTTCTTCCCGAACTCGCTGATATCGGCACCGGCGATGAACGTGCGCCCGGCGCAGATCAGCACAATGGCGCCGGCGGAGCCGGCGTTCGCTTCTCGAAAAGCGTCCTGCAAACTTTTGCGAGCCAACGCTGAAAGCGCGTTGACCGGGGGATTGTCCAGCGTGATGACGGCGACCTTGCCGTGTTGTTCGAGCGTAACCGGACCGGGCATCGGAATCTCCTTGGCAAAAAGAAGCAGTATGCCACGCTGTCACGGCGATGTTGACCCGCCAGCAGAGGCTCGTGCGTCAGCGGCTGACTCAGATCAGTTGGATGCGGTCGATTGGCCTGCTGAATTTCATTCGCGGCCCGATTCACAACTCGATTCGCGGCCTGGCTCTGCGACCCCGGCGACCCCGGCCTCGACCAAGGCCTGCATCACGTCCACGTGGCCGTCGCTGTCGTTGAGCGCCGGAATGTATTCCAGTTTCTCGCCGCCCGCCTGTTCGAAGTACTCGCGGTTTTCCCTCGCGATTTCCTCGAGCGTTTCCAGGCAGTCCACGGCAAAGCCGGGGCAGACCACCTGTACGTGCCGCACACCGGAGCGCGCCAGTTCTTTCAGCGTCATGTCGGTGTAGGGCTGCAGCCAGGGCTCCTTGCCGACACGGGACTGGAAGGTCAGCAGCCACTCGTCTGCGGCCAGTCCCAGCGCGGCCGCAATGTCCTCGGCGCTCTGCCGGCACTGATCGGCGTAGGGGTCGCCCTGGCGCACGTAGCGCTGCGGTATGCCGTGCAGTGAGAACACCAGGCGTTCCGGCTTGCCGTGCGTCTGCTGGAAAGTGCGGATCGACGCAGCGACCGCCTCGATCCACACCGGGTCCCGGTGATACTGCTGAACCCTCAGGCTCTGCGGCTGCCAATCCAGTGCCTGCAGGGCGCCGTCCACCGCGTCGTAAATCGACGCAGTGGTGGTACCGGAAAACTGCGGATACAGCGGTATGACCACCAGGCGCCGCACGCCGGCTTTTTTCAGGTTCTCCAGCCCCAGCAGGATGGAAGGCACGCGGTAGCGCATGCCAATCTCTACGCGAGCCACGGCGCCGAGCCGGACGGAAAGTTTTTCCGCCAGGCGCCGGGTCAGCACCAGCAGCGGCGACCCTTCCGGCCACCAGACCTGGCGATAGGCCGCCGCGGAGCGGCCCGCGCGCAATGGAATGATGACCAGGTTGAGCAGCGGCAGCCACAGGAAACGTGGCAGATCGACCACCCGCGGGTCCGACAGGAATTCGCGCAAGAAGCGGGCCACCGGTTTGCGTTCCGGTGAATCCGGCGTGCCCAGGTTGGCCAGCAGAACGCCCGTGTTCGGCGCATTGGATGGTGGCTCAGACATGCGAACTCCTGAAGAAGAATGTGGCACAAATACGACAGTGAAAGAAGCCACGTTTGAAACGATCAACCGGCCCGCAGACAACGGCCGCGTCGGGCCGCAGATAACCCCTTGCTTTGCGGACCATTAGTTCATAAGCGTAGCAACGGCATCTCTCAATGCCCAAGGGTTCTTTCTGTTGCGAATCCACGACACATCCGTCAATTGACTCACATCATGACACTAACACTTTGTTTTGGCTATTTTTTCTGCTAGCATTTCTGTCCCATCGTTTATCTGACGAGTCCATGCGCTGCCTGATGAAAGACCTGAGCAAAACACTGTTGCTGATGTTTTTGGCCGCGACTTCGGCGTCGATCGCCGCCGCGCCCACAGGGTACAGCATCAATTCCGACAGCGCTTCGGGAAATGCCGACAGCCTGTACCGCATCGACCTGGCCACCGGGGTGGAAACGCGCATCGGCACGGTCACATCGCTCGGCCAGACCCGGATCGATGTCGAGGGGCTGGCTTTTGCCCCCGACGGCACCCTGTATGGCGTCGACGATGCCTCGATGACCCTGTTTCCGATCAACCCCGACAACGGCGTGGCGCTCACCGCCAACGAAGTCGACCTGGGACCCGAACTGCCCCGGGGCGGCGGCAACGATTTCGGCATGACCTTCGCCTGCGACGGCAATCTTTACATCAGTTCCGTTATCAAGCAGACGCTGTACCGACTGGCCCTCGACGGAACGCTCGAACGGATCGGCGACGCCGACGGCAAGCTCGGCGCCAACATCAGCGCCCTGGCGGCCTACGGCTCACCCACCAGGTTGTACGGCCTCGGTAACGGCCTGACCGGCGAACTCACCGAAGACAGCCCCTACCTGCACGAAATCGATCTGAGCACCGGCGTGGCCACCCGCAAACCGAACAAGATCGGGCCCAACAATTATTCCGAGGGCGGTCTCGCATTCGATGACGCCGGCACGCTCTGGGCGATAACCGACCGGCGGCAACTGGGCGCGCCGAGCCAGGTCATGAAACTGGATCTCACCACCGGCGAAGCTTCCGCGATCAAAGCGGTCAATGCCACGGGCGAGCAGGGTTTTGAAAGCCTCGCCATCAGTGTGCCGCGTGGCTGCGGCGCTTCCGACCCCGACGCACTGGCGCGTTTCAAGGTCCAGAAACAGTTCCTGGACGGCAACAACATCACGCCCGTGACCCTGAATATCGAGTGCAACAGCGGTCTGCCTTTGCGCCAATCCATCGTCGTGCAGCCAGACGAGGCGCCGCTTGGAGAATTCGAGGTCGAGTTCGTGGTGGACTCGTTCCGGGACGGCGAACTCGACTGCGAGATTTCCGAAGAGGTGCCCACCGGGTATACGCCTTCCTATCAGTGCTTTTCTGAAGGCGAGTGCAGCGATACCGCAGAGGCCTGCACGTTCAGCGCCGTGCAGGGCGGCCAGGAAAATCTCTGCCTGGTCCGCAATCACCCGGAGGCCGTAGAAATCACGGTCAGCAAGGAATGGGCGATTCTCGGCGAGCAAACGGCCATTGACGAAAGCGCCGTGATCGAACTGCATTGCGAAAACCTGTTCGACGGCGACGGTGAATTTCAGCAGGACGGCTCCATGCTCTGGCGATGGGATGTTTCCTCCGGAAACAGCAGCCATACGGCGACCGTCTATCCTCTTTTCGATGGCTCGACCCGCTGCCGCAGCGACGAGCAGGTCGCAAGCAGCGCAGTCGAATCGGCCAACGACTGCGCCAGCGCCAAAACCATCCTGCCGGGGCAGGGCACAGAACACTGCACGATCATCAACTCCGTGTTTTTCGAGGGCATTCCGACGCTGGACCGCTTCGGGCTCGTGCTGATCGCCGGTGTGCTGCTGCTGACCGGGCTGTTCAGCATACGGCGGCTCTGACCGCGGCCGCCCCACCACATACCCCCCTTGCAAGCCCGTTGCAAGCCGATTTCAGTTAAACTCACTCTAAGTTGAATTACGGAGCACGGTTATGGGTATTGGTGGCATCAGCATGTGGCAGTTACTGATACTGCTGGTTATCGTTGTCCTGGTCTTCGGAACCAAGCGCCTGCGAAACATGGGTGGCGACCTCGGAGCCGCCGTGAAGGGTTTCCGCAAAGGCATGGCAGACGACAAGGAAGATTCGGAAGAAACGCTGGAGCCCGACCAGATCACCGCCGGGGAAAACGCGCAAGCCAAGTCGGAAGAGCCGGCCAAAAGCAAAGAAACGTCCAGCTAGTGGCCTGTTACAGGACACTAGACCCACTCCATGTTTGATGTCGGCTTCGCGGAAATTCTCCTCCTCTCGCTTATCGGGCTGCTGGTGCTCGGCCCCGAGCGCCTGCCCAAGGTCGCGCGCACGCTCGGCGGACTGAGCCGCAAAGCGCGCGGCAGCTGGCTGAGCCTGAAGCGCTCGATCGAGGCGGAGTTGCGCGCCGAAGAGCTGAAGGAGCCGCTGAAACACTTCCAGAAGGACGTCAAGTCGACGGTCGACGAATTCCGCTCCGGCGTCAAATCCGTTACGGATCCCAAACCGGACGGGGCAAAGCCTGCCGCCGCCGCAAAATCGGACGAACCCGATAAAAAAACCGCGGGGAATGGATCCGGAAGCGATGACGGAAGCTGATTCCAACGACCAGGAATTGAGTTTCCTGGAGCACCTGATCGAACTGCGCAGCCGCCTGCTCAAGGCCTCGCTGGCCGTGCTCGCCGTGCTGGTGGTGCTGCTGCCGTTTTCGCGCAAGCTGTACTCGACACTGGCCGCGCCCCTGACCTCGGTGCTGCCCGAGGGCAGCAGCATGATCGCCATCGACGTGGCCTCGCCGTTCCTCACGCCTTTTAAACTGGCGCTGTTGCTGTCGCTGATCCTTTCGATACCGGTCGTGCTCTACCAGTTGTGGGCCTTCGTGGCGCCCGCTTTGTACCGCCAGGAAAAACGCCTGGCGCGCCCGCTGCTTTACTCGGCCGTAGTGCTGTTTTACCTGGGCTGCGCGTTTGCGTATTTCGTGGTATTTCCGCTGGTGTTCGGTTTTTTTACCCGAGTCGCGCCCGAGGGCGTCACGGTGATGACCGACATCAGCAAATACCTCGACTTCGTGATCACGTTGTTCCTGGCTTTTGGCATCACCTTCGAGGTGCCGATCGCCACCATCATCCTGATCGCGACCGGCGTCACGACGGTCGACAAATTAAAGAAAATGCGTGCTTACGTCCTGGTCGGCGCCTTTGCCATGGGCATGCTGCTCACGCCTCCGGACATCATTTCGCAGACGCTGCTGGCTTTGCCGATGTGGCTGTTGTTCGAATTCGGCCTGCTGATGTCGCGGATTCTGTTACCGCACCGCGTCGGGGCCGCGAAGGACGCGGCCGAAGAGGATCAGGCGACGAGTTGACCTTCATCCGGTTCGGTGGGCGGCGCCCCCGGCGGCGTCAGTTCGAAAATATCGCGAAAGGAACAATACTGGGTGCCGAACAGCAGCAGCTGAAAGGCCAGTAACAGCAGCATCACCAGCGCCATGACCAGCACGGACATCCCACCGGCGGAGGCCGACGCGGTAAACAAACTGCCCGCCAGGACGCCGACCAGCATCAGAACTCCGGCCAATACCGCCGCCAGCGTCAGGAACGGTTTCCAGTTCAGCAGCAAGGCCTTCAGACCGTCCACCAGGGCCGGCACGAGCTTGCGGTTCTGGAACCAGATCAGCGGCACCGTGAAATAGCTCAGGGTTCCGCTGATGGCAATGCCGGCGAGGAAAGCGATCGCCATTCTGCCCACCGACTCCTGGTCGAGTTCGGCCAGCGCGTCCATGTCACCCTGCTCGATGCGCGCCATCAACTCCGGATCGAACAGCCTCTCGCTACCGGACAAAAGCAGCGACATCACCAACACGCCGATAAGGAACATCAGCGCGCCCATCGCGAACAGGCGGCTGCTGTGCGCCCCGGACAGCAAAGGCCGGAACAGCAAGGCCACCGCCGGACGCCCGCCCTGGGCGATCACGTGGAAAGCCTCGAGAATACCCGCCGACAGTGCCGGCACCGCCAGGATCACCAGCAAGCCGAGCAGCGGTATCTGCGTCAGACCCAGAATGACCTGCATCAGCACCGCAATGAACAGCAGCCGGGAAACCTGCAAGCGCATCAATTGCAGACTCTGCAGCAGCCAGCCGATGCCATGGCCGGCCGGCACGCGTTTGATTTCGTTGGGCGACTTGGGCGGCATGTCCATGAGTCGGATCGGGCTTCCTCGGTTGGCAGCTGGGATGGGTGTTCGGCTTGCGGCTATTGTAATATGATCCCGAAGCAAAGGAGTCCCCCATTTTGAACCAGCGCCGCCCCACTTTCGAGTCATCGCCCTTTTCCGCCACGCCGGTGAGCTTTGGCATCATCCTGTTATGCGCGATCATTTTCCTGACGCGCTTCCAGCCTCCCGCCATGGCGCTGTGGCCCGTCGGAAGCGGCTATTTCACACCCTGGCAACTGCTGACCTACGCGTTCCTGCACGGCAATTTCAACCACCTGTTCTTCAACATGTTCGCCGTCTGGATGTTTGGCACCCCACTGGAACGGGGCTGGGGCTCGCAACGCTTCCTCAGCTACTTCGTCGTCTGCGTGGTCGGCGCCGGCATCATCCAGTTGCTGGTGCAGCAACTCGAGGGCGGTAGCTACCCAACCATCGGCGCCTCCGGTGGGGTCTTCGGCTTATTGCTCGCCTACGGCGTGATGTGGCCGAACAACCGGATTTTCCTTTTGTTTTTTCCCGTACCGATCGCGGCGAAGTGGTTCGTGCTGATCTATGGCGGGATCGAACTGATGTTCGGCGTGACGCGGACGATGCCGGGCATCGCGCACTTCGCCCACCTGGGCGGTATGATTTTCGGCGCGGCGCTGCTCTACAAGTGGGGCTGGCGCCCGGGCGGCATCAGGAGAAGATAAAGGGCCAGGCACGTCCAGCGAAGATGCCGGGGGCTGGATGTCCGCCATCACAGCGACTGTCGGAGCCGCCCAACGGCTCCGACGCGGCAACGCACCGGAATGCCTGCCGTCGCGCTATAATCGAGGCATCAGCGCGGCGAAGGAAGCCGGGCACTCAACAGGAGGAACCATGAGCATCCTGGATTCCATCAAAAATGCCTTCGGCGGCAAATCGGAAGCCGACATCACGCTGGCGCCCGGCCAGATTCTGGCCGATGCGGGCATTGACCCGGCCGGACTCAGCTTCAATTCCGAGTCCGGTGTCGTCACGGTTTACGGCGAAGTGGCCGGCGAAGCGCAGCGGCAGAGAATTCTCGAGCTGCTGTCTGCGGCGCCCGGTATCGGCATCGTCGAAGACCACCTGGTCGTGACGGCGAGCGCCGAGTCAGCCGCTGCCGCTCCGGCGGAAACGGCGACCGAAGGCCTCCCGGAGTCCGCTGTCACCGTCGAAGCGGACAGCACAATCCCCCGCAGCTACACGGTCAAATCAGGCGACACCCTGTGGCAGATCGCCGAGGAAGTCTACGGGGACGGGGCCAGGTACATGAAGATTTTCGAGGCCAACAGCGCGCTGCTCGAGGCTCCCGACCGGATTCACCCCGGTCAGGAACTGAAGATTCCGGAATTGTAGCGTCCTCAGGAAAGGCCCCGATGACTTTGTGTACCGTCTATCGCTCTGGAAAACGAGCGGAAACCTATCTTTACCTGTCCGAAAACATGGAATTCAGCGACCTGCCCGAAACACTCCAACGGTCTTTCGGCGAACCGCAGCGGATCATGGAAATGGAACTGACGGCGCAGCGCAAACTGGCCCGGGCCGACGTGAACCGCGTCATCGAGAATCTGGAGGGTTGCGGTTATTTCCTGCAGATGCCGCCCGAACGGCCGGTGGAAGAGGAAATTTCGCGCCGCTTTTCCTGAACCGGTCCGTGGGCCGGGGGCAGGAAAATCAGTCCGGCTCGCCGGAGCGCAGCTTTTTCAGGCTCGCGCGGCGCTTTTTCGCCTGCAGGCGCTTTTCCCGGGCCGCCCGGCTCGGGCGCGTGGCAATCCGTTTGCGCGGTAGCCGGCTGGCCTGCCGAACCAGTTCCTGCAACCGCGACAGCGCCTCGGCGCGGTTTCGGTCCTGCGTGCGGTGGTTCTGCGCCTTGATCACCACCACGCCTTCGGCCGTGATGCGCTGATCGCCGCGGCGCAGCAGGCGTTCCTTGACGGGTGCGGGCAGCGAGGAGGCGCGGATATCGAAGCGCAGATGGATCGCCGAGGCGACCTTGTTGACGTTCTGGCCGCCCGCGCCCTGCGAGCGAACCGCGCTGAACTCGATCTCCTGCTCGGGGATGCTGATGTCGTCGTCGATGCGCAGCATGTCCGTGATCGCTCAAAGCACCCGGTTGATGGCGTTTCCGCGGCGGTGGGCGGCGACCACGTCGGCCAGTTGATCCAATGCCGCCTGGCGGCCGCTGCGGCTGGCCCAGGCGTTGTGCGGCGTGACCAGCAGCCCGGGGATGTCGGCCTGCAGCAGGGGGTGGTCGACCGGCGGCGGTTCCCGATCCAGCGTATCGATCCCCGCGCCCCCGAGCAAGCCGGCGCGCAGGGCGTCGGCCAGGTCCCGCGCATGCACGACCTCGCCCCGGGCGGTGTTGATCAGCAGCGCATCGGGCTTCATCGCACTCAGCACCTCGCGGTCGATCAGGTGGCGAGTATCCGCGGTCAGCGGGCAGTGCAGGCTGAGCACGTCTGCCTTGCGGACGGTCTCCTCGAAGGCGGCCCGGCCCGGGCGCGGTGCTCGGCCGCGGCGCTCGGCGATCAGCAGCTGCATGCCCAATGCCCGCGACCGCTGCGCGGTGGCCCGGCCGAGCGTGCCGTAACCGACCACGCCGAAGTTCAGGCCACGGGCTTCGCGGATGTTGCGGCTGTGCAGGCTGAAGTGCCGCGAGCGGCTCCAGCGGCCCGCCCGCACGTCCTGCCAGTACCAGGGCTGGCCGGTCAGCAGGTTGAGCATCAGCGTGATGGCGTGCTGCGCCACCGAGTCGCTGCAATAGTCGCGGATGTTACAGACCGTGATGCCGGCAGCGGCCGCCGCATCGAGATCGACGTTGTTGGTGCCGGTGGCTGCCACGGCGATCAGGCTGAGGCGCCGCGCGGCACGCAGGCTGGCACCGTCCAGCCGGCACTTGTTGCTGATCACCACATCGGCGTCGGCGATGCGCCCGGCGACCTCGTCCGCCGCTGTAAAGGCATGCCATTCCCAGACGGGCAGGCAGGCGGAAAGTTTTCGGCGGTCGAGGTCGCCGTTATCGACGGACTCGACATCCAGGAACACCGCTTTGCGCAAGGCGCCGGCCATCATGCTGCCCGGCAGTGGCGCGCAGATCGAAAAAAGGCCGTCACGGTCGGCCTCTCGGGTGACTCTGGAATCGTGATCATTGCGTGCTGGTGGCCACACTCACCGAGCCGATCCCCACCGCCTGCGCAGCATCGAGAATGGTGACCAGCGATTCGGTATCCGCTTCCGGATGGGCCGCAACGATCAGCGGCGAGTTGGGTTTCTCCGCCTTTTCACGCTCCAGGTTGGCCTGCACGGCCCGGGGCTCGAGCAGCCGGCCCTTGAGGCTGATCAGGCTGCTGGCATCGATCCTGACCACGATCGGACCTTTCTCCTGCTGGACTTCCTTGGGCGGCGCATTGGATGGACGCGACACTTCCAGGCCTTTCTCCTTGACGAAAGACGTGGTCACGATAAAGAAGATGAGCATAATGAAAACGATATCCAACATCGGGGTGATGTTGATCTCGGCCTCGTCTTCGATTCTGTGTCTTCTGCGCATCAGGTGATCCTGGGTCCGGCAGCTGTTGCCGGAGGAAGATCAGCTTACTCAAAGCCGCCGAAATTCGCCACTTTCCGGTGATCTGTTCGTGACCGGCCAAAGCGTCAGCCGGTGCGCATTACGAACCGGCGCAGCCCTCAGCGCGCCACGTCGCTGACCCGCCGGGACGTTGCCCGCAGCCGCTAAGATCAAGGCGGAAACGCCAGAACAATCAAAGGGCGGCGTCGCTGACGTCGCCCTTTGTTTTGCGGGCGCCGG
>JAVVFH010000115.1:0-10724 GCA_032250585.1 Lysobacterales bacterium
CGGGGAGCATGCCGTCGAACTTGTGACGGCCCTGGACCACGGCGAATGCCGGATGTGCCACGAACCAGGATTCCATGTAGTCCAGCACGAAGCGGTCCCATTCGGCGGGCGGGCGGTCATCCGGCGCATTCTCCGCCGCCGGTCGATCGACGCCAGCCGGTTTCGCAGAGGGCGGATCGGTCGGCTCGCAAGCCAGCAGCAGGCAGCTGAGGGCACACAGCACGGTCAGTCTGGTAGCCGGTAATAAAAATTTCATTGCTTGTCTCCGCAGAAGGAAAAAGGCCATCCGGTCGCTCCGAACCGTCGCTCGCCCCAAAAAAATCCCGACCGCAGGCGCTTACTTGACGCCATGCATCAGTTTGTTGATGAGCGGCGCCGCGACCAGGTAAGCCATGCCGAAACCGAGACCCACCCAGAACAGCATCATATAGGTTTCGGAATATTGAGCGATTCCCGCCGCGGCCGCCGCGGCCGTGCCCACACCGTGCCCGATGGCGCCGCCCGACGCGATGGCCGCGATCAGGCCCGCGACGTATTGCGCCATGGCGATCGACAGGAACCAGCCGCCCATCGCCATGCCAGTTTCCTTCTCGGCCGCCAGCTTCGTGACCATGGAGAGGCCGATCGGCGACAGGCACAGCTCTCCGGTGGTATGCAGCAGGTAACACAGCGCCAGGAAAATCCACGGCACCATGCCCGCCGCGTTCTGGAAATTGGCGATAGCGATAACCAGCACCAGGAAACCCAACGCGACCTGGATCAAACCGAGCGCGAACTTGCGGGGGATGGACGGATTCATGTTGCGCCGGTCCAGCCACGGCCAGAGCGCGGCGAACACCGGCGCGAACAGCAGGATATAAAGCGGGTTGAGCGACTGGAAAATGCCGAAGCCACCGGCCAGCCACGTTTCCATGCTGCCGTACATCGGCGTGACGAATTCGCGTGCGAAGAAATTGAGCGAACTGCCGGCCTGCTCGAACAGCGCCCAGAAACAGGCGTTCGCGACGAACAGGATCAGCATCGCGATGTAGCGCTGCAGCTGCACGCGGTCGCCGCTGCGGATGCCGGAGACGATGAAATACAGCGCCAGGGCCAGCATGATGCCGACCAGCAGAAACCCCAGAATCCGACTTTCGGAAAGCAGGAAATAGATGCCGATCGACATCAGCAGGGCGCCCAGCCCGACCGCGAAAAAGCGGCCCCAGCCTTCCTTGCCGGGTTCCGGCCGTCCCACTTTGCCAAGGGCTTTCTTGGCCAATTCCAGAAACAGCGTCGAGAGCAGCATGCCGATTGCCGCCGCGAAAAAGCCCCATTTCAGACCCCAGGTCGCGCCAATCCAGGCGGCCGTGATAAACGGTGCGATGAAGGCTCCGAGGTTGATACCCATGTAGAAAATCGTGAAGCCGGAATCGCGGCGCACGTCCCCGGGGGTGTAGAGTTTGCCGATCATCGTGGAAATGTTGGGTTTGAACAGCCCGTTGCCGGCCACGATCAGGGCCAGGCCGATCAGGAACCAGTTCAGATCGTCGATCAGGAGTATGAAAAGCCCGGCTGCCATGATGATCGCCCCGAGCAGAATGGAGCGCTGGTAGCCGAGCACGTGATCGGCAATGTACCCGCCTATGATGCCGGTGGCGTAGACGAGAGCCGTGTAACCGCCGTAAACCAGGCTCGCCTCGGAATTGGCCTGGTCGCCCATGTGGCTGAAAAAGGTTGTCGCCACGTATACGGCGAGCAAAGCTCGCATGCCGTAATAGGAAAAGCGCTCCCACATTTCGATGTTGGAGAGCTGCCACAGGGCCTTGGGGTGTCCGAGAAATTGCTCGGGCGGTATCGGGGGTGGATTCGGCACATCGGTTTGGGTACTCAAGGATTCCCTCCGAATTTTTGATGATTGCGCTTGTCGGTTCGCCAGGCCGCCCGGGAAACGGCCGCGCAGCGGGGTGCCGCCAGAGCATAACAGACGCGCGGCGCCTTGGGCCAAAAACTCCGGGGCAGATCAAGCCGTGAGCCCGCCTCGCATGATTATCCGACAGGGGCATGAGATAATCGACGCCGTCGAAACAGCAGAAGGCATAAGCGGCATGAATCAGCAGTCAGTGCAGAAATTCGTCGATGAGGTCTGGATGGATTCCATCGTTCCGGAACTCATCGAGTACATCAAGATACCGAACAAATCGCCGCACTTCGATCCCGACTGGGAAGAACACGGTTACATGGAAGACGCGGTTCAACAGATTTTCGCCTGGTGCAAAAAACAGGACATCACCGGCATGGCGTGCGAGATCGTCCGTCTGCCCGGGCGCACACCGCTGATTTTCATCGACATACCTGGTGACAACGACGACACCGTCCTGCTGTACGGCCATCTGGACAAGCAACCGGAGATGAGCGGCTGGGCCGACGGCCTCGGGCCGTGGATTCCGGTGCTTCAGGACGAAAAACTCTACGGCCGCGGCGGCGCCGACGACGGTTACGCGGCATACGGCTCGCTGACCGCCATCATGGCACTACAGCAGGAAAAAACGCCCCACGCGCGCTGCGTGGTCATCATCGAAGCCTGCGAGGAGTCCGGCAGCTATGATCTGCCGTTTTACATCGAACACCTGCGCGAACGCATCGGCACGCCATCGCTGGTGGTTTGCCTGGATTCGGGTGCCGGCAATTACCAGCAGCTGTGGCTGACCGTGTCGCTGCGCGGCATGGCGGCCGGCACACTGAGCGCCGAGGTGCTGAACGAAGGGGTGCATTCGGGCTACGCCTCGGGCGTCGTTCCTTCCAGCTTCCGCATTCTGCGGAAACTGCTGAGCCGGCTGGAAAACGAGGACAACGGCCAGGTGCTGCCGGCGTACCTCAAAGCGGAGATACCGGAACAGCGGCTGGAGCAAAGCCGCCAGATGGCCGCAGCGCTCGGCGATGCGGTCTACCAGGCCTACCCGTTCTGCGAAGGCGTCCGCCCGCAGGGGGACGACAACCTGCAGCGCATTCTCAACCGCACCTGGCGTCCCGCGTTGTCCGTCACCGGCGCTGACGGTCTGCCGCCACTGGCCGCCGCCGGCAACGTGCTGCGGCCACGGACCGCGCTAAAGCTATCGATGCGCCTGCCACCCACGGTCGACGGCGAAGAAGCCTCGCGCAAGATGAAAGCAACCCTGGAGGCCGAGCCGCCGCTGAACGCGAAAGTCTCATTCGAGGCCGACCAGTCCGCCTCCGGCTGGAATGCGCCGGACATCGCAGCCTGGCTCGGCAGTTCGCTGGAAAAAGCTTCGCAAGGTGCGTTCGGCAAAAGCGTGATGTATATGGGTGAAGGCGGCACCATTCCCTTCATGGCCATGCTGGGCGATTTTTTCCCCGAGGCCCAGTTCATGATCACCGGCGTGCTGGGCCCGAACTCCAATGCCCACGGACCGAACGAATTCCTGCATGTTCCGTTCGCGCGTAAGCTGACCGGCTGTGTCAGCCAGGTGATCGCCGACCACTACCGGCGGCTGGAAAGTTGAACCCGGCCGCGAAGCTCGGCTCAGTCCGCACAGTTCAGGGACTGCAGGCAGGCAGCTTCACCGTTCTCGTGCTCAAGCTGGATGGTCGGGTGGTTGATCGCGAAGCGGTGGGCGAGCTCCCGCGCTACCGCGTTCAGAAAATCGTCGCCGTCGGGAAACCGCTCCATCACGAGGTGGGCCGTCAGCGCGGACTCCGTGGTGCTCAATGCCCAGATGTGCAGGTCGTGAACGTTGCACACGCCGGGTAAGCCGTGCAGGTACTGCCGAACCGCCGCCGGATCGATCTCGCGCGGCACCGCGTCGACGGCCAGGTTGAGCGAATCGCGCAGCAAGCCCCAGGTCGACAGGAAAATGACCCCGGCGATCACCAGGCTGATCACCGGGTCGATCCAGTTCATTCCGAAGAACAGAATCAGCGCCCCCGACGCCACCACGCCCAGGGAAACGGCTGCGTCGGCCGCCATGTGTAAAAAAGCACCGCGAATGTTCAGGTCCCGGTCTTTGCCCGTAATGAACAGCAGGGCCGTCGCCGTGTTGATGACAACGCCAATGGCCGCGACGATCACGATGGTCTTGCCCGCCGGCTGCGGCGGATCGAAGAGGCGGTTGACGGCCTCCCAGCCGATCGCGCCCACCGCGCCCATCAGCAACAGGCCGCTGAACAGGGATGCCAGAATCGTGGCGCGGGAATAGCCGTAGGTGCGGTAAAGCGAAGGCCGCTTTCGGGCCAGAAAGGCCGCGCCCCAGGCCAGCAACAGGCCGAGCACGTCGCTCAGGTTATGGCCGGCGTCGGTCAGCAGCGCCAGCGACTGGGACAAAAAGCCGAAAACCGCCTCGACCACGACAAAGCCGAGGTTGAGCGCGATGGCGAGCGCAAAAACCCGGTTGTAATCGGTCTGCGGGCCGTGGTGATGGTGGTGGGCTTGCCGGTTCAAGAGTCCAATCCGCTACTGCGCTTGGAACAGACCATGATACAGCGTCCACGCCCCGATCAGAATGAAGCCCGAGCCGGCAACGATGGACATCAGACGCACGCTGACCACCTGCGACAGCAGCGAACCGGCCGCCACACCGATCGCGCTGGTCAACACCAGGGCCGACGCGGAAGCTGCGAACACCAGCCACTTGCTGACCGCCCGATCCGCGGCGAACAGCAAGGTCACCAGCTGCGTCTTGTCGGCCATTTCGGCGATGAATATGCTGGCGAAAACGGTCCCGAAGAGTTTCCATTCCATAGTGATCAAATCCCGTGAAGCCGAAAAGCGCAATTGTAACAACGAGGCCCTCGCCCGGCACGCGCAGATACGGGCCGCAGTCGACCGCATCGGTGCTCGATCGGCGCCGCAGACAGGGAAAAAGCTTGCTCTTTGCGATACAGTACCGATACTTTGCGCTGTCGAAAACAAACAGGAGTTGAAGGTGGGCGATCCCTACAGAATCTGGTTCAACGGCAAGCTGCGTGAGCACGCGGATTGCATGGTGCACGTGCAAAGCCATACCCTGCATTACGGCTCGTCCGTCTTCGAGGGCATCCGCGCCTACGACACGCCGGACGGCACACGCATATTTCGGCTGCGCGAACACCTGCAGCGCCTGAAGTATTCGGCAGACGTCTACCGGATCCCGATCCACTACAGTCTGGAAGAACTGCACGCCGCCTGCCGCGAAACCCTGCGCGACAGCGGCTTGAAGAGCGCTTACCTCCGGCCGCTGGTCTCGCGCGGCAATTGCGGGCTGGGCGTGCTGCCCAAGGATCTGAACGTCGTCGACGTCGCCATCATCGTCGCCGCCTGGGGCGCCTACCTGGGTGAAGAGGGACTGAATAAAGGTATTCGTGCCTGCGTCACGTCCTGGAGCCGGCTGGCTCCGAACACGATGCCCACCGGCGTCAAGGCCAGCGGCAACTATTTGTCCAGCCAGCTGATCGGCATGGAGGCGCGCGACCGCGGCTACGACGAAGGCATCGGCCTGGGCCACGATGGCCTGCTCAGCGAAGGCGCCGGCGAAAACATTTTCGTGGTCCGCAAGGGCCAACTGCTGACGCCGCCGTCGTCCTCATCGATACTCAGCGGCATCACCCGCGACACCGTCATCACGCTGGCCGCCGAAGCGGGTATCGAAACCACCGAGCAGACGATTTCCCGCGAGCAGCTTTACGCGGCCGATGAAATCTTCATGACCGGCACCGCGGCGGAAGTCACGCCGGTGCGCCAGGTCGATCACATGGCTATCGGCAACGGCGGCCGGGGCCCGGTCACTGAAAAACTGCAGGATGCGTTCTTCGGCTTGTTCAACGGGCAAACCAAGGACGCCTGGGGCTGGCTGGAGCCGCTCTGACAGACACCGGCAGCAGGCCGCGGTGACGGCCTTTGGACGCGATTGAAATACAGGTGACAAAAAACGTCCATATTTCTGACACAAAATGACAGCCTCCGGCCAAAGCGGCCAAAGCACTTTCCACGATCAAATACAAGCCAATGAAAACATTTGTCTTTTTATCCAGGCATCATTATGGCTCGATATTTGCATTTAAACGATTGAAAGACCTAACTGACTGGTAGCAGTTAGCGGGATGATCCGGGGCTCCGCCCTCCTTGCCCAAACAGGGCCCCGGCTCTCCCACCTCCGGATCGAAAGGTCTTGCCATTACCGAATCAAAGGAGCTTTTGTCATGGACGACGTCAAGCGAAACACTTTTTTCTCGCAGACTCTGGCTCAAGAGCACAAAAAACATCGCCACCTGCAAGCTGACGAAAGATCAGCCGGCCGGTCTTGCGCCACGCGCGAATTCCGGCCCCACCTCAGTCTGAAGGCCAAAATGCTTGGGGGACACGCAGAAAGAATCAGCCGCTTGGGGGTTTTTACGCGCTGATCACGAAAAAATGCCCTGGTGCCAAAACGCAGGCACGTATTCGGGACATCGCATCGTACTGAACCCGGCGCAAGTCGGGTTTTTTTTGACCTGGCCCCGGTGAGGAGGGCAGGTCAAAACAGGACACTAGCCTACGGCGGTGATGATGTAACCGCCGGACTTCTGGTCGTGTTCCAGTTTCAGCAGGCCCTGTGATTCCATTTCCTCGAGCATTTTGCCGAAGGAACGGAAGCCGTGATAACTCTCGTTGAAACCGGGTTTGCGGCGCTTGAGGGCCTGTTTCACCATCGAGCCCCACAGCTTGTCTTCGTCGCCGCGCTCCGAAATCAGGTCGTCGATGGTCTCCAGGACCTGCGCGAAGGCTTTTTCGGCACGGGCTTCGTTTTGATTTTGCGCAGGCGCGACCTTCTCGGCCCCGGCTTTGCGGGCACCGTTGGCTTTCTTCTTGGGCGGCTTGCGCTGCTCTGCCTTGCGGATCAGATCATCGTAATAAATGAACTCGTCACAATTGGCGATCAGCAGATCGGAGGTCGAGTTCTTGACGCCCACGCCAATCACGACCTTGTTGTTCTCACGCAACTTCGACACCAGCGGCGAAAAGTCCGAGTCGCCGGAAATGATCACGAAGGTATCGACGTGCGATTTGGTATAGCACAGATCGAGCGCGTCGACGACCATGCGGATATCCGCTGAATTCTTGCCCGACTGGCGTACGTGCGGAATTTCTATCAGCTCGAACGAAGCCTCGTGCATGCCGCGCTTGAAATCCCTGTAACGCTCCCAGTCGCAGTAGGCTTTCTTGACGACGATATTGCCTTTCACGAGCAGGCGTTCGAGAATTTCCTCTATTTCGAAGCGGGCGTAATTCGCGTCGCGAACGCCGAGGGCGATGTTTTCAAAGTCACAGAAAAGAGCGAGGTTCTTGGTGTCGGTGGCCATCTGAGCAGAATTCTTTGGGGTTGCTTCATTTTACAGGAAGCCTGATCGACACGCTGAATGGATTTTCCAACGCGGGAAACCGCTATGATGCCGGAATGAATGCCACACTCACCGACCCGGCGCCGTATTACCGCCTCGACCCCGACACCATCCTGCAGGCGGTCGAGTCGACCGGGCTGCCCTGTGACGGCCGTTTGCTGGCCCTGAACAGCTATGAAAACCGTGTCTACCAGGTCGGCGTGGAAGACGGCGACCCGGTGGTGGTTAAATTCTATCGACCAGCCCGCTGGACCGATGCGCAGATTCTGGAGGAGCACAGCTTTTCGGCCGAACTGTCGGCAGCGGAAATTCCGCTGATTGCGCCGCGAATCATCGGAGGTCAAACGCTGTTTCGCCACGAAAACTTCCGCTTTGCTGTGTTCCGCCGCCAGGGTGGGCACACGCCGGAACTGGGTGACCGCGAAACGCGCCTGTGGCTGGGGCGCTTTCTCGGTCGCATCCACGCCATCGGCGGCGCCAGGCCCTTCCGGCACCGCCCCGCACTGACCCCCGAGCGTTTCGGCGACGAGTCGATCCGCACCATCCTCGCCGGACCCTGGCTGCCGCCCCACCTGACCAGCGCCTTCGAATCACTGGCCGGCGACCTGATGCGCACCGTCCGCCAGGCCTATGCGCGGGCCGGGGGCGTCGTCTCCATCCGCTTGCACGGCGACTGCCACCCGGGAAACATACTCTGGCGGGAAGGGCCGTTTTTCGTCGATCTCGACGACTGCCAATCCGGTCCGGCCGTGCAGGATTTGTGGATGCTGCTGTCCGGCGAAACGCACGAAATGGAACAGCAGCTTGGCGACATCATCGAAGGCTACAGCCAGTTTTGCCGCTTCGACACACGGGAGTTACAGCTGATCGAAGCCCTGCGCACGCTGCGCATGCTGCACCACGCGGCCTGGATTGCGCGGCGCTGGGACGACCCGGCGTTTCCGGCGGCTTTCCCGTGGTTCGACAGCCCGCGCTACTGGGAAGACCTGGTGCTGGGCTTGAGGGAGCAGTTTTCCGCGATGCAGGAAGCGGCACTCACGCTGAATTTCTAGGCGAGGCATGCTAGTAATGAGGCGGGACCTCGTGACCGCTGTCGGCCCCCGCGTCTGCCGCCAGATCGGCGACCGCCTGCAGGCGGTTTTCCAGTTCCCGCAAACGGCGCGCCAGGCGTCCGAGTTCACGGTCATGGCGCACCACCACCTCGTTCAGGTTTTCGATCAAATCGTCCTGGAAGGCCAGGCGGCTTTCCAGTTCGTCCAGGCGCTGCGCATCGCTTGCTGTCATGGCGGTCCATCGCCCGCAGGCGGTTCCCATAACTCAACCCGGTTGCCGTCGGGATCGACGAACCAGCCGAAGCGTCCGAAGTCCTCCTCTTCCCGCGCCTCGAGCACCTCGGCACCGCCCTCCTCGACCTTGCGCAATGCCGCGTCCAGGTCGTCGACCACCAGATTGATCATGAATCCCTGGCTGGCCGCGCCGAAATATTCCGTGTCGGCCGGAAAGGCACCCCACACGGTAAACCCGGAGGCCGGCATGCCGGCCGGTGGGAAGCTGGCGCCGCGCGACTCGCCATAGGCTTCCATCTTGATACCCAGATGCTCCTCGTACCACGCGCCCAGGCGCGCCGGATCCCTGGAACGAAAAAAGATTCCGCCGACGCCCAGCACGTGGCCCTGCCCGGTTTTGCTCATCACGTCACTCCTGCTTTCACCCTTCCATGGTACCGCATGAAAACGGTCAGGGCATGACGCGACCGACTCACGGCCGCCGGCCGAAAACCGCGCCGGCCGGCCTGCATTGCGATCCGCGCGCGCTGTCCCCACATCTTCAGGCAGGCAACCAAGGACCACGCTATGAACCAAACGGGAAGCAACAACGAGATTCACATGGATGCCTCCAGTCTCTACCGGGAGGAGGTGTTTACCGACAACACGGTCGGCACCCTACGCCGGCTCACGCCGGTCGATGCCGAGGGCCAAACCGATCCATCGCGCCACACGCAATTTATCGGCTCGACGCAGGTCATGACCTCGGCCGGCCCGATGCCGCTGTCCTTCGAGCTCGAGGCGACCTCGCTGGCGGAAGCCGCGGCCGCCTTTGGCGAAGGCGCCCGGCGGGCCTTCGAGCAGACCATGGAAGAACTCAAGGAGATGCAGCGCCAGCAGGCTTCGTCCATCGTGGTGCCCAAAGGTGGCATGGATCCCAACATGGGCGGCGGCATGGGCGGCGGGAAAATCCAAATGCCCTGAGTTAACATGAGCGGCGTGAAAGCGCAGACGCCCCTCGCCCTGATTGCAATCGTCTTCGGTCTCGCGCTCAGCGTCGGTCGAACGCCGCTGCTGGCCGCGGAGATGACCTGGCGGCAGGTCGATGCCGACCAACTGGTGTTCATGGAACTGCAGGAGGGCCGGGTCGTCATCGAGCTCAATCCACGGTTTGCGCCGGCAACCGTCAAACAATTCCGGGCGTTGGTGCAGCGGCGCTTTTATGACGGACTCGGGTTCTATCGCGTCATCGACGGCTTCGTTGCTCAGGGCGGTGACGGCAGCGACCTCGGTGAACTCAGCAACGTGCCGCTGATCGCCGCCGAGTTCGAACTGGAGGCCCCCGAAAAGCTCGCATTCACACCCGTTCAGCAGCCCGACCTGTTCGCCCACGAGACCGGTTTCGTCGACGGTTTCCCGGCCGCACGGGACGCGCGCGGCGAACGGTTGTGGATTCCGCACTGCCCCGGTATCGTCGCGATGGCCAGGAATGAAAGCCCGGATTCCAGCCGCACCGATTTCTATATTGTCATCGGCCAGGCACCGCGTTACCTGGACCGTAACATGAACGTGTTCGGCCGGGTGATTGACGGCATGGAGGTCTTGCAGCGTATCAGGCGCGGCCCGCCGGGCAATAACGGCATCATCCGCGCGGACATCGAAATGAGCCGCATCCGCAGCATGCGGCTGGCCTCGGACATCGACGAGAATCAGCGCCTGGACGCCTTCGTGATGGACAGCACCAGCGAGGGCTTCGCGGAAATGCTCGAGCAGCGCCGCGTTCGCAAGCAGAAATTCTTTCACCACCGGCCTCCGGAAGTCCTCGACGTGTGCCAGGTGCCGATGACCGGCCGGGTGACGAAATAGGCCACACAGCCATGCTAAACGACACATGAGAATTCTGGCCGCCGATATCGGGGGCACCAACGCCCGCTTCGCCGCCGTCGAGATCAGCGATCTGTCGGAGCGTTCGATGGGCCAACCATTGGTCATCCCGACCCCGGTCAGCGGCACAGGCTCGTTCCGGCAGTTGCTGGAACGCTTTCGCGCCGAAGCCCCGGCCGGCATGGCGCAGATCGAGCGTTACGACGGCGTGGCGCTGGGCGTCGC
>JAVVFH010000116.1:0-10693 GCA_032250585.1 Lysobacterales bacterium
GGTGCGACGCTCCTCGTCTTCGGAGATTTCTTTTTCCTTGAGCAGCTCCTTGATCTGGTGGTTGGCGTCACGGCGGATGTTGCGAATGGCAATTTTGGCATTCTCACCCTCGTGGTGTACGACCTTGCCGAGGTCCTTGCGGCGCTCCTCGGTCAGGGGCGGCAACGGAATACGGATGACCTGGCCGGAGGTGTTCGGGTTGAGTCCGAGGTCCGAGGTCATAATCGCTTTTTCCACGATCGGCACCATGGACTTGTCCCAGGGCGTTACGCTTAGGGTGCGTGCGTCTTCCGCGGTTACGCTGGCGGCCTGGCTGATCGGCACTTCGCTGCCATAATAATCCACGTGCACGTGCTCGAGCAGGCTGGGGTGGGCTCGACCGGTGCGGATCTTGGCGAGTTCGTGACGCAGGGCGTCGAGACTCTTGCTCATGCGAACCCTGGTGTCTTGCTTGATTTCGGCGAGCATGAATTCCTCCTTTTCCAAGTCAGGTGCCCGGTGATGATGGGCCAGCCGGATGTTGCCGGCGCTACCTTCCGACAGGAGATTTTAACAGCAAAAACGGGGGCGGCGCCGAGTTGCGGCAACGCGGGGCAAAACGGGTTCAGGAGACCAGCGTGCCGATGTTCTCGCCATTCATGAGCCGCACCAGGCTGCCTGCCTTGAATACGTTGAAGACCCGGATCGGCAAACGCTGGTCGCGGCACAGCACAATGGCATTGGCGTCCATAACGCCCAACTTGCTTTCGATGACCTCGTCGTAACCGACGCGATCAAAGAGCCTTGCTGACGAATCACGGGCCGGATCGGCTGAGTAAACGCCGTCCACCTTGGTGGCTTTGAGCACCAGGTCGGCGCTGATCTCACTGGCGCGCAGCGCCGCAGCGGTGTCGGTGGTAAAAAACGGATTGCCCGTGCCGCCGGCGCAGATCACGACCCGGCCTTTTTCCAGGTGCCGGATGGCGCGCCGGCGAATGTAATCTTCGCAGACGTCGTGGACGGAGATGGCCGACATGACCCGGGCGTCTACGCCAACGCTTTCCATGGCGTCCTGCAGGGCCAGCGCATTCATCACGGTGGCCAGCATGCCCATGTGGTCGCCGGTAACCCGGTCGATGCCGGACTGCGCCAGTCCGGCGCCGCGAAAGATGTTGCCGCCGCCGATGACAATGGCCACCTGTATGCCCATGCGCGAAACGTCGGCTACCTCGGCCGCTATGCGGGCGATGATGACCGGGTCGATGCCGTAATCTTCAGTGCCCAGCAGCGCCTCGCCGCTGAGTTTCAGAAGGACGCGCCGATAGCTTTCGTCAGCCACCGCTCACCTGCTGCATGACTTCGTCGGCGAAGTTGGAGTCCTGTTTTTCGATGCCTTCGCCAACCGCCAGCCGCTCGAAGCGGTTGACGCGGGCGCCCTTCTGCTGCAGCAGTTTTTCCACGCTGATGTCGCCGTCCTTGACGAAAGGCTGGCCCAGCAGCGTGATGCCGGAAAGGTGCTTGCGCAAGCGTCCTTCAACCATTTTTTCGATGATATCGGCAGGCTTGCCACTGTCCGCGGCCTGCGCCACGAGAATGTCTTTCTCGCGCGCGATCACGTCGGCGGGCACGTCGTCGGCGGAGACGAATTCGGGGTTCAGGGCAGCGATGTGCATGGCCAGGTCGCGGGCCAGGTCCTCGTCACCGCCACTGAGGTCCACCAAAACGCCGATCTTGCCGCCGTGTATGTAGGCGCCCAGTTGGTCTTGCGCACTCACGCGGACGAAGCGGCGTACCTGCACGTTTTCGCCGATCTTGGAAACCAGCGCCTGGCGGGCCTCTTCGACGGTTTGCCCGCTCATGTCGGTGCTGCGCAGGTGGTCGACGTCGGCTGGTTTCTCGCTTAGTGCGTTCTGCGCGACGGCGTCGGCAAAGGCATTGAAGTTCTCGTCTTTGGCGACGAAGTCGGTTTCGCAGTTGACTTCCACCATCGCGGCCTGCTTGCCGTCGTCGGACCGGGCCAGGGTGATTTTGCCCTCAGCCGCGACGCGGCCGGCTTTCTTGTCGGCCTGGGCGAGACCGGACTTACGCAGTTGCTCGACCGCGGCTTCCATGTCGCCGGCCGTTTCGACCAGCGCCTTCTTGCATTCCATCATGCCCGCACCGGTGCGTTCACGAAGTTCTTTAACCATTGCGGCTGTTACTGCCATCAGAGATTTCTCCTGAGTTTGTGTGTCGGTGGCCGGGGCACGCTTCGTGGGCCGGCCGTTTCATCGATTTTTCAGGCGCGGATTTCAGTCTTCGTCGGCCTTTTTGGCGGCTTTCTTTTTTGCGACCTTCTTTTTGGTGGTTTTTTTCTTGGCGGCCTTCTTTTTGGTGACCTTCTTCTTCGGAGCGGCTGCTTCGCCTGCCTGGGCTTCCGTGGGCGGTGCGGCTTCAGCTGTTTGGGAGGCCGTTTCCTCCGCGGGTTCCGCGGCCTTCCCGGCGGCTACCGTGTCGGAACTGCCGGGTTTGGCGGAAGCGGCCGCGGCCTCGGCCTCGGCGGTAGCCGGTTCAGCGGCCGGTTCGGACTGTTGCTCCGGTGCCTGCGCCGCTTCGTGGGACGTTGCGGCAGGCTCCGCTGCGCTCACTCCGACCGTGACCGGCGCGGCGGGGGTGGGTGCCTTGCGCGCGACGACTTTCTTGGCGACCTTCTTGCCGGGGGGCTTACGTGCCTCGGGCTTGCGTTTTTCCGCCTCGCGCTTCACCGGCTCGCCTTCGGCGTCCAGTTCGATGAATTCGTCGTCGACCTCAACCGTCGGCACGGAAGCGCGCCCTTCCAGCACGGCGTCGGCCGCCAGTTGCGTGTAGAGGCGAATGGAGCGGATCGCGTCGTCGTTGCCGGGGATTACGTAGTCGATGTCGTCCGGTGGGCAGTTCGTGTCGACCACAGCGATCACGGGAATGCCCAGTTTACGGGCTTCCTTGACGGCGATGTCTTCGTGGCTGACGTCGATGACGAACAGCGCGTCGGGCAGGCCTTTCATGTTTTTGATGCCGCCCAGGCTCTGTTGCAGCTTGTCGCGTTCGCGGGTCAGTTGCAGGATTTCTTTCTTGACCAGGTGCTGGATGCTGCCGTCTTCCTGCATGCTTTCGAGCTGCTTGAGCCTTTTGACCGAGGCGCGGATGGTGCGGTAGTTGGTCAGCATGCCGCCCAGCCAGCGGTGCGAGACATACGGCATGCCGCAGCGTGCGGCTTCTTCGGCGATGGCGGCGCTGGCGGCGCGCTTGGTGCCGACGAACATGATCGAGCCGCGCTTGGAGGCCAGCTTGCTGATGTAATTCATCGCGTCGTTCAGCAGCGGCAGCGTCTTTTCGAGGTTGATGATGTGAATTTTGCCGCGGGCTCCAAATATATAAGGAGCCATCTTGGGATTCCAGTAGCGGGTCTGGTGACCGAAATGAACGCCGGCTTCGAGCATTTGGCGCATCGTGACATTAGCCATGTGTAAAATCCTTCCAATACAGGAAGACCGTCGGCGCCCAGGGCTTTCCCTGCGCCGCGGTGTTCCGGGGTTGATCCTCCACCCACCCGTTGCAGAGACCCTCTTTTGCAATGAGGGCACCCCTCTGAACCGTTGCGGTGCGTGTGCGTATTTGGCGCGTGGCCAAGGCTGTAAGGCCGTATGACGCGCCGATTTTTACTGCCGCGCCGCAGGCGGCCCGGTCAGCCGCGGAAATGTAACAGAAAAGCGCTTGCGAGGCAATCGGGGGGAATTGCTTGCGAGAGATTTCCGGAAAGCGTTTACGTCTTGCCCGTGCGGCTTTACGGAACTGCCGCGGCTTGTGCCTCAAGTGACGAAAATTGTCAGCGTCGCCGGGCCGCGGCTTTGAATAAGATGGGTGTTCGTTTTGGTATGTTATTGGTAGCGTTGATGATTTTCTGTCATCAAGAAAACTGGCACGCTTACTGCATTTGGTCAGCGTGAGGTTTTCAATGGCCAGAGGAGTCAGATCGTTTTATATGCTGAAAAAACCTGGCGAAAGTGAACTGAATTGAGTCCAAGGGCCTGCAGGAAAGCAAGCCATCTGAACTCAAGGTTCTGAATCTACCGTAACAAGGAGGTTACGATCATGATCAGCAAGACCATCCCGCTTTATGCAGCGCCTGCTGCACTGAAAAACAAGCCAAGTCGTGAGAAATTCCGCCTCGCCGTGCGCGCGGGCGGAACGGGTTAGCCCTATTCGATAAAGGAGCCAGCCCTCCCTGACCCGGTCAGGCGCTTCACCACTCGCCATCGGGTGAAGCGAAATTGGCTCCTACAGGTTCGCCCCAACCACATTCCCTGTGCCGGGCGGACCTGCGGCGAGACGTCCCGAACTCCCTTCTTTCGGGTCGTCTAAAGGCCGGGAGAGCTGCTACTCCCGGCCTTTTTTATTCGCCCGGCCCCGATTTTGGAACTCAGTCCCGTTGGATTGGTTGATCGCCAACGCCCTATCTTGCAGCTTTCCGAGCATGCTCCGCAGCAGATTCCTTTCCTTTCCGGACAGGGCGTCCAGCAGGCGCTTTTCGTAGTCCCGGGCCAGCGGCACCACGTGCTGCAGCACCTCATGCCCGCCGTCGCGGGTCAGGTGCAGGCGCTGGCGGCGCCGGTCGGCGGCATCGGGGCGGCGCTCCAGCAGGCCGTTGTCGCGCAGTCTGCGCACCGCCCGGCTGACGGTTACCTTGTCCATCGCAGTCCGCTCGGCGATTTCACTTGCAGCCAAACCGGGAAAGCGACCCAGCACGGCGATTACCCGCCATTCCGGCACGCCGATGTCATGGCGTTCGCGATAGCCCCTGGCGATGCCCTCGCTGACGGTATTGGTCAGCAGCGAGAGCCGGTAGGGCAGGAAGTTTTCGAGTTCGAACGCCTCGGTTTCCCCGGCGCCGTGCGGCGGTGGTTCTGTATCATTCATAGGTTCGGCCGGCTTGCAATTAGTTACAAATGTAACTAATATAAGACAACATCGCAAGCATTACTGTGGAGCATGGATCATGTCTAAAAAGTGGATTTCATTTCCCCGCCGCGAAGGGCAGGCCTCGAGTCAGGCCCACTGCGACCTGCCGCCGGGAAGTTACGAGCGGGAGATCGGCCGCGAGGGTTTTTTCGGCCCCGCCACCCACATGTATCATCGCCACCGGCCGACCGATTGGCTGCGTTTTGAAGGCCCAAACCGTCCGCGCGCCTTCGACACGACCCATCTGGGCAACTTCGGGCCATCGCCCTGGGATGCCTTCGGCCTGCTGTGCAACGCACACATGAAACTGCGGATTTGGGGCCTGTCGGAAGCGATGGAACAACTGGTGCGCAATGCGGACGGCGACGAATTGCTGTTCATCCACAGCGGCGCAGGCCACCTGTTTTGCGACTACGGCCACCTCGAGCTCCGCGAAGGCGATTACCTGGTGCTGCCGCGCGCCACGATGTGGCGGATCGAACCCGACGAGCCGATGCGCATCCTGCTGATCGAGGCGAGCAACGGCAGTTACGCACTGCCGGACAAGGGCCTGCTGGGCCCGCACGCGATCTTCGACCCGGCCGTGCTGGACACGCCGACTATCGACGAGGCCTTTCTCGAACAACAGGACGAGAACGAGTGGGACGTGCTGGTCAAAAGCCGGGATATCGTCAGCCGCATCAGCTGGCCCTTCAATCCGCTGGACGCCGTCGGCTGGAAAGGTGATCTCGCGCCGGTGCGGGTGAACTGGCGCGACATCCGCCCGGTGCTCAGCGACCGATATCACCTGCCGCCCTCGGCGCACACCACCTTCGTCGCCAACCGTTTCGTGGTCTGCACCTTCGTGCCACGGCCTTTCGAAACTGATCCCGGCGCGCTGAAAGTGCCGTTTTTCCATTCGAACGACGATTACGACGAAGTCATCTTCTATCACCAGGGCGAGTTCTTCAGCCGCGACAACATCCACCCGGGCATGATCACCTGGCACCCGGTGGGTTTCACGCACGGGCCGCATCCGAAAGCCATGGAAAACGCTTTCGAACCGAAAACGCGCGGCACCGAGGAAGTGGCGGTGATGATCGACACGCGCGACGCCCTGCAAATGGACGAGCGCGCCGAGTCGATCGAATGGGGCGGCTACGTCAACTCCTGGCGGCCGGCATGAATCTCGACGCTTAAAATTCTGATTAAAACTTTCCAACGGGAGTCATACCTTGAAACTCGCATCACTGAAAAGCGGCGGCCGGGACGGCACGCTGGTTGTCGTCGACCGGACGCTGCAGCACTACGCCACAGCCGCAGGCATTGCGCCGACGCTGCAGGCGGCCATTGACGACTGGGATCACTGCGCGCCCCGGCTCAATGCGCTTTCCGAAGCATTGAACGCGGGCGACTGCGAAGGCGCCCAGCAGCTGGATTACACAGTGCTGGCTTCGCCGTTTCCACGTGCCTACGAATTCCTGGACGGCAGTGCCTACCTGCCGCACGTCGAGCGCGTGCGGCGGGCCCGCGGCGCCGAAGTGCCGGAGTCTTTCTATTCGGACCCATTGATGTACCAGGCTACCTCGGCGGGCTTTCTCGGCCCGCGCGACCCTATCCCGGTCGTCAGCGAGGAGTACGGCATCGACTTCGAAGCCGAGGTCGTAGTGGTGACGGACGATGTGCCGATGAGCGTTTCTGCCGCAGATGCGCTGGGGCGCATTCAGCTGATCGGGCTGGTGAACGACGTCAGCTTGCGCAACCTGATACCGGGCGAACTGGCCAAGGGCTTTGGGTTCCTGCAGTCCAAGCCGCGCTCGGCCTTGTCGCCGGTTCTGGTGACTCCGGACGAACTGGGCGATGCCTGGCGTGACGGCGTGCTGCATCTGCCACTGCGCTCCTGGCTGAACGGCGAATGGTTCGGTGAGCCGCAAGCAGGCGAGGATATGCAGTTTCATTTCGGCGAGTTGATCGCGCACGCAGCCAGGACGCGCCCGCTGACTGCCGGCACCATCGTGGGGTCGGGCACGATTGCCAACAAGGATGTGGGCGTTGGTGCTTCTTGCCTGGCCGAGCGGCGTATGCTGGAGATCATCGCCGACGGCGAGCCCACGACGGCCTTTATGAGTTTCGGAGATACGATCCGCATCGACATGCTCGATGACGCGGGGCGCAGCATTTTCGGTGCGATCGAACAGCGTATCCAACGCCATGACTCCTGAGGCCAGCCGGCGGCCGTTGCTTTACGGCTACTGGCGCAGTTCGTCGGCTTATCGGGTGCGCATTGCCTTGAACCTTAAAGGGATCGAGTACGAGCAAAAGGCGGTTCACCTCGTACGGAACTCCGGCGAACAGAAAAGCCCTGAGTACCGGGAAGTCAATCCACTTGGTCTGGTGCCCGCGTTGATCCACCGGAATCACACGCTGGTGCAATCGGTGGCTATCTGTGAATACCTGGAAGAGGCTTTTCCCGCCCCTCCGCTGTTGCCGGTCGATTGTTGGGGCCGGGCGCGCGTGCGTGCGATGGTGCAGACCATCACCAGCGAGATGCAGCCGATGAACAATCTCGGCGTCATGCAGTACCTGGAACAGGAGATGCAGCAGGATGCCGACGCGATCAAAGGCTGGTACTGTCACTGGGTGGCGCGCGGTTTCGGTGCCATTGAAACCTGGTTGCGTGCGACGGCCACGGGCGCATTTTGCCACGGCCACGACCCCACGCTGGCCGACTGTTTCCTGGTGCCCCAGGTTTACAACGCCGAACGCTTCGAGTGCGACCTGGAACCCTATCCGCTGATCCGCCGCATCAGCGCGCATTGCCGCGCGCAGGAAGCCTTCCGCCAGGCGGCACCCGAAAACCAGCCTGATGCGCCGCGACCAAAGTAAAAAAACCGGGGTCAGAGTACCTTTTTTTGAAAAGGTACTCTGACCCCGGTTTTAGTGCGCTCGGCTTGTGCAAAGGCCTTTTAATGGAGCACCGGCATGCGTCATAATCCTCCATATGTATTCCCCGGGCTGTGTTTGACATGCGAATCCTGATTTTTGCCTCGCTGATGCTGCTGCTGGCATCCTGTGCGACACCGAAACCTGCGCCCGGCGCCTTCCTCGACGCCGAAGAAGCGATCGCATCGGCGGTTGACGTGGGTGCTGAGCAGCACTCGCCCGTGGAATTGCGCTTCGCCCGCGAGAAGCTTGCCGAGGCGCAGAAGGGCATGGAACTCAAACAGTACGAAAAGGCGATTTACCTGATCGAGGAGTCGGAGATCAACGCGGAACTGGCCATAGAAAAATCCCGGGCGGCAGATGTTCGCTCGAAGGTGACGGACCTGGCGCGTGCGAACGAGATCATGCGCGAAGAGTATCAATCTGAATTCGGGGAGAATTTCCAGTGAGCAGGAATCTGCCTGGCCGCGCCATCCTCGTCTGCGCGTGCGTGCTGCTGGCCGCTTGCACTGCGGCACCCAAGAAAGATCTGGCACTCGAACAGGTGCGCAATCAGCTCAACGAATTGAAGCAGAACACCGAACTGGAGGGCTATGCCCCGCTCGCGCTGGGTGAGGCGGAACGCGCGTTGCGCCAGGCCGAGAGCGCTGTCGGTGACGACACCCAGCGTCTTCACCTGCTGTACATGGCGGACCGCCGGATACAGATCGCCCGCGCGGTGGCGCAGCGGGAGCGGCTCGAGCAGGATTTGATTCGTCTGGGTCAGAAGCGCAACGACATGCTGGTGCAAGCCAGCCGACTCGAAGCAGAGCGTGCGCGGCGCGATGCGGAGCGCGCCAGGATGATTTCGCAGGCGACCGCGGAAGACGCCCAGCGGGCCCGCGAAGAGGCTTTGGCGGCGCAGCGGCGCGAGGCGGAATCGGCGCGCAATGCGCAACAGGCCATGGCGGAGGCGCAGCAGGCCAAGGCACTGGCGGCATCCAGTGCTACCGAAGCCAACCTTGCGCGGCGCGAGGCAGAGTTGGCCTCCGAGCAGGCCAGTTCATTGCGCCGTCAACTGGAAAATCTTCAGCTGCGTCAAACCGAGAGCGGCGTCGTGGTCACGTTGGGCGACGTGTTGTTTGAAACGGGTGAAACGCAGTTGCGCGAAGAATCGCATGCCAGCCTGGTCGAAGTCGTTGACCTGTTGCAGGGTGAGCCGGACAAACAGATCCGCATCGAGGGGCACACTGACGCCACCGGTGACGCCGACACCAACCTCGTCATTTCCAAACAGCGCGCCAACGCGGTTTTCAACGCGCTGGTCGCGCTCGGCGTCGATCCCGATCGGGTCACCACCGCCGGTATGGGCGAGGATTTCCCGATCGCCAGTAACGAGACAGAGGCCGGGCGCAGCCGGAATCGTCGCGTTGATGTCATCCTGCTGGACGAGTAAAAGACGCCACGGGCCGTTTATGCGCGGCGGCAAAGCGCTGACTGGCGGCATCCCGTCGGCTTGCCCGTTCGGGTGCCCGGTTTGGCTTGCCGTTGTCGTCGATTTGAGCTAGATTTGAATACGTATCATGGTTTATCCCCTCACACACGGCGTTCGCTGGTAATGGCTCTGGTAGCTCATCACCGGCGCACAGAAAATCCCGAATTTCGCAGTACCTCTCAATATCTTTCAATCAAACTGAAGCCTTCATCGAGGCGGGCGCGCTCGCGGTTATTCGCAGGCGCGCGTCGCGCTCGTGTAGAACACTCAATCGGAGGATCCCCATGTTCGAAAACCGACAGAACGAAATGGCAAAACTGATGCAGGAAAACCAGGAATTCCAGCGTCTTTTCAACCGGCACCAGGAACTCGACAAGCGCGTCACGGCTGCTGAAATTGGAACGAAGCCCATGGACGACCTGGCTTTGAATCAGCTCAAGAAAGAAAAACTCTATGCCAAAGACAAGCTGACCCGAATGATGGAAGCGGCGGGTTACTGACGCAGATAGATCGGGCGGTACCAATGGCGGCCGGGTACAATGACCCGGCCGCTTCCTTTTGCAGACGGGATACCAACATGCCTGTTTTCGACAATGTCATCGACCTGATCGGCGAGACGCCGATAGTCCGGATCAACCACCTCGATTGCGGTCCCTGCGAACTGCTGATCAAGCTCGAAAGCCAGAATCCGGGCGGTTCCATCAAGGACCGCATTGGTTTGAAAATGATCGAGGATGCCGAGGCTCAGGGACTGGTCGGACCCGGTTCGGTCCTGGTGGAAGGGACGGCAGGGAACACCGGCCTGGGGCTGGCGCTGGTCGCCGCGCAAAAAGGTTACCCGCTGATACTGGTCATCCCGGATAAAATGAGCCGCGAGAAGATATCCAACCTCAAGGCCATGGGGGCCGAGGTGATCCTCACGCGCTCGGACGTCGCCAAAGGCCATCCCGAGTACTACCAGGACCTCGCCCGGCGTTTGGCCGACGAGACCGAAGACGCCTACTTCATCAACCAGTTCGGCAATCCCTCCAATCCGCAGGCACACGAGGAGGTCACCGGCCCCGAAATCTGGCGGCAGGTGGACGGTGACCTGGACGCCATTGTGCTGGGGGTAGGTTCGAGCGGCACCGTCACGGGTTTGTCCCACTTTCTGGCCAGGGAAGCGCTGCAGGTCGAGCTGATTCTGGCCGACCCGGAAGGCTCTATCCTCGCTGAATACATCAACGAGGGGCGGCTGTCGGACAAAAGCGGCAGTTGGATGGTCGAAGGAATCGGGGAAGATTTTCTGCCCTCCATCAGCGACTTCACCCGCGTCAGCAAGGCCTATTCGATCAGTGATCG
>JAVVFH010000117.1:0-10652 GCA_032250585.1 Lysobacterales bacterium
TGGCTCAGGAAAATCAGGCGCTCGAACAGGTGTACATCCTGTTCGTTTTTGAGCAGCGCGCCATGCAGCGGCGGCAGCGCCTTGCGGCGGTCGTCGGTGGCGAGCGCCTCCGGGGGCACGTCTTCGGCCAGCAGCAGTTTCAGCCAGTCCAGCAATTCGGAGGTGGAGGGTTTCTTCTTGAGCCCCGGTACCTTGCGCAGGTCGTAAAATGAATTCAGCGCCTCGTTGAGCAGTTCTTTTTTCAGGCCCGGGTAATGAACCTCGACGATCTCGCGCATCGTCTCGGCGTCCGGGAAGCGGATGTAATGGAAAAAACAGCGGCGCAAAAAGGCGTCCGGGAGATCTTTCTCGTTGTTGCTGGTGATGACGATGATCGGGCGGTGCCGGGCCGCGACCGTCTGCCGGGTCTCATAGACGAAAAACTCCATGCGGTCCAGTTCGCGCAGCAGATCGTTGGGAAACTCGATATCGGCCTTGTCGATCTCGTCGATCAGCAACACCGGCTGCACATCCTGTTCGAAAGCCTCCCAGACGGGCCCCTTGACGATGTAATTGGCGATGTCGTGCACGCGCTCATCGCCGAGCTGCGAATCGCGCAGGCGCGCCACCGCGTCGTATTCGTAGAGGCCCTGCTGCGCCTTGGTAGTGGACTTGATGTGCCACTGCAGCAGCGGCCGGCCCAGGCCGCGCGCGATCTCCTCGGCGAGTTGGGTCTTGCCGGTGCCTGGCTCGCCCTTGATCAGGATCGGCCGGCCGAGGGTGACTGAGGCGTTGACGGCCGTCATCAGGTCCTGGGTCGCGACATAGCGGTCGGTACCCATGAAGCGTTGGTCGGTCATAAATGTTTCCCGCGAACAAAAAACCATTCTAACGTGGGAGCAGCTGCAATTGTGGGAGCGGCTTCAGCCGCGACAGTGTCATGGAAACCCTCGCTCGCGGCTAAAGCCGCTCCCACACTTACAGCTAATCACACGCGCGTCGCTCAGACCGATGCAAATTTTCCCACGATGGACTATGTTTACACACATAAAAAACCGGAGAGCCGCACCATGAAACGACGTCACTTCATCCAGTCGTCCGCCGCCGCCGCGTTCGCCGCCGCCCTTCCGACTCAGCGGGCGCTGGCTGCCGCTCTGGTTTCGATGGGCCAGGTACAGGGTGAGGTACTGGCCGTCACCGGCGACGGAGCGCAGATCGCGCTGGAAAAAGCCGAAATCACGGAACTCGGTGGCAGCCTGCGCGGAAGACTGCTGCTGCCCGGCAACGAGGGTTACGACCTGGCGAGGCGTGTGCTGAACCCCGGTATCGACAAGCACCCCGCCCTGATCGTGCAGCCCAGCGGGCCCGCGGACATCATGAGCGCCGTCAATTTCGCACGCGAACGCAAGCTGCTGGTGGCCGTCAAGTGCGGCGGCCACAGCTACGGAGGCAAATCGACCTGCGATGGCGGACTGCAAATCGACCTGTCCAGCCTCCGCAACGCACGGGTCGATGCCGGCGCCAGGACCGCCTACGTCGCCGGCGGCAGCCTGCTGGGGGAACTCGACCGCGAAGCCATGGCGCTCGGCCTGGTGACCACCGCGGGCACCGTGTCGCATACCGGCGTCGGCGGGCTGACGCTGGGCGGCGGCTTCGGGCGGCTCGCGCGCCGCTACGGGCTGGCGCTGGACAACGTCACGGGCGTGGACATCGTGACCGCGGACGGCCGGTTGCGGCATGCCAGCGCGGAAGAGAACCCGGATCTGTTCTGGGGCGTACGCGGTGGCGGCGGCAATTTCGGCATCGTCACTTCTTTCGAGTTTCAGCTCCATCCGATGGAGCGCACCGTGATCGGCGGCGATGTGGTTTTTCCCGCCGCACAACTGCGGGACGTGCTCGCCATGTACGCGGATTACATTGCCAGTGCGCCGGATGAGTTGTACCTGGATTGCGTCGTGACCTCAAAGCTCGGCACGACCGACGTCATGGCGATCATCCACGCCTGTTATTCGGGGCCGCCGGAGCAGGCCGCAAAGGTGCTGGCGCCGATTTACAAGGCGGGCAGCCCGGTGCACGACGGCATCGGGGCCGTCGATTACGTAGCGCTCCAGCGTAGCTGGGACAACACGGACCCGAGAAACACCAACGAGTATCTGAAGTCCGGCTTCATTAACGAGTTTCCCGCAAAACTCGCCGAAGCGGTCACCGACAACTTCCAGGCATTCGAAAACCGGGGAACCACGATTTTGTTCCAACATTCCGGCGGGGCGATCAGCCGCGTCCCGACCGATGCCACTGCGTTCGCGCACCGCAAATCCCTGGCCAACATGATGGCCTTCGTCGAGTGGCCGCTTGCCGATTCCAGGGAAGAGCACATCGCTTACACGCGCAGTTTCTGGTCGGGAATGCAGCCCTTCACCGACGGCTGGTACAGCAACGAGGTCGCCAACGAATCCGCTAAGGCGGTGAACAGAAACTACCAGGGCAATTACGCGCGCATGGTGCAGGTCAAGAACCGCTACGATCCGGGCAACCTGTTCCGCCTCAACGCAAACGTCGAGCCCACGGTTTGACGGGCCGGGTGAATGGAAGACACTGACGGCAGCCGCGTGCAATGAACCTGCTTCGCCTGTCCCCGGTCATCCTCAGCTGCCTGCTGCTGACAGCGCACTTTTACCGCGCCGGGCTGGTGCTTCCGGCCGGGCTCTGTGCAGCGGCGCCGGCACTGTTGCTGCTGCGCGAGCGCTGGGTGCCACCCCTGTTTCAGGTCCTGCTTTTGCTCGGCGCGCTGGAGTGGCTGCGCACGCTGTACGTGCTCGCCCAACTGCGCATCGAAGCCGGCCAGCCCTGGATACGCCTGGCCCTCATTCTCGGCGCAGTCGCCCTGCTGACCCTGCTCTCGGGCCTGGTGTTCCGGAATCGGGTGCTGAAATCGCGTTACTGAAAGATCAGGCCCTTTTTTGCTTCCCGGCTTATTTATTAACAATTTCTAATATGCTATGGTCACCGGCATCCGTATGACGGCTGAGGGGCCATGCAAGCAGAACAGCTGGAAACGTCGCCAACCGTCTCAGACGCGGTCAAATACTCGACCTGCTACATGTGCGCCTGCCGTTGCGGCATCAAGGTGCATCTGCGCGACGGCCAGGTCCGCTACATCGAGGGCAATCCCGACCACCCGGTGAACCGGGGCGTGCTGTGTGCAAAGGGCTCATCGGGCATCATGCAGCACCTTTCGCCGGCCCGCCTGTCCGCCCCGTTGAAGCGCGTCGGCGCACGCAGCGACGGTGAGTTCGAGGAAATTTCCTGGGCGGAGGCACTGGACATCGCCACCGGCTGGCTCGGCGCCATCCGCAGCACGGATCCGAGCAAACTCGCTTTTTTCACCGGCCGCGACCAGAGCCAATCGCTGACCGGTTTCTGGGCGACGCAGTTCGGTACGCCGAACCACGCCGCGCACGGCGGATTCTGTTCGGTCAACATGGCAGCCGCCGGCCTGTACACCATCGGCGGCTCGTTCTGGGAGTTCGGTGAACCCGATTGGGAGCGGGCCCGCTACTTCATGCTGTTCGGGGTCGCCGAGGACCACGATTCCAACCCGATCAAGACCGGCCTGGGGCGCCTCAAGAGCCGCGAAAACACCAAGTTCGTGTCCGTCAACCCGGTACGCACGGGTTACTCGGCCATTGCCGACGAGTGGCTGGGCATCCGCCCCGGCACCGACGGGTTGTTCGTGATGGCGCTGATTCACGAGTTGCTGCGCGCGCAAAAAGTCGACCTGGACTACCTCGTGCGCTACACCAACGCGCCCTGGCTGGTGCGTTGCGAAGAAGGCCATCCCGAAGACGGCCTGTTTCTGCGCAACGGCCAAGGCCAGCCGCTGGCATGGGACCGCAACACCGACGCGCCGGTCAGCGGGCTGCTCCCGGAGATCGTCCCCGCGCTCAACGGCGTTTTTACGCTGCCCGACGGCAGCCGCGCCCGCCCGGCCTTCGAATTGCTGGCAAACCGTTACCTCGACGAGTGTTACTCGCCGGCCGCAGCCGCGGAAAAAACCGGCATCCCGGCGGCCACCATCCGGCGGATCGCCGCCGAACTGGCACACGCCGCCTTTGAACAGGAGATCGTGCTCGACCTCCCCTGGACCGACTGGGCCGGCCGCAAACACGAGCAAATGATCGGCCGGCCGGTCGCGATGCACGCCATGCGCGGCATCTCGGCGCATTCCAACGGTTTCCATACCTGCCGCGCCATCCACCTGTTGCAGATGCTGCTCGGCAGCATCGACTGCCCGGGCGGGTTTCGCTACAAGCCGCCATTCCCGCGGCCCTGCCCGCCGGAACCAAAGCCGGCCGGAAAACCGGGCGAGGTGAACGCCGGCCAGCCCATGCCGGGCCCGCCGCTGGGCTTTATCACCGGCCCTGAAGACCTGCTGGTGAACGAAGACGGCAGCCCGCGCCGCATCGACAAGGGTTTTTCCTGGGAACACCCGTTCTCGGCCCACGGCCTGATGCACATGGTGATCCACAACGCCTGGGCGGGCGACCCCTACCCGGTGGACACGCTGTTCCTGTACATGGCGAATATGAGCTGGAATTCCTCGATGAACTCCGCCGGCACCATGGACATGCTTACCGATGTCGACGAAGAAACCGGCGAATACCGGATTCCGCACATCATTTACTCCGATGCCTATGCCTCCGAGATGGTCTCCTATGCCGATCTGGTGCTGCCCGATACCACTTACCTGGAGCGTTGGGACTGCATCAGCCTGCTGGACCGCCCGATCAGCGGCGCGCACGGCCCGGCCGATGCGATCCGCCAGCCCGTGGTGGCGCCGGACCGCGACGTGCGGCCGTTCCAGGAGGTTCTGATCGAGCTCGGCGCGCGGCTCGGGCTGCCCGCCTTCAGCAACGACGACGGCAGTCCGAAATACCCCGGCGGTTATCCCGATTACCTGGTCAACCACCAGCGGTCGCCGGGCATCGGCCCATTGGCCGGCTTCCGCGGTCCGGACGGCGACCGGCACGGCCGCGGCGAGCCGAACCCGGAGCAACTGCAGCGTTACATCGAAAACGGCTGTTTCTGGAAGCACGAACTGCCCGAATCCCGGCAGTACTACAAGCACGCCAACCGGGAGTACCTGGACTACGCCCGGGAAATGGGCTGGATTCCGAACACCGACCAGATCGTGATGCAGCTTTACAGCGAGCCGCTGCAGCGGTTCCGCCAGGCGGCCCGCGGCCACGGCCCGATGCAGCCGCCGGAAGCCCTGCGCGAACGGGTGTCGACCTATTTCGATCCGCTGCCGTTCTGGTATCAGCCGCTGGAAGAAGCCGCGGTCGCCGGACAGCACTATCCGCTGCACGCCATCACCCAGCGCCCCGCCGCGATGTACCACTCCTGGGGCTCGCAGAACGCCTGGCTCAGGCAGATTCACGGCTACAACCGCCTGTGCATGCACCGCGACCTGGCGCGCGAACTGGGCGTCGAAGACGACGACTGGGTCCACGTCGAAAGCCATCACGGCCGCATCAAGGCGCAGATCCGCTGCATGACGGGCTGCGAGCGCAACACCGTATGGACCTGGAATGCCATCGGCAAGCGCCGCGGCGCCTGGAACCTGGACGTGGACGCCGAAGAAGGTGAAAAAGGCTTCCTGCTCAATCACCTGATTTCCGAACTGCTGCCGCCGAAAAAAGACTGCAGGGATGGCCGCCTGAGCAACTCCGACCCGGTCACCGGCCAGGCGGCCTGGTTCGACCTGCGGGTGCGCATCCGCAAGGCCGAAGCCGGCGACGAACACAGCGAACCGCGATTCGAGCCGCTGCAGACGGTTCCCGGCCTCCCGCCGCGCCCCGGCACCCTGCGGTTCGGCGAACAGTTCCTGCCGCGGGGCAGCTGGCGCCGCAAGGACAAGACATGACCGCTATCCCCAAAAACAGCGGCAAGAAGCTGGGCCTGGTCACCGATCTGGACATCTGCGTCGGCTGCCACGCCTGCGCCGTCAGCTGCAAGGAATGGAACGCCGGCGGGCATTCGGCGCCGCTGACCGACAGCAACGCCTACGGCAAAGAGCCGCACGGCGTCTGGTTCAACCGCGTGCACGTCTACGAAACCGACGACGGCATGAACACGCGCACCGTCAATTTCCCGCGCTCCTGCCTGCACTGCGAACAACCGGCCTGCGTGACGGTCTGCCCTACCGGGGCCTCCTACAAGCGCGAAGAAGACGGCATCGTGCTGATCAACGCCGAAACCTGTATCGGCTGCAAGCTCTGTTCCTGGGCCTGCCCCTACGGCGCGCGCGAGTATGACGAGGCCGACGGCGTGATGAAAAAATGCACGCTCTGCATCGATCGCATCTACAACGACACGCTGACGGAATACGAGCGACAGCCGGCTTGCGTCAGTGCCTGCCCGACGCGAGCGCGACATTTTGGCGACCTCGGCGACCCCGACTCGGAAATCTCTAAGCTGGTCGAGCGGCGCGGCGGTTACGCGCTGATGCCCGAAACCGGTTACCAGCCGGTCAACAGGTACCTGCCGCCGAGGCCCCGCAAGGACCGCGCCGGCGACACGGGCAGCCGTGACCGTCTCGAACCGGCGCCGGAACCGGTCTCCGGCGACGGTTTCTTCGGCTGGCTGGATAAAGCGCTTTCGCGCTGACAGGCAACAGCCGGTGCATCCCGCCTATTCCGTCATCCTGTTTACCTGTTCTTCGGGCGCGGGCTATGGCCTGCTGATCTGGCTGGCAACGGCCTGGCTGGGCGGGGGCTGGAATCTCGATCCGCCGACGGCGCTGGCCGCCAGCCTGGCCGGCCTCGTTCTGGTGACCATCGGCTTGCTGTCGTCGACCTTTCACCTCGGGCACCCGGAACGCGCCTGGCGGGCCGTTTCGCAATGGCGCAGCTCCTGGCTCAGCCGCGAGGGCGTGGCCGCGATCCTGGCCTACCCGCCGACCCTGCTCTTCAGCGCGGGGTGGCTCTGGCAATCACTGCCGGCGGGCCTGATGACACTCGCGGCGTACGCCACGATGTTGCTCGCCACGCTGACCGTGATTTGCACCGCCATGATCTACGCTTCGCTGAAGACCATACCGCGCTGGAGCAACGCCTGGGTACTGCCCGTTTACCTGGCCTTTTCTCTGGCCAGCGGCGGACTGTTGTTCGCGGTCGCGATGAGCCTGTCCGGAGCCGCTGAGCGCCAACTGCTGGGGCTGGTACTGGGCATACTGACGCTGGCCTGGCTGATCAAGTGGGGATACTGGCGGTTCATCGACCGCCAGCGCCCCGCCAGCGACACCGGCACCGCCACCGGGCTCGGCCACCTGGGTGAAGTGCGCCAGCTCGAAGCCCCGCATACCTCCGAGAATTACCTGCTCAAGGAAATGGGCTACGCGGTGGCGCGCAAGCACGCGGCCCGTCTGCGGCGCTTCGCGCTGACCGCCGGCCTGGCGGCGCCGGCCGCGCTGCTGCTGCTGGCCACTGCCGCCACCGGCGCTGGCCAATCCGTACTGCTGCTGTTCGCCGCGCTGCTGGGTCTGACCGGTATCAGCATCGAGCGCTGGCTGTTCTTCGCCGAAGCCCGCCACCAGGTCACGCTGTACTACGGCCGATCGCTGTAGCAGCCTGTCGGCGCGCCGCAGCCTCAAATGACGCCGGCGTCCTGCAGTTGCACCATTTCCGCTTCGTCCAGGCCGAGCAAACCCCGGTAAATCTCTTCGTTGTAGGCGCCGACCGCCGGCCCCGGCCAATCCGTGCGGCCGGGGGTGGCGCTGAGCCTGGGCACCATCGCCGGAACCTTCAGGGGCCGGCCGTCGACCTCGACCTCTTCGAACAGGCCGCGGGCGATGAAATGCGGATCGGCCAGCATGTCGGCGACGCTGTAAATCGGCCCGGAGGGCACGCGCGCCACTTCCAGCCGCGCCAGCGCGGCGGCCGAATCCAGCGAATGCGTCCAGGCCTCGATGACCGCGTCGATTTCGCGTTCGTGCACGACGCGCCCGGCGTTGTCGGCGAAGCGTTCGTCGGCTGCCATGTCCGGCCGGCCCATGGCCTCGCACAGGCGTTTGAAAATCGAATCGCCGTTGGCGCCGATGATGATGAATTTGCCGTCGGCGCAGCGGTAGGTGTTGGTCGGCACGATGCCGGTGATCGTGGAGCCGGACGGTTCGCGGATCACGCCGGCGCCGTCATACTCGGGCACCACCCCCTCCAGCAGGTTGAAGACCGCCTCAAAGAGTGCGGTGTCGATCACCTGTCCGCGGCCGGCGGGGTCCTTGCCCCGCTGCACCACGGCCATCAGCACGCCGATCACCGTGTGCAGGCCGGCCAGCGTGTCGCCGATGCTCAGGTTGGGCCGCACCGGCGCCTCGCCGGGCTGGCCGTTCACGTAGCGAAAACCGCCGAAGCCTTCACAGACCGAGGCGAAGCCCGCTTTGGACGCATAGGGCCCGTCCTGCCCGTAGCCGGAGATGCGCGCGTAGATCAGACCGGGGTTGTCCGCCTGCAGGTCCGCCGGGCCCAGGCCCCATTGTTCCATCACGCCGGGCCGGAAGTTTTCGACCAGCACATCGCACTCGCCTGCCAGGCGCCGCACCAGGTCGCGGCCCGCATCAACGCGCAGGTTACCCGTCACGCACTTCTTGTTGCGGGCCAGGCTGCGCCACCAGAACGAGGTGCCGTCTTCGTCGAGCACGCGCCAGCGCCGCAGCGGGTCGCCGGTGCCGGGCGGTTCCACCTTGATCACTTCGGCGCCGTAATAGCCCAGCATGCTGCCGGCGAAAGGTCCGGCCAGCAGCTGGCCGAGTTCGAGTACGCGGATGCCGTCGAGGGGACGTGGCTTGTTCGGTTTCATAACAGTGCTTCGGCTGGCAGCGATGGAGATGACCTGTTTTATGGGCTCAGCCCCTCAACCCCTCAGGAGACGGCATTGCGAAACCGCTCCACCATGTCCATCGGGAAGACGATGGTCGAGCTCTTGTCGCCGGCGATCTCGGTCAGGGTCTGCAGGTAACGCAGCTGGATGGCGTTGGGCTCTTCGGCCAGCGTTTTCGCCGCCTCGACCAGTTCGAAGGCAGCCTGCTTCTCACCGGTGGCGTGAATGACCTTGGCGCGTCGCTGGCGCTCGGCCTCGGCCTGCTTGGCGATGGCGCGGATCATGCTCTCGTCGAGGTCGACGTGCTTGATCTCGACGTTGGCCACCTTGATGCCCCAGGCGTCGGTCTGGCGATCGAGGATTTCCTGGATGTCCTTGTTGAGCTTGTCGCGTTCGGCCAGCATGTCGTCCAGGTCGTGCTGACCCAGCACCGAGCGCAGCGTGGTCTGGGCCAGCTGGCTCACAGCTTCGAGGTACTTCTCAACCTGGATGATCGCTCTCTCGGGATCGATCACGCGGAAATAGACCACAGCGTTGACTTTGACTGAGACGTTGTCGCGCGAGATCACGTCCTGGGTGGGCACGTCCATCACGATCACGCGCAGGTCGACCCGCTCGATCTGCTGGATGACCGGAATGACGATGATCAGCCCCGGCCCCTTGACCTTCCAGAAACGTCCGAGCTGAAAGACGACGCCGCGCTCGTATTCGCGCAGGATCTTGATTGCATTGACGATCAGGGCGAGCAGCGCGAAGGCGATGAAACCGAATGCATAATCGAACATGGTTATTGCTCCTGTGTGTCTTCGTTGAGGTGTTCGTTGAGCGGCCGCACCCGGAGCGTCAGTCCGTCGATGCCGGTCACCACCACCGGCTGCTCGTTTGCCACCGGTGATTCACTGACGGCGCTCCAGCGCTCGGAATGCACGTACACGTAACCCGTGTGCTCGAAGGCCTCCAGCGCGGTGCCGCGGGCGCCGACCAGTTCCTCGCTGCCGGACACCACCGGCCGTTGCCGGGCCTTGACGGCGAACCAGATGATCGCCATCAGCCCGAGCGAGGCGAAAATCGCGATCGAGCCGATCAGCGTGCGCGAGACCATGAAGCCGGGGATGTCGGTGTCGATCAGGATGATCGAGCCGATCACCATGGCGATGATGCCGCCGAAGCCCAGCGCGCCGAAACTGGGCGCCAGCACCTCCGCGATCATCAGGATGATGCCGAGGACGATCAACCCCAGGCCCGCGTAATTCACCGGCAGCATCTGAAAGGCGTAGAGCGCCACCAGCAGAGAGATCGCGCCAACCACGCCCGGCACGATCGCGCCGGGGTTGTACCCCTCGAGGATCAGGCCGTAAACACCGATCAACAGCAAAATGTACGCGATCGTCGGGCTGGTGATGGTGGCCAGCAATTCGTTGCGCCAGTCGGGCTCCAGTGTCTCGGTGAGCGCGCCGCGGGTTTCCAGCACGCGTTCGCGGCCGGCCGCTTCGACCGTCATGCCGTCGATGCTGTCCAGCAGTTCGCCGATGTTGGCGGCGATCAGGTCGATGACGCCGAGTTCCAGCGCTTTTTCGGAGGTAATGCTGTCCGCCTCGCGCACGGCCTGCTCGGCCCAGTCGGCATTGCGCCCGCGCATTTCGGCCAGTCCGCGGATGTAGGCCACCGAGTCGTTGACGGCCTTCTTTGTCATCGCATCGCCGCCCATGGGCGGTTTTGCCGTCGGGGTTTCTTCCGCCGCACCTGCCTCGCCGTCCCCATCCTCGCCATCCTCGCCATCCGTGCCGTCCTCG
>JAVVFH010000118.1:0-10600 GCA_032250585.1 Lysobacterales bacterium
GGGACGTCCTGCAGGGTCTCTTCGCGCTTACGCGCGGTGACCGTGACCTCTTCCATCAGCACGCGGCTCGAGGCCGGATCGGAGCGGGCCGCATCCTGCTGAGCAAAGGCGGGCCCCGCGAGTAAAATCGAGCTCATCAAAAGCGATGTTGAAAGCGTATATCGAAACATGATTTCTCCTGTCCGGGTCATTTGGCCGGAGCTTGTTTTTGGGACGGTATCCCCAATTTGAATTGGCGAATGGTTTAACGCGCCCTGTCATTTTGCTACTCGTGGCCAAGATCATACTTCGAAACGAAAATTTAACAAAATGTTTTTTTATGTCGCCAGGCTGGTGCGCTCGGCGAAATCGTCCATCAGGTGGCGGGCTGTTTCAATCGATGCGTCCATCTTTTCAGCCTGGCTTCTATGCGGAGGCGGCTCAACGACCTCCGTCAATACGGGTTCTTATTTGAGTGGGTGTCCTAAATCCTTTCCTCCGGGGTGGCAAGCATTATTTCCGTACCGGTTTTGATCCGTGTCAGTGCGGGGCGGAACGGCGGATACGAAAATCGGGGTTGGTTGTAAGGAAGGATCGTTAAGTGGCTCAGTCGGCACTGCCAAACGAAACGCCTCCCAAAGCACCCCTGATGCTGGGGCTGAGTACGGCTGCTTTTACCGTCTGTTTTGCGGCCTGGACCATTTTTTCCATCATCGGCCTGAAAATCCAGCAGGAACACGGGCTTTCCGAGACGCAGCTGGGTTTGCTGTTGGCGACGCCGATCCTGACCGGCGCGGTGTCACGGATCTTCCTGGGCATCCTCTGCGAGAAATACGGCGGGCGGCTCCTGACGACACTGATGATGCTCGCGAGCGCCTTCTCCATCTGGCTGCTGACCTTTGCCGGAACCTTTCCGCTGATCCTGGTGGCCGCCCTCGGCATCGGCCTGGCCGGTGGTACCTTCATTACCGGCGTCACCTTTACCTCCCACTGGTTTCCCAAGGAGAAGCAGGGCACCGCGCTGGGTATTTTCGGCATGGGCAATGCCGGCGCCGGCCTGACCAACTTCGGCGCGCCGCTGATCCTCGTGGTGATGGACTGGCAGGGCACGGCACTGGTTTACGCCATCGTCATGGCGGTGGCGGCCATTCTATTCTGGCTGTTGACCGAGGATGACCCCGCCACCCGCGCGCGCCGCAGCGGCGAACTGACGGGCGCCACGTTCAGGGAGCAGATCGAGCCGCTGCGTTACCTGCAGGTCTGGCGTTTCGGCCTTTACTATTTCTTCGTGTTCGGTGCCTTCGTCGCCCTGGCCTCCTGGCTGCCGCGCTACTACACCGGCCGCTACGAACTGTCCATCGCCGCGGCAGGGACACTCGCGGCCAGCTATTCGCTTTCGGCCAGCGTGTTTCGGGCCCTGGGGGGCTGGATGTCGGACAGATGGGGCGCGCGCACCGTCATGTACTGGACCTTCGGTATCTCCATGGGCTGCCTGTTCATCATGTCTTATCCGTCGACCCGCTACGTTGTCAACGGAATTCGCGAGCCGCTCGAATTCAGCATGGGCATGCCCGTCACCGGTTTCATCGTCATCGCGTTCATACTCGGTTTTGTGATGTCGCTGGGCAAGGCGGCGGTTTACAAGCACATCCCCGTCTATTATCCGAACAACGTGGGTTCGGTGGGTGGGATGGTTGGCATGATCGGCGGCCTGGGCGGGTTTTTTCTGCCCATCGTGTTCGGCCTGCTCAATGACCTGACCGGTATCTGGACCACGCCGTTCATGTTCCTGTTTCTCGTGGTCGCGATCAGCATGACCTGGATGCATTTCGCCATTTTGCGCGCCGAGCGCAAGAAATACCCGGGCTTGAAGCGTCTGCGCGATCTGCCAGAGGCGGTGCCCCGGGACCAGGAAATGATGGAGAACGCGGATTCCGACGCCTCGCTCCGCCGCAGCGACACAGACTGAATACGGCATCAGGAGTAGCCTGTGAAACTGAACATAGACATCGAGCACTGGAACCCCGAAGACGCCGAATTCTGGGAACAGAAAGGTCGCCGGATCGCCAATCGCAATCTCTGGATTTCGATACCCAGCCTGGCGATGGGCTTCGCGGTCTGGATCATGTGGGGCATGATTGCCGCCCAGATGCTCAACCTGGGCTTTCCGTTTTCCGAGAAACAGTTGTTTACCCTGGCGGCGATCGCCGGCCTGACCGGCGCCACGTTGCGCATCCCCGCCTCGTTCATGATTCGCATCGCCGGCGGGCGAAACACGGTGTTTCTGACCACCGCCTTGCTGATGCTGCCCGCCCTGGGCGCCGGCCTGGCGCTGCAGAGCCGGGAAACGCCGCTGTGGGTGTTCCAGCTGCTGGCCTTCCTGTCGGGCATCGGCGGCGGCAATTTTGCCTGTTCGATGAGCAATATTTCGAGCTTTTATCCTAAACGGCAGCAAGGCCTGGCGCTGGGCATGAACGCCGGGCTGGGCAACTTCGGCGTGACCTTCATGCAGTTGCTGATACCGCTGGCCATGACAGCCGGCATTTTCGGTGTGATCGCAGGCGAGCCGCTGATCCTGGAGCGGGCCAGCGGCACTCTGATCGGGCGCATCGAGGCGGGCACCGAAACCTGGATCCAGAACGCCGGTTTCGTCTGGCTGGTGTTTCTCATACCGCTGGCCTTTTTCAGCTGGTTCGGCATGAACAACCTGCGCACCGTGACGCCGGACCCGGGCCCGCCACTGCTGGCTTTCGGCAAGATCCTCGGCCTGTACGGCATCGGCTTCGTCGCCGCAGCGCTCGGCCTGTATCTGTTCCTGCCGCCCCCGATGGGGCTGGGCGTGCTCAACATGTGGTTGTCACTGCCGCTGATTATCTTGCTCACACTGGGCATGATGCGCCTGCTGCCCGGCAGCGTGGGCGAGGGCATCAAGCTGCAGTACGCCATTTTTCGCGATCGCCATACCTGGTCCATGACGGTACTTTATATCGCTACCTTCGGTTCTTTCATCGGCTTTTCCGCGGCTCTCCCCCTGTCGATCGAAGTGCTGTTTGGCAACATGATGGTGGAAGGCCAGCGGGTCGCCAATCCCGACGCGCCCAGTTCCCTGACCTACGCCTGGATGGGGCCTTTCGTCGGGGCGCTGATTCGCCCCGTCGGCGGCTGGATATCGGACAAGGTGGGCGGGTCCATCGTCACCCAGGTGATTTCGGCGGTCATGCTGCTGGCTGCGGTGACCGTGGGCTACGTAATGATGCTGGCCTACCACTCGGCCACGCCGAACGACTATTTCCTGTGGTTTTTGCTGCTGTTCGTGCTGATCTTCGCCGCCAGCGGCATCGGCAACGGTTCGACCTTCCGCACCATCGGCGTGGTTTTCGACAAGCATTCCAAAGGACCGGTTCTCGGGTGGACCTCGGCGGTGGCGGCCTACGGCGCGTTCATTGCGCCGCGCGTGATGGGTGAACAGATCGAAGCCGGCAGCCCGGAACGGGCAATGTATGGCTTTGCGCTGTTTTATGCCATCTGCCTGCTGGTGAACTGGTGGTTCTATTTGCGCCGCGACGCGTACATCAAGAATCCGTAAGTGAGCCCGGTGGCCGGTCACATGGAATCGAATCAGCAATCAGGACAGACAGCGGGCAGACGCCTGTACGGAGTAGAGACATGAGCCACCTGATCGACCAACTGGCATTTTTCCGGCGCGAGAAAAAAGAATTCTCCGGCGGCCACGGCATCACCACCAACGAGAGCCGGCGCTGGGAAGACGCGTACCGCCAACGCTGGCAGCACGACAAGGTGGTGCGGTCTACGCACGGGGTCAACTGCACCGGCAGTTGCTCGTGGAAGATTTACGTCAAGAACGGTCTGGTGACCTGGGAAACGCAGCAGACAGATTATCCGCGCACCCGGCCCGGCCTGCCCAACCATGAGCCGCGTGGCTGTCCCCGTGGCGCCAGTTATTCCTGGTACATCTACAGCGCGAACCGCGTGAAGTACCCGATGATCCGCCGGCGCCTGATCGAGTTGTGGCGGGAGGCCCGCGACCGCTGCGACGACCCCGTCGACGCCTGGCGGGCAATCCAGGAGGATGGCGAAAAGGTCAGGAGCTATCACCAGCGCCGCGGTCTGGGGGGATTCGTACGTGCCAACTGGGAAGAGGTGAACGAGATCATCGCCGCGGCCAATGTGCACACCATCGAGCGCTGGGGTCCCGACCGGGTCGTCGGCTTTTCGCCGATTCCGGCCATGTCGATGGTTTCCTATGCGGCCGGTACCCGTTACCTGTCGCTGATCGGCGGCACCTGCCTGAGTTTCTACGACTGGTACTGCGATTTGCCACCTTCCAGCCCCCAGACCTGGGGCGAGCAGACCGACGTGCCCGAATCGGCCGACTGGTTCAATTCCACCTTCCTGATGATGTGGGGCTCGAACGTGCCGCAAACGCGCACCCCCGATGCCCATTTCATGACCCAGGCGCGCTACCGGGGGACCAAGACGGTCACCGTGTCGCCAGACTATGCCGAGGCCACCAAGTTCGGCGACATCTGGCTCAACCCGAAACAGGGCAGCGACTCGGCCATGGCCATGGCCATGGGCCACGTGATCCTCAAGGAATGGCACCTCGAGGGCAAGAGCGAATACTTCGACGATTACGTGCGCCGCTACACCGACCTGCCGATGCTGGTGCTGCTCGACGAGCACGAGGGCTGCCGGGTGCCGGGCCGTTACCTGCGCGCCTCGGACCTGGTCGGCGACGCCGGCCAGCAGAACAACGCCGAGTGGAAGACGCTGGCCTTCGACGAAGACAGCGACCGCATCGTCGTGCCGCATGGCTCGATCGGCTTTCGCTGGGGCGAAAAGGAGAAAAACTGGAACCTCGAAGCTCGCACAGCCGAGGGCCAGGACACGCGCCTGGCACTGACCCGCAAAGACACGGCTGACGAAGTCGTCGAGGTGGGCTTTCCGTATTTCGGCGGCAGCGGACACATCCACTGGGCCCGCACCGAGCACGACCCCGTGCAACGGCGCAAAATACCGGTCCGTGTCATCGAGCTGGCCGACGGTAAAAAAGCCCGGGTTGCGACGGTATTCGACCTGCTGGCGGCCAACTACGGCATCGACCGCGGCCTGGGCGGAGGCAACGTCGCCGCCAGTTTCGACGACGACGTGCCCTATACCCCGGCCTGGCAGGAGCGCATCACCGGGGTGCCGCGCGAAAAGGTGATTAGCGTCGCGCGCCAGTTCGCCGCCAACGCCCACCAGACCCGCGGCAAATCGATGATCGTCATCGGCGCGGGCATGAACCACTGGTATCACATGGACATGGGCTACCGGGGCATCATCAAGATGCTGATGATGTGCGGCTGCATCGGCGTCTCCGGCGGGGGCTGGGCGCATTATGTCGGCCAGGAAAAACTCCGCCCGCAGACGGGCTGGCTGCCGCTGGCCTTCGCACTGGACTGGCACCGCCCGCCGCGCCATATGAACAGCACCTCGTTTTTCTACAACCATACCAACCAGTGGCGCTATGAAAAACTCGATGTGAGCGAAATCCTGTCGCCGCTGGCCGATCCGAGGCAATGGAGCGGCGCCCTGATCGACTACAACGTGCAGGCCGAACGGATGGGCTGGTTGCCGTCCGCGCCGCAGCTCGACCGCAATCCACTCGAGGTCGGCCGCGCGGCGAAGGAAGCCGGCAAGGAGGTCAAGGACTACGTGCTCGAGAGCATCAGGAGCGGCGAACTCGGTTTTGCCTGCGAGGATCCGGACAATCCGGCCAACTTCCCGCGCAACCTGTTCGTCTGGCGCTCGAATCTGCTGGGCGCCTCGGGCAAGGGCCACGAATACTTCCTGCGCCACCTGCTGGGCTCCGAGAACGGCGTGCAGGGCAAGGACCTCGGCGATGAAGTCGACCGCCACCCGAAGGAAGTCAAGTGGCGGGCGCCGGTGCACGGCAAGCTGGACCTGCTGGTGACGCTGGATTTCCGCATGTCCACGACCTGCATGTACTCCGACATCGTGCTGCCGACCGCGACCTGGTACGAGAAGGACGACATGAATACCTCCGACATGCACCCCTTCATCCACCCGCTGACGGCGGCCGTGGACCCGGTCTGGGAGTCGCGGTCGGATTTCGAGATCTACAAGGGCATCGCCCGGCGGTTCTCCGAACTGGCCGCCGGCCACCTCGGCACCGAGACCGACGTGGTCATGCTGCCCCTGCTGCACGACACGCCGGCCGAACTGGCGCAGCCGCTCGACGTCCGGCAGTGGCGCAAGGGCGAATGCGAAGCAGTGCCGGGCAAGACCATGCCGGGCATCGTCGCGGTCGAACGGGATTACCCGCAGACCTTCGAGAAGTTCCGCTCGCTGGGCCCGCTGATGGAAGAACTCGGCAATGGCGGCAAGGGCATCCAGTGGGAGACCGGCGAGGAAGTGCGCGCCCTGGGCGACCTCAACGGCCGTCACCGTGGCGAGGGCGCGAGCGCCGGGCGGCCGAAAATCGATTCCGCCCGTGACGCCTGTGAAACCGTGCTGATGCTGGCGCCGGAAACCAACGGCGCGGTGGCCGTGCGGGCCTGGGAATCGCTGTCGGCCAACACCGGGCGCAGCCATGCGCACCTCGCGGCCGGGCATGCCGGCGAAAAAATCCGTTTCGCCGACCTGGTCGCGCAACCGCGCAAGATTTATTCGTCGCCGATCTGGTCCGGCATCGAGTCGGAAAAGGTCTGTTACAACGCCGGCTGGACCAACGTCAACGAGCTGATTCCGTGGCGCACCCTGACCGGGCGCCAGCAGTTCTACCAGGATCACCCCTGGATGCGCGCCTTCGGTGAACAGCTGTGCGTTTACAAGCCGCCGGTCGACCTCAAGACCACCGGCTCGATGGAGGGGCAGCGCGGTAACGGTAATCCGGAAATCGTGCTGAACTTCCTGACGCCGCATCAGAAATGGGGCATCCACAGCACCTACACCGACAACCTGCTGATGCTGACCCTGTCGCGCGGCGGCCCGATCGTCTGGATGTCCGAAACCGACGCGGCCAAAGCCGGCATCGTCGACAACGACTGGATCGAGGCCTACAACATCAACGGCGCCCTGACGGCGCGGGCGGTGGTCAGCCAGCGGGTACCCGAAGGCATGGCGATGATGTATCACGCCCAGGAAAAGATCGTCAACACGCCTGGTTCGGAAATCACCGGCAACCGCGGCGGCATCCACAACTCGGTGACGCGCGCGGTGCTCAAGCCGACGCACATGATCGGCGGTTACGCGCAGCAGAGTTACGGTTTCAATTACTACGGCACGGTCGGTTCCAACCGCGATGAATTCATCATCGTTCGCAAGATGAGCATGGTCGACTGGATGGACGACGGCGATGTCGCCGACGCGATGCAACAGGAGGCGATGGGATGAAAATTCGCGCGCAAATCGGCAAAGTCCTGAACCTGGATAAATGCATCGGCTGCCACACCTGTTCGGTAACCTGCAAGAACGTCTGGACCTCCCGCGAGGGCATGCACTACGCCTGGTTCAACAACGTCGAGTCCAAGCCCGGCATCGGCTATCCCAAGGACTGGGAAAACCAGGAGCGCTGGAACGGCGGCTGGATTCGCGACGGCAAGGGCCGGTTGCAACCGAAAATGGGCAGCCGCTGGCGCATCCTGGCCAACATTTTCGCCAATCCGGATATGCCCTCCATCCAGGATTACTACGAGCCCTGGGATTACGACTATCAGCACATGCAGGCCGCCCCCGACGCGCCGACGATGCCGACGGCCCGCCCGCGCTCGGTGGTGTCCGGCAAGCGCATGCAGAAGATCGAATGGGGCCCGAACTGGGAAGAGATCCTCGGCACTGAGTTCGAGCACCGCTCGAAGGATTACAACTTCGAAGGCGTGCAGAAGGAAATTTACGGGCAGTTCGAAAACACCTTCATGATGTACCTGCCGCGGTTGTGCGAGCACTGCCTGAACCCTGCCTGTGTGGCGGCCTGCCCCTCCGGCGCGCTGTACAAGCGCGAAGAAGACGGCATTGTGCTGATCGACCAGGACAAGTGCCGGGGCTGGCGCATGTGCGTGTCGGGTTGCCCCTACAAGAAAATCTACTACAACTGGAAGTCGGGCAAGTCGGAAAAATGCACCTTCTGCTATCCGCGCATCGAGGCGGGCCAGCCGACGGTGTGCTCCGAAACCTGTGTCGGGCGCATTCGCTATCTCGGGGTTCTGCTGTACGACGCCGACCGCATCGCGGAAGCAGCCAATACGCCGAGCGTCGAGGGTTTGTACGAAGCTCAGCTCGACATTTTCCTCGACCCCCACGACCCGGAAATCATCGCCGAGGCGCGCCGCCAGGGTATACCGCACGACTGGCTGGAGGCAGCCAAAAAGTCTCCCGTCTACAAGATGGCGATGGAATGGAAAGTCGCCTTTCCGCTGCACCCCGAATACCGCACCTTACCGATGGTCTGGTACTGCCCGCCGCTGTCTCCGATTCAGTCCGCGGTCGAGGCCGGCAAGATCGGCCACAACGGGGAAATTCCGGATCTCGAGAGCTTGCGCATCCCGCTGCGCTACTTGGCCAATCTGCTCACCGCGGGTGAAGAAAAGCCGATCGTGCTGGCGCTCGAGCGGATGCTGGCGATGCGCGCCTTCATGCGCGGGCGGCAGGTCTACGGCGAGGAGCGCACCGGGGTGCTCGATCGCGTTGACCTGAGTGTCGAGACGGTCGAGGACATGTACCGCTACATGGCCATCGGCGATTACGAGGACCGTTTCGTCGTGCCCGGCAACAAACGGGAGTACGCCCACTCGATTTACGACGCCTACAGCGAGCGCGGCGGCTGCGGACTAACCTTCGGCAGCGGCCCGGACTACAGCGGCCAGTCCGATGCGGATGTGTTCGGCGGCAAGGCCAATAGCCGCCGCAAGTTCTTCCCCATCCGTGCCGAAAAGAGTGGCGAAAGCCAGAAAAGCGAAGCCCCCGAACACAAGGCCTGGAGGCGATGATGAGCGATTCCATGACCTTGCGGATCATTGCGCGGCTGATGGCCTACCCGGAGCAGTCGCTGCTGGACTCGCTGCCGGAAATGATCGCGGCGCTGAGCGAGGAAAAGCGGCTGCCGCCGCCGCAGGTCGCCCGGCTGGAAAAGCTGATGGCCGGGCTTGCGGCGCAAACCCTGTTCGACCTGCAGGAACAATATGTGGCGCTGTTCGATCGCGGCCGGGCCTTGTCGCTGCACCTGTTCGAGCACGTGCACGGCGAATCGCGCGATCGCGGCCAGGCCATGGTGGACCTGCTCGAACTCTATCGCGCAGGCGGCCTGGAACTGGCGGCCCGCGAACTGCCCGATTACCTGCCCCTGATGCTGGAGTACCTCTCGACCCGGCCCAATTCGGAGGCGCAGGTGCTGCTGGGTGACGCGATGGCGGTGATCGTCTTGCTCGGCGCGCGCCTGGCGGAACGCGGCTCGGATTACGCGCTGCTGTTCGAAGCGCTGGAAGCGCTGGTCGGCAGTCCGGCCGAGGCCGAGCAGCTGCGGCGCATGGCGGCCACCGAAGGGCCCGACGAAACCATCGAAAAGATGGATGAAATATGGGCCGAAGAAGCCGTCACGTTCGCGGGTAAGGCCGATCCATCAGCGGCCTGCGCCGCCGCGTACCCGCAAACCCCGGCGTCCGGATTGGCGATCCCCGTACGCATCCTCGAAGAACCTGCGGACTTCGCCCGGACCGCGTCCGGGAAACGGAGGTAGAAAAGCTATGGAATACTACGTCAACCAGCTCATTTTCGGCGTGTACCCCTACGTGGCTGGCACCATTTTCCTGTTCGGCTCGATCCTGCGCTTCGAGCGCGGCCAATACACCTGGCGGGCGATGTCAAGCCAGATGCTGACGCCAAAGTCACCCCGCTTCCGATGGGCCAGCCTGGCGTTCCACGTGGCCATCCTGCTGCTGTTTTTCGGTCACCTGGCCGGTTTGCTGACACCCACCTGGCTGTACCAGGGGCTGGGGCTGACGGCCCCGACCAAACAGCTGCTGGCGATGGTGGCGGGTGGCGCCGCCGGACTGGTATGCCTGTACGGCCTCAGCTACCTGCTGTGGCGGCGCCTGTTCGTGGTCGACGTCCGCGCCAACAGCGCGCCGATGGACACGTTCATCATTTGCCTGATCTGGTTGCAGCTGGTCACCGGTCTGGGCACCATCATCCAGTCGTTCGAACACCTTGACGGCGCCACGATGCAGGCACTGGCGCACTGGGCGCAGCACATCGTGACCTTCCGCTCGGGTGCGCACGACTATATTCTGACCGCGCACTGGACCTACAGAATCCATGTCTTCTTGGGAATGGTCATGTTTACCGCTTTCCCGTTCAGCCGCCTGGTGCATGTCTGGAGCTGGCCCTGGGCTTATACTCGCCGCAAATACCAGGTGGTAAGGCAGCACTGAGTCAGGGCAATGAAGCGAAGCCAACAAACCGAAACGACCGGGCCGGTGCCCGTTCTGCGGGTCAACGACCGGATCATCAGTGCCGAAGAAATTCATCGAGAGGCGCGCAACCACCGGGCGGCCAGCGTCGGGCAAGCCCGCGAGCAGGCCGCCCGCGCTCTGGTGGTGCG
>JAVVFH010000119.1:0-10580 GCA_032250585.1 Lysobacterales bacterium
GAATTGCTCAAGGGCATTAGCGATGATCCGTCCAGTGGCGGCCCCTACGTGATGTGGGGCGACTCGCCGTATGCGCACATCATGGTGCCGGTGGCGCGCGACGACGGCTAACGCGTATCCTCCCCGGCATGGAAGATACATCGCCAAACCGGGAACTGCAGGGCGTCCAGCCGCGGGTGCTCGTCCATGCCGGGGAGTTCGTGGAACTGATGTACCGGCTGGCGCCGGCCGAGTACCGGAGGCTGCTTGCCAAGCCGCGCTTTGCCGCATTGCTCGGCGAAGCCGGCCGCTTCAATCACGGCAAACTCTGTGCCTACGCCGAGTTTCGCGTTTTCCGGCGCGAATTTTTGGAACGCTTCCCCGGCGCCAGCGCGCAGGCCTGTATCAATGCCTTCAGCAAATTGCTGCTGAAGAACGACGTCTCGATCAGCAACCTGGTGAATTTTCTCGAGGCGGGAGGAGAGGAACGGGAACAGCTCCGGCTGAACTCACCGCCCTGATCATTTACCCGGATCATTTACCCGGGTCGTTGCGCCCGAGTTGCTCGTGGCTGGACACCCAGTCAAGCGACGAGATCGCCGCGGCCAGCGAAATCTCGCCCGCCAGCACGGTGCCGGCGACGATCTCGGCAAACTTGTAGACCTTGCCCACGCCATAGCAATCCAATGTCTGCAGGCACTCGCGCTGCGTTGGCAGGCCGGTGCCACCGCCGACGGTGGCCACGATCAGCGACGGCAGCGTGATCGACATGTACAGGTTCTTCTCGGGGGTCAGTTCGGTGTACAGCAGGCCGACCGACGACTCGGCAACATTGGCCACATCCTGTCCGCAGGCCAGGAACATCGCGGTGATTGCGTTGGCGGCGTGGCAGCCGTTGTTGTTCGCGCCCGACAGCATCGTGGCGATGCTGGCGACGCGGGAATGCTCGTAGAGTGCTTCGGTATCGGCATCCATGATCTCCAGGAGCGCCTCGCGATCGATCACCACTTCGGCGGTCACGCGCTTGCCGCGGGTACGCATCATGTTGATCATCGAAGCTTTTTTGTCGGTGGCGAAATTCGATTCCAGGTAGAACCGCTGTATCGCAAAATCGTCGAAAGCCTGGAGTATCCAGTTGCAGGCGGCGAAGGTCGCCTTGCCCACCATGTTCTGGCCGCCGGCATCGCCGGTGGTAAAATTGAAGCGCAGGAAGGCGAACTTGTTCGACAGGTAGTAATCCACGTGCTTGAGGCGCACGAAACGGTCGGTGGCTTCGGCGGCTTCGCGGATGCCGTCGGTATGAAGGGCCACCCAGTCGGCAAAACGCCGGGCCTGTGACGCGTCTTCGAAGATGAAAACCGGTGCGCGCTGCATGGCGTCGCCAACCACCGCGCACTTGACTCCGCCGCTGCGGTGCAACACTTTCATACCGCGGTTGTAGGAGGCCACCAGCGTGCCCTCGCTGGTCGCCAGCGGCACGTAGAACTCGCCACGGGCGTGTTCGCCATGCACCCGCAGCGGTCCGGCGAAACCGAGCGGCACCTGGGCTACGCCGGTGAAGTGCTCAATGTTTCCACGCGTCACGGCCGGGTCGATGGAATAACGGCTGACGTGTTCGAGCCGGGCACCGCTTTTTGACTCGATGAAAGACCGGCGCTGCTGGATGACCGCCGCGCTGTAATCGTCGCGCCGTTCCCGGGGAATCGCGTCGGGGTCGCGCCGGGCGCTGCGCGGGTGATCCCGCACGGACAGCTTCAGTTCACCGTAAGACTGGGTTGCAAAGCAGATTTCGATGTCGTGCTGTTCCTCGCCGAGCGGTTCGATATCGAGCAGGAAGGTCAGCTCCGTTCCGAGCGGGAAATCGACCGGGGCATCGGCGCAGAGGGCCTCGAGGGGGACCGTCTCTGCGGCGTCCACGGCGACCTGTACGTGCTTCCTGGCAATCGCCCTGCCGTCCAGGGACAGTTGCGAAATCTCGTTCAGCGTGACCGGGCTCAAGCGGTTCTTGATCGAGAACCGGACGCCGCGGTTTGATTTACCGCAGATTCAGCGCGGTTGCTGCACGAACTGTGGTCGGGGTCAGAGATACGGTCCGAACAGGGCCGCGCCGGCATCCCGTAAACGGACCAGCGTGCGGCGCGCACGGAGCATTTCCTGTGTATAAGGAATGCAGTCGGCGGCATTGTGTTCGAAATGGGCGGCCAGCTCTTGATTGAGCATGGGGTCGAAGACCTCGATGCCCAGTTCGAAATTGAGGCGCAGGCTGCGCGGGTCGAGGTTGGCGGAGCCGACCAGCGCATACTCGTCGTCGACGAGCAGACATTTGCTGTGCGCCAGCGGCGGCGGGTGCTGCAGGATGCGCACACCCAGGTCCAGCATTTCGGCCATATTGTGCTGCAGCGCCCACTGCACCAACGGCCAGTTGTTGCGTTGCGGGATCATCACCTGCAGGTCGACGCCGGCCAGTGCCGCCGCCTGCAGGCAGCCCATCATCTGGCGCTCGGGCAGGAAGTACGGCGTCATGATCCAGGCCCGTTTGCGCGCGCTGGCGATGGCGCCCATGATGACCAGCATCAGCGCATCGAGGGTTTCGTCGGGGCCGTCGGGTATCAGCCGGCAGGCTGCCTCGCCGGCGGCCTGATTTGCGGGTTCCTCGTCGGCCCCGTCATCCAGCGGGGCGCCGCCGGCGAATTTCCAGTCCTCGGCAAACAGATCGACAAATTGCGCGTTGATGGGCCCGTCAAAGCGGAAATGCAGGTCGCTGGCGCGGTGGCGCGAAGCGCCGTGGAACAGCTGCCGGTCGCCTATGTTCATGCCGCCGGCGAAGGTCACGCGCCGGTCGGCGATCAGCAGCTTGCGGTGGTTGCGCATGTTGATGCTCAGTTGCGGCGGCACAAGCTGCAGCGGCATGAAGCGTCGGAACGACAGTCCCTGTTTCTTCAGCTCGCGCACGATGGTGGGAAAACTGTAGCGGATGCCGACGTCGTCGATGAGCACGCAGACCCGGCAGCCGCGCTGCCGGGCCCGGGCCAGCGCATCGGTGAATGCCCGGCCGGTCGCGTCGTTGTCGAAAATGTAGGAGCTCAGCAAAACTTCGCGCCGCGCCGCGTCGATGGCCTCCAGCATCGACGGGAAGGCCTCCTCGCCGTTGTGGCAGATGCTGACGCGGTTGCCGGGCATCAGCTCCAGCCGCGTGACGTTCCGGCCGACGTGTTCCAGGCGCGCACCGCTCGCGGAAGCCGGCTTGGGTTCCCGGTAGCCCCCCTCGTGCCCCACCCGCAGTGAAATCCGACGTGCCTTGCGGCGCACCCGGTTCACGCCGAACAGCGCGTACAGCAGTGCGCCGGCAATAGGAAACAGGATGATCAGGCCCAACCAGCCGAAGGCCGAGCGTGAGTTGCGCTTGTACAGCAGCACGTGGACGCCGCCGACGAGGGCGACGAGCAGGTAAACGGTGATCAGCGAAAGCAGGTAATCCCACATACTGCCTATGATATGCCGCAGGGAGGCAGGACCGATAGCAGGCTTCGAAAAGCGCGCCGGCGGGTTATCATGCGCGGATGAAAAACGCGGCTTTTTTGACCCTCGACGAGACCGGCGATTTCGTCATCGACGACGCGCTCGCCATCGCGCCGCTGGCGGCGATCGGCTGGCGGATTGCAACGCTTTCCTGGCGCCAGGAAAACATTCCCTGGAGCGACTTCGACGCGGTCGTGATCCGCTCCACCTGGGATTACTGGAACGACGTGCCGGCGTTCCTGGAAGTGCTTGCGCAAATCGAATGGCAGTCCCGGTTGGCCAACCCGCTGGATCTCATCCATTGGAATCTGGCCAAGACTTATCTGCGGGATCTGCAGGGCAGGGGTATTGGCACCGTTCCGAGCCTGTGGGAGGAAAACCTCGACGCCGTGCGGTTGGGGTGCGCTTTCGATCGCCTGGGCGTGGATGAAGTCGTGGTCAAGCCGGTGGTAGGGGCCAACGGCGAAGACGCGTACCGCCTGCTGCGCTCGGACCCGGCGGCGCGCCTGCAGCAGATCGCCGAACGCTTTCGCAGGCGCGCCTGCATGCTGCAGCCCTTCATGCCGCGGGTCATCAGCGAAGGGGAATACTCGCTGTTCTACTTCAACGGCGCCTTCAGCCACGCCATATTGAAAGTGCCGGTGGCGGGCGAGTTTCGCTCCCAGGAAGAGCGCGGTGCGGACATCCTCGTCGCCGCGCCCTCGCCGCTGCTGCTCGAGCGCGGGCGAGCGGCGCTGGCGACGCTCGCGCCGACCCCGCTGTATGCCCGCATTGATTTCGTGCGCGATGCCGAGGACGATTTTTTGGTGATGGAACTCGAACTGATCGAGCCCTCGCTCTACCTGCGCATGGATCCCGCGGCGCCCGGGCGTTTCGCGCAGGCGGTCGATGACTGGTATAAATATTAGATTTCGGGAATCGCGACGTGCGGAATGCCGCGCTCGCGGGCCCAGGCGTTGATCGGCTCGATGTGGTCCCTGCGGATGGCGCGCAGCTCGGCCTGCAGCACCGACCAGACCGCCTGCAGGTCGCCCAGGCGCTCCAGCGAGCCGGCGGTGACCGGCGCACCGCTGGAATCGATCACGTCCAGCAGCCTGCGTACCTGGCCGGCGAGCATGGTTTCCCAGGCGTCCTCGTCTTCGTAGGTCTGGTGCAGCGGCTGGATCACCTGGTGGTCCCAGGCTTCGATGGCCTGCAGTGCGGCCTGGCCGGCCGCCTGCAGTTGGTCTTCAGCGGGATAGCCCGCCATCAACTGCTCGATCTGGCGTTCCGACTGGCGCAGTTCGCCGAGGCCTTGCAGTACGCTTTCCAGCAGGTCGGCCGTTTCGTCCAGCCGTGCCGCCCAGGCCTGGATTTGCGCGTCGGAAGCCGTGACCCGCGGGTCCATCGCCAGCGCGAAAGCCACCTCGCTGCTGCGCTCGCCGGCCAGGATGCGTGCCCGGTATTCACCCGGCGTCACGCTCGGGCCGTCGAGCCCGGCGAACAGCGTGATGTCTTCCACGCAGGTGAAGCCCTGGCGCTTGCCGTCCCAGTGCCATTTGTTGAGGCCGGCTGCGGTCGCGGGATACTCCGGGTCATAGGGCAGGCGCGGATCCTCGTTGTGCAGCAGGCAGCGCTCGAAATCGCTCTCTTCGCTGGAGTAACGGCGCAGGAGTTTGCCGTCGCGGTCGAGAATCTCGATGCTCAGCGGCTCGGTGGGCTCCTCTTCGAGGTAATAGTAAAGCGGCACGCCGGCTTCGGAATTGCTGGCCTCGAAGGGCCCGGGCTTGCCGCCGCGCGAGCGCAGCATCACGGTTTCTTCCGGCGCGAAGATCTGCAGCGGCTCCGTTCCCAGCCCGGTGGCGGCCTCGCGTGCCAGGAACAGGTGGTCGAGCACCCAGAAACCGCGGCCCTGGGTGGCCGCCACCAGTGAGTCGTGGCGGATGTCCAGGTCAGTAATTGGCACCGGCGGCAGGTTCAGGTTCAACGGCTGCCAGTTGTCGCCATCGTCGAAGGACACGAACAGGCCCGCCTCGGTGCCGGCGTAGAGCTGACCCTTGCGCCGCGGGTCCTCGCGCACGACACGCACGAAGGTGTCTTCGGGCAGGCCCTTGTCGATGCGCTTCCAGCGCTTGCCGTAATCGGTGGTCTTGTAGATGTACGGGCTGAAATCGTTGAGCTTGTAGCCTGCGACAGCCAGGTAGACCGTAGCGGGGTCGTGCGGGCTGATCTCGATGGCGTTGATCATCGCCTCGTCGCTGTATTTGCCTTCGTGCGGCGGCGAAACGTCCTCCCACTCGCCGCCGCCGTCACGCGTCAGGTGCAGCAGGCCGTCGTCGCTGCCGACCCAGATGTGACCGGGCTCGTGCGGGGATTCGACGATGTAGAACAGTGTGTTGTAGAACTCGGCGCCGACGTTTTCGGGAGTCAGCGGGCCGCCGTTGCGGCCCTGTTTGGCCGGGTCGTTGCGGGTCAGGTCGGGGCTGATCTCGGTCCAGGTCGCGCCGCGGTCATTGCTGCGCAGCACGAGTTGCGTGCCGTAGTAGATGATCGACGGGTCGTGCGGCGAAACCGCTACCGGCGCGTTCCAGTTGGTGCGGTACTTGAGGTCGCGCGCGTCCTTGCCGTAAACCAGTTCCGGGTAGGGAATGATGTAGCGCTGCAGGCCGGTCTGATGGTCGTATTCGGTCAGTGTGCCATTGATGGTGGTGGCGTAGATCAGCCGCGGGGCGTCGGGGTCGAAGGCGATGTGCGCGCTCTCGCCGCCGCCGGCGTCGAAGTAGTCGGCCTCGCCGATGCCGCCGTAGAGGCTGCGACTGGCGATGGCGACCGTCGTATTGTCCTGTTGGCCGCCATAGATGCGAAAGGGCACCTGGTTGTCGGTTACCACTCGGTAAAACTGTGCGGTCGGTTGGTTCATGATGCTGGACCAGGTCTTGCCGCCGTCGAAGGTGATGGTGGCGCCGCCGTCGTTGCCGTTGATCATGTTGCGGTTGTCGGCGGGGTTGATCCAGTGGTCGTGATGGTCGCCGTGGGGTGTCTGTATTTTCTCCCAGGTCGCGCCGCCGTCGACGGACTTCATCAGCGGGACGTTCAGCACGTAGACGGTGTTTTCATCCACCGGGTCGGCTTTGATGTGGATGTAGTACCAGGCGCGCGAATGCAGCACCCGGTGGCCGTCGATCAACGACCAGGTCTCGCCGGCGTCGTCGCTGCGCCACAGGCCGCCCTTTTGCGGTTCGGCCTCGATGATGGCGTAGATCCGTTGGGGGTTGCTGGCCGAGACGTCGACGCCGATCTTGCCGATCATTTCCGGCAGCCCGCCGCCCAGCTTCTCCCAATTGTCGCCGCCGTCGACCGACTTGAAGATGCCGCCGTCGGTGCCGCCCGAGTGGATGAACCAGGGCTTGCGGCCATGGTTCCACATGGCTGCGTAAAGGATGCGCGGATTGGTCGGGTCCATCGCAAGATCGGATGCGCCGGTATTCGCGCTGACTTTCAGTACATGCTCCCAGGTCTCGCCGCCGTCAGTGCTGCGGAACACGCCGCGCTCCTCGTTCGGACCCCAGATCTGGCCCTGCACGCCCACGTAAACGATGTCCGGGTCCTTCGGGTGCACGCGCACGCGCGAAATCTGCCCGCTCTCTTTCAGGCCGAGGTGAACCCAGGTCTTGCCCGCGTCGGTGGATTTCCAGACGCCGTCGCCGTGGCTGGTGGTCACGCCGCGGATTGGCGACTCGCCGGTGCCGACGTAGATCACGTTGTGATCGGATTCGGCAACCGCCACGGCGCCGATGGTGCCGACTTTGAAGTGCCCGTCGGAGAGGTTCTCCCAGGTCGTGCCCGCGTTCTCTGTCTTCCAGACGCCGCCGCCGGTGGCGCCCATGTAATACAGGTTGGGTTTGCCCGGGACGCCGGTCACAGCCGTCACGCGCCCGCCGCGGTAAGGGCCGACCAGCCGCCACTCGAGACCTTCGAGTTTGTCGGTGTCGGTGGCCGCCTGCAGCCCGGTTCCCGCGATGGCGAGGGCCATGAACAGCAGGGTGGAAATGAGCAGCGGTTTGAAGAACGATCGTGAATGCATGGGCGTGGGCTCCGGTCTGGTGAACCTGGTTCGGGAAGAAATTCCGGCAGGGGGCGGACCGCTAGAATAGCGGATTTGCCGGGCCGCTGCACCATCGTGGGGCGGGTCGGATTGATCGCGGTTTGCAGCCCGGGCAGAGCCGGGTTCGATCAGGCTGCCTTGCTTTCCAGCAGGTCTTGGGGATGCCCGTTGCTGCGGTACAGAAAGAGGGTCAGCAGCAGCAGGAAGATCAGGAAGCCCTTGAGCGCGTAGTTTTGTGCCCAGCTGGTGTGCTCGGCGACCGCGCCGTAAAAAAACGAGCCGATGGTAGCGCCCATGTTGGAAACCGACATGTAGATCGCGAACTGCGTGGCCGATTCCGCCGCGCTGCAGATGCTCATCGCCAGCGCCAGCGCACAGACCATGATGATCGGCATCAGCAGGATCCACAGGGACATCATCACCAGCACGTAGCTGCTGTTGCTCCACAGTTCCTGCGAACCGGCCAGCAAGAAGGCGTGCACGCCGGTCAGGAAGATCGTCAGGCCGAGAATTTTCTTCGCTCCGAAGCGGTCGATGAACGGGCCCAGCGCCAGCGCGGCCACTGCACCGGCCAGGCCCATGACGGCGTTCAGCTCGGACCACTGGGGGGTTGTGAAATCGAAAACCTGAACGGCGGCCACGGGCATCAGCGCGCGGCCGTAGCCGCCCACCAGGCCGTCGAGAAACATAATGATCATGATGACGATGCTGGCGCGCGTCCACAACAGGTGGTTGACGTCGGAAAACACCTGCCGGAAGGAGGGCGGCGCTTCGTTGCGCGGCGAGGCCTGGCCCTTCGACCAGGGCAGCAGCCGTTCTCCGGGCCGCTCGCGGACCAGCAGCAGGTAAATGAAAACGGTCGCCGCGCCGAGGCCGCAGACCAGGCCGGTCAACTGGAGGCCGAAAACTGCCAGCAGGGTGCCGGTCACCGCCGCGGTGACGGCCCAGCCGGCGGATTTACCGAAGCTCATGAAGGCGTTCAGCCGGCCCTCTTCCTCGACCGGCGTGAGATTGATGGACATGCCGTCCACCGCCACGTCCTGGGTTGCCGTGAAGGCATTGATCAGGAAACCGATGGCGGTCAGCAAGCCAAGTTGACCGACGGGATCGTCAACCAGGGCGAGGGCCAGCAGGCTCAGCACCATCCCGGCCTGGGCCACGATGACCCAGGGGCGGTGCTTGCCCATCGGCAGAAATTCGAAATGGTCCATCAGCGGCCCGACGACCAGCTTGAAGGCCCAGGGCAGCATGATGATGCCCAGGTAATTGGCGATGCCCTGGGCCCCGACGCCCAGCGTCGAGAGCCAGGCAGGCACGGCGATGTGCAGCAGGCCGGCGGGAATGCCCTGCGCGAAATAGGCGAGGGCACCGGTGCTGTAGCGTAGCCTGGAGCTGCGGGTAAGGAACCATCCGGGATTGTGCATTGTTGTTCTCCGTCTCCTGGCCAGGGAAAAACGGGGCACTTCTTCGGGAGCCCGCGTTGTGTTAACAGGCCCTGGCCGATCCGGTATATTAAAGCCTTCCCTTCTCAAGCGATCAAGACTGGAAATGATCAGGGCACTGACACCGGTCGCGCCGTTGTTGCTGGGCGTGGCGATTTTACTGACGGGCCAGGGTTTGCAGGGCACCCTGTTGCCGGTTCGGGCGGCGCTGGAAGGCTTCTCCACCTTCAGCATCGGCCTGATGGGCGGTGCCTATTTCCTCGGTTTTACGCTGGGCTGCCTGCGCGGCTCGGTCCTGGTCCGCCGGGTCGGACACATCCGTGTGTTCGCGGCGATGACCGCGCTGGCATCGGCCAGCCCGCTGCTGCATGGCCTGGTTGTGGAGGCCTGGCTGTGGCTGCTGCTGCGGCTGGTTTCCGGCTACTGCTTCGCGGTGCTGTACGTGGTGATCGAGAGCTGGCTGAACGAGAAGGCGACCAACCAGAATCGCGGCCTGGTGTTTTCGGCCTATACCCTGATCACCCTGACGGTGCTGGCCGCCGGCCAAATGATGCTGCTGCTGTACGACCCGCGCGAGATGGCCCTGTTCGCCATTGCTTCGGCCATCGTTTCGATCGCCGCGCTGCCGGTGGTGCTGTTCGTGGTTTCGAGCCCCGCGCAGCCCGAAACGCGTGTCAAACTCGATATCCGCCGTCTGTGGAAGATCTCCCGGGTCGGCCTGCTGGGCTGCCTGGCCGCCGGTTTGGCCAATGGCTCGTTCTGGGCGCTGGCACCCGTTTTCGTGGCCGGCTACCACGTTGACATTTCGCTGGCGGCCTGGTTCATGACAGCGGCGGTGCTCGGCGGCGCGCTTGGCCAGTGGCCGCTCGGGCGCTTCTCGGACCGCGTCGACCGGCGCTGGGTGATCGTGTTTTCCGCCTTTGCGGGCGTCGTGGTCGGCCTCGCGATCTGGCTGTTCGCCGGCGTGTCGATCATCATCATGATGCTGCTGAGCGCAGCCTGGGGCGCGGTGGCCTTTCCGATCTACGCAGTCTCGGTGGCACACGCCAACGACCACGCCAGTTCGGACGAATACGTGATGGTGTCCAGCGGCCTGCTGCTGATGTACGGCGTGGGCGCCATCGTCGGGCCCTTCCTGGCCCCGGCGGCGATGAAGTTCGTCGGTCCCGGCGGGCTGTACCTGTTCGGCGCGCTGGTGCATACCGTGCTGGCGATGTACGTCGTGCTGCGCATTCCGCGACAGGCCACGGCGCCGGAAGAAGAGCATCTGCCGTTTGCCGATTCGCTGGCCTCGACCCAGACCGCGTCGGTCATCTACGAGGACGAGCTGGAAAGTGAGGCCGAAAAGGAGTCGGGGCGCGCCGCCTGAGGTTACGACTGCAGCGCTTGCGAGACGATGTTTCGGGCTTCTTCCTGGATGGCCTGCAGGTGGTTGCGGTCGCGGAAACTCTCTGCGTAGATTTTGTAGATGTCTTCGGTACCCGACGGCCGCGCGGCGAACCAGCCGTTTTCGGTAACCACCTTGAGACCGCCGATGGCGGCGTCGTTGCCGGGTG
>JAVVFH010000011.1:0-31798 GCA_032250585.1 Lysobacterales bacterium
GCCAGCGTGGAGCCGAGTGCCAGGTCGTGGAACAGGTCTTCCTGGCGCTCGAGGTGGTTTTCCCTCAGGAACTGTTCCCAGCGCGCCTCCGGAATCTGCTCGAGCGAGCAGCCGCGGGCATTCAACGCTTTTTCCAGCAACCTCAGGCCAAGCGCGACGGTGTCTTCCTGTCGCAGGCTTTTCAGGTAATGGCGAATGGCTGTGCGGGCGCGGGCAGTGGCTACAAATTCCAGCCACTCGGGTTTGGGCTGAACTTTTGGATCGGTCAGGATTTTTACCGTCTGTCCGCTCGCCAGGTGGGTCGAGAGCGGCACTTCGGTATTGTCGACCAGTGCTTTGGCCGTGTGGTTGCCGACACCGGTATGGATCGCGTAGGCGAAGTCCAGCGCAGTGGCGTTTTTCTTCAGGTCGATGATCTTGCCTTTGGGGGTAAAAACAAAGATCTCATCCGGAAAAAGATCGGATTTGGCGTGATCGAGAAACTCGAGCGAATCACCCGTGTGGCGCTGGACGTCCACGAGTTGCATCAGCCATTCACGCGCGCGCACCTGGGCTGAGCCGGGTGCCGTGTCGGTCGCCGTTTCGCCAGTCTTGTAACTCCAGTGAGCGGCGGCGCCTTTGCTGGCCATCACGTCCATTTCCTCGGTCCGGATCTGGATTTCGACGGGCAGGCCATAGGGGCTTTTGAGGATGGTGTGCAGCGACTGGTAACCGTTGGCTTTGGGCAGGGCGATGAAATCCTTGAAGCGCTCCGGCTTGGGGGGATAGATGCTGTGTACGACGCCCAGTGCCTGGTAGCAATGGGTTTCGGTGTCGGTGATGATCCTGAACGCGTAAAAATCGGTCACTTCCGAGAACGACAGGTCCTTGGAAAGCATCTTCTTGTAAATGCTGTAAGGAGATTTCTGGCGGCCCGAAATCCGACAGGGCACGTCTGCCTTGTTCATTTTCTGGCGCAGGGTCTCCATGATGTTTTCGACAATTTCCTGGCGATGGCCGGTCATCTTTTCCAGGTGTTCGTTGATGGTGCGGTAACGCCACGGATAGAGGTTGGCGAAACCCATGTCCTCCAGCTCGTGCTTCATGCTGTTCATGCCCAGCCGGTCTGCGATCGGGGCGTAGATTTCCAGAGTTTCCCGGGCGATGCGTCGGCGCGATTGCGGCGCCATGCTTTCCAGTGTGCGCACGTTGTGCAGTCGATCGGCGAGCTTGATGAAGATCACGCGCAGGTCGCGCGACATCGCGAGCATCAATTTCCTGAAGCTCTCGGCATCGGCTTCGGTGCGGGTGCGAAATTTCATTTTATCGAGCTTCGTGACACCCTCGACCAGATCGGCAATCTCACTGCCGAACTGCTGCTCGATGTCCTGCCAACTCAGCGGGGTATCTTCAATGGTGTCATGCAGTATCGCTGCTGCGATACTTTCATGATCCATGCGCATATTGGCCAAAATCTGGGCCACGGCTACGGGATGGAATATATAGGCTTCGCCCGTCTTGCGCTGCTGGCCTCGGTGAGCGGATTCACCTACCTCGAAGGCCGCCAGGACGATGGCGACCTTGTCAGGAGCGAGGTATGTATTGAGCAGGTCCCTGAGCTTGAGGACGGGTTCCGGGTATCCAGTTGCTGCCTGCATGGGCCCTGTGATCTAAGCCTGTCTGTTGCCGCAATCAGCGGTTCACGGCGCCAGATCGTCTTCCTCGTAACGGGTCTCGAATACTTCCGCTGCCTCGATTTTGGCCTGGATCATATCGACGCGCTCGAGGTCGATCAAACCGGCGGCGATTTCGCGCAGCGCGATCACGGTGGGTTTATCGTTTTCTTCCTCGACCATCGGTTCGGCACCATGGGCGACCTGGCGCGCCCGCTTGGTGGCCGTCAGCACCAGTTCGAAACGGTTGTCGATTTTGTCGAGGCAATCTTCTACGGTAATTCTGGCCATGTTTTTTCCATGAAATCGGGGTTTATTCACTGCGGACGGCCGTTGATGCAAGGACCCCAGCCGCAGACTGAACCGTTCATATTATCCGTTTTCAAGGAGGTCCGCCAGAATCTTGACGTATCTTTTTTCCTGGTCTCGTCGCTGCAGCTTTCCCTCGTGAATGATTGACTGCAGATCGGCCAGCGCTTCGCCGAAATCGTCATTGACGATCAGGAAGTCGAACTCATCCCAGTGCGCAATCTCGGCACGGGCCCTTTGCATGCGCTTTTCGATGACCTCGTTGCTGTCCTGCCCACGATTTTCCAACCGCCGGCGCAGCGTTTCCAGGGACGGAGGCAGGATGAAAACCGAAACGCAGGCGGGAAAGGAAATCCGGATCTGGCGCGCACCCTGCCAGTCGATGTCGAGGATCACGTCGTGGCCTTGCCGCAGTTGGTGTTCGACCGTTTCGCGGCTGGTTCCGTAGCGGTGATCGAATACGGAGGCGTACTCGAGGAAAGCATCCCGGGCGACCAGTTCCGAGAAGAGGTCTTCGTCGATGAAGTGATAGTGCACGCCGTCGCGCTCACCGGGCCGCGGTGGTCGCGTTGTGTAGGAGACAGATAATCGGACACCTTCGTCGGCGTCGAGCAAGGCTTGGATCAGGCTGGTTTTCCCACCCCCGGAAGGGGCTGCCACGACAAAAAGTTTCGGCTTATTCAATATTCTGCACCTGTTCCCGCATCTGCTCGATGTACACCTTCAGATCGACTGCGGCCTGGGTGGTGCGCTCATCGACGGACTTGGAGCTGAGGGTGTTCGATTCACGGTTGAATTCCTGCATCAGGAAGTCCAGCCGGCGACCCACGGGTTCATCCATGCCGAGTACGACACGCGCCTCGCGGATGTGCGCGGCGAGCCGGTCGAGTTCCTCGTCGACATCGATCTTCTGGGCCAGGAAAGCCACTTCCTGCTCGAGCCGGCCGGGATCCAGCGGCTGCTGCAGTTCGCCGATACGGGTCAGCAGCTTCCGTCGCAAATTTTCTCGAATTTCGGGTAACCAGGTGCGCAGTTGCCCGACCCGCGCTTCGACGCTGGCCAGCCGCTCGCGGATGGCGACCTCCATCTGGGCACCCTCGCGCGCTCGGGCTTGCTGCAGGCCAACCGCTGCCTCCGGCAGCAGTTCCAGCGCCGCGGCGTGCAGCGGTTGCGGGTCTGGTGACTCCTCGGCTACGACGCCGGGCCAGCGCATAATCGCCAGCAGGTTCGGTTCCTGGTCTTGCTCGCTGGTTTCGCGCAGCCGGGCATGCAGTGCGAGCAGTGAGCGGGCCCGCTGTTCATTCAGGACCAGGCCGCCGCCGTAGCGCCCGGCCGTCGGCGAGAAACGCAGCACCGCGTCCACTTTGCCACGCCCCAGGTGCTCACCGAGGGTGCGGCGAATGCCCGGTTCGATTACGCGGAATTCCTCCGGGACACGAAAGCCGATCTCGAGGTAACGGTGATTGACCGAGCGCAATTCCCACGCCAGGCGCCCGAAATCGTATTCGCGCTCGGCGCTGGCAAAGCCTGTCATACTGCGAATCATGCGAAGGCGTCCTTATGGTCGGTGAAGGAATGCAGGCCGCGATTGTTGGCCGGCTCGTCAATTGGCACAATGGTACCGGCAAATCATCTGCGAGTCAGCGGTGCTTGAACCGCTGCGCGATTTCCAAAGCAATCGAGGCATACACCCATGAGACCCAGCGGCAGGCAGCCGAACGAACTGCGAGAAGTTACCATCAGGCGCCAGTACACGCGTCACGCCGAGGGTTCTGTCCTCATTTCCTGTGGCGAGACCCGGGTGCTGTGTACCGCCTCGGTCGAAAACCGGGTGCCGCCGTTCCTGCGCGGCAAGGGGACCGGTTGGATCACTGCCGAGTATGGCATGTTGCCGCGATCGACCGGCAGCCGCATGTCGCGGGAAGCGACCCGGGGCAGGCAGGGCGGCCGAACGCTTGAGATCCAGCGCCTGATCGGCCGCTCACTGCGCGCCGTCGTCGACCGCGATGCTCTGGGTGAACGCACCATCACGCTGGATTGCGATGTGATTCAGGCCGACGGCGGCACGCGCACTGCGGCCATTACCGGTGCTTACGTCGCGCTGGTCGATGCATGCCGCTGGCTGCTGCGCGAAAACATGATCCGCAAGGACCCCATGCACGGGCAGGTAGCCGCCGTTTCGGTGGGGATTTGTGCCAATGCGCCTTTGCTCGACCTGGATTACCTAGAGGATTCCAGCGCGGAGACGGATATGAACGTGGTCATGAACGATGGCGGTGCGTTCATCGAGTTGCAGGGAACGGCCGAAGGACACGCCTTTCGACGTGACGAATTGGACCGGATGGTCGACCTGGCCGAGACAGGTATTCGGCAGTTGATGAACGTGCAGATGCGGGCGCTCAGTGACTGAGTCGGATGCTGCCGGAGGCCGCGTGGTGCTGGCAACCGGGAACCCCGGCAAGCTGAGCGAAATCCGCGCGATCCTGGCACCGTATCATTGGGCGGTGCATGCGCAAAGCGAGTGGGATGTGTCCGAAGCCGCCGAAGACGGTCTGAGCTTCGTCGAAAATGCCTTGATCAAGGCCCGCCACGCGGCTCGCCATACCGGCCTGCCTGCGCTGGGCGACGATTCCGGCCTGGTCGTGGCGGCGCTGCAGGGCCGTCCTGGAATCCGCTCGGCGCGCTTTGCGGGCCCGGCCGCCAGCCCCGTGGACAATAATCGCAAACTGCTTGCCGCTCTCGAAAACGTTTCCGGCAAGGGGCGCGGCGCCCATTTTTATTGCGCAATGGCCCTGTTGCGGCATGCAGAAGATCCGGCGCCGATGATTGCGACCGGCATCTGGCACGGCGAAATCCTGCGGTCGCCCACAGGCTCTGGCGGCTTCGGTTACGACCCGCTTTTCTATGTGCCCGGGCAGGGCTGTTCGGCGGCGGAACTGGCGCCGGGAATCAAGAACCGCCTGAGCCACCGGGCCAAGGCTCTTGCAGCGCTGGTGGATCAGATGCTCCGTGAATACAGCGCCTGATACCGACAGCGGTTTGAGTCTGCCACCGCTGTCCCTGTATGTGCACTTGCCCTGGTGCGTGCGAAAATGCCCGTACTGCGACTTCAACTCGCATGCTGCGTCGGGTGACTTGCCGCGGGAGGCGTACGTCGATGCCTTGCTGAAGGATCTGGAAAAGGATTTGCCGCTGGTCTGGGGCCGGCCCGTGCACAGTATCTTCTTCGGCGGCGGCACGCCCAGCCTGTTCAGCGCCCGCCAGGTCGAGCGCATGCTAAGTGGATTCTGCGCGCTACTGCCGGTCAGCCCGGATGTGGAGATCAGCCTGGAGGCCAACCCGGGTACCACCGAGCACGACAGCTTTGAAGCGTACCGCTCCGCGGGGGTGAACCGCGTATCGTTGGGCGTGCAAAGTTTCGATGACCGACTGCTGGCGAAGATCGGCAGGATTCATGGCCGACTCGAGATTGACCGCGCGGTCGCCGCGATCCGTCGGGCCGGCATCGCGAACTTCAATATCGACCTGATGTTCGCTTTGCCGGGCCAATCGCTGGAATCGGCGCTGGAAGACTTGCGCGAGGCGGTCCGATGCGAGCCGGCCCATATTTCACATTACCAATTGACGCTGGAGCCCAACACGGCCTTCCACGTCGATCCACCCGCTTTGCCGGACGATGACCTGGCATGGGAAATGCAGCGCCAAGGCGCCGAAATCCTGGTTGAAGCCGGTTTCGAACAATACGAGATTTCCGCGTGGGCCCGGCCCGGGCGGCGCTGCAGGCACAATCTGAATTACTGGCAATATGGCGATTTCATCGGTATCGGTGCCGGTGCCCACGGCAAGATCACGCTGCCCTCCGAGGGGACCGTCCTGCGACGAATCCGTCAGCGGCATCCGCAATCGTGGCTGCGAGCTGCCGTGGCGGGCGACGCGATTGTCCACGAACAAAGCAGTGCTGTGCCTGAACGCATCTTCGAGTTTTTCCTCAACCAACTGCGGTTGCGCGAAGGCGTGCGCAAGGACCAGCTGTCCGCGCGCACCGGTGCCGGTTGGGCAGACGTGGAGGCGCGGGTGCGCCTGGCAATGGGTCGCGGACTACTGGACGACATCGACGGGCGCTTGCGGCCAACGGAGCTGGGCTGGCGATTCGCGAACGATCTGCAGGCCATTTTTTTGCCCTGAGAGCCCTTCCCGCGGCGGCGGCCATGCTTGCAAAGCACACATGCGCGCAGTAAACTGGCCGGTCTTCCGTTTGTGCGGAACCTCATTGAAACAGGATTTTGTCATGAAAGCCGGCATTCACCCCGAGTACAAAAAAGTGGTGTTCCAGGACATGTCTTCGGACTTCGCCTTCCTGACCCGTTCGACCATCGACAGCAAGGAAACCGTCACATGGGAAGACGGCAACGAGTACCCGTTGGTTAAGATCGACGTTTCCAGCGCATCACACCCTTTCTATACGGGAAAGCACAAGGTGCTGGATTCGGGCGGTCGTGTGGACCGCTTCAAAAAACGTTACGGCAAGTAACATTGCCGCGAATCGCTGGCTCTCCGGGGTCAGAAAAAACCCCGCCCGGCTTACCGGTGCGGGGTTTTTTTATGGGCGGATCCGGGTAAGTGTCCTGTCAACTATTAGCTCTGCTGAACTGATTATTAACTGAGTCAATACTGGCCCGGAATTGCGCGCTCATGATATATTCAGTGGGCTTGGGCGCGGAGCACAAAGCGGCCGAAGCCAGTCCCTTCGCGGGCCCATCCCAAACAAGGAAAAAGCGCATTAGCGCAGGAGAATCCAGTGTCCGGAAAGCATGTCCTCATTAGCGACCCGTCCAACGGCAAACAGCTCGAATTACCCGTCCTCGCCGGTACCGAAGGCGAACCTACCATAGATATCAAGGCACTTCCCTCGCAGTTGGGGTACTTCACCTACGATCCGGGCTTTACCGCGACCGCCGCCTGTACCAGTAAAATAACGTTTATTGACGGCGACAAGGGCATCCTGCGCTATCGGGGTTACCCCATCGATCAACTGGCAGAGAAGAGCACCTTCGTCGAGGTCGCTTATCTGCTCCTGAATGGAAACCTTCCTTCCGAGGATGAGTTGGCCCGGTTCCGTTCGGAACTGACCTACCACACGATGGTTCACGAACAGCTCTATACCTTTATCTCCGGGTTTCACTACGACGCGCACCCGATGGCGATGATGGCCGGGGTCGTCGGTTCCCTGGCGGCGTTTTATCACAACCGCCTGGACATGGAGAACCCGGAGCAACGCGTGCTGGCGGCACAGCGGATGATCGCCAAAATGCCGACCATCGCAGCCGCCTGCTACCGCCACCACATGGGTTGGCCGGTGGCTTACCCACAAAATGACATGCGCTTCACGGAGCGCTTCCTGCAGATGATGTTCTCTGTTCCCAGCGAGAAATATCAGGTGAGTGAAACGGCTGCCAAGGCCCTCGACCTCTTGTTCATACTGCACGCCGATCACGAGCAGAACGCCAGCACATCGACGGTTCGCCTCGTCGGCTCTACGGGGGCCAATCCCTACGCCTGCGTCGCGGCCGGTATTTCCGCCCTATGGGGACCCGCGCATGGCGGCGCCAACGAGGCCGTGCTGGATATGCTGGACCAGATCGGCGACATCTCCCAGGTGCCAAAATATATCAAGCGCGCCAAAGACAAATCAGATCCTTTCCGACTGATGGGATTCGGTCACCGCGTTTACAAGAATTACGACCCGCGGGCAGCTATTATCAGGAAAGTCTGTTACGACGTCCTGGAAGAGCTCGGCAGAGAGGATCCGTTGATGGATCTGGCCATGGAGTTGGAGCGCATCGCGCTGGAAGACGACTATTTCGTTGAGAAGAAGCTCTACCCCAATGTGGACTTCTATTCGGGCATCATCTACAAGGCGCTCGGGATTCCCGTCAGCATGTTCACGGTCATGTTCGCGATCGCCAGAACGGTTGGTTGGGTCGCGCAGTGGCTGGAGCAAAGCGAGTCACCGACCAAGATCGGCCGTCCGCGGCAGATTTATGACGGACCGAAAGAGCGCGATTACGTCGCCCTGCACCGGCGCGATTGACGGGGCTTTCAGAGTTCGTCTACGGGAGAAGGGGGCCCGGACAGCAGGCACTCCACCTCGGCAAGATTGGCGCGGGGCTGCGGTTTACCGTCTACCGGGCTAGGCGGTGCCTGTCTGAGGTTCACGGCGTCGAACACCATCAGTTCGACCATGACGGTGTCCTCGAAATCGAAAACGATCAGGGGCATTGTGCGGTAGCTGCCGTCGAACCAGCGGATCTTGCGTTGTTCCTGCTTGAAGGTGATGCTCTTTTCAAGGAAGTAGAGAACGAGTTGATCGGGCGAATCGCAGAACACGTGCAGCGAGATTCGCGAATGCGGGTCGGCCGTTCCGTCGAGTACGGGTCCCACCAGCCTGGGCCTGAATTCCTCCAGGGCCTGCATGACCGTCGCGGCTGAGGCGCGCAAGCGGTCCAGATTCTCAAGGTGAGCCGCGCCGCCGTAGAGCAGTAAATAACTTTGCAGGGCGTCCTTCACCTCGATATTGCTCGGCAGTGCTACGCGGTCGCTGACACCGATCCGCTGAGCCGCTTTTTTCTTTGCAGCATGGTAATTGCGCTGGCCCTCGGTTGCCAGGATGCGCGCTGCTTCCGCGGTGATTTCCCGGCGGATTTGTTGCTGTCGGCGGACGGCTTTGGATGGTTGGTCAATAGATTTCATACGGGTTTTCCTCTGTCTCATCACCCTTGTCGTCTCCCGTCTTCGGGTCGTTCTTCGGAGGTAATCGACCCGTCTGGAATATTTCCATGATGGCATCGGCGTCATCAAGTCTTGCAAGCAAACCCGTCTGTGGGTCGATGCGAGCCTGGGCGAGCCCCTCTGGCATGGCCGGCGGACGATCGGGGACGCCCTCCAGCGCCGCACCCATGTACTCGATCCAGACCGGCAGGGCGGCCCGCCCGCCCAACTCGCGACGGCCCAGCGGTTCGTGGTTGTCGAAGCCCACCCAGACAGTGGTCGCCAAAGCATCGTTGTAGCCGGAGAACCAGGCATCACGCTGTTCGTTCGTGGTGCCGGTTTTACCAGCCAGGTCGTTGCGGCCGAGCTGCATCGCGCGCACGCCGGTGCCCCGGCGGATCACGTCCATCATCATTGAGCGTACCAGGTAGGCGTTTTGTGCTGTGATCGCCTGCTCGGCGATCGGGCTGGCAAGTTCCGTCTGCAATGCGTCGCCAGCGGCCCCGCCGGCCGTTGTTACTTCGACGCCCCGGCCAGCGTCGATTTCGAGTGGCCTGAACTCGGGCCCGTCGGCTTGCACGGCCGGTTCGCTTTCAGGCCGAGGCGCTTCATCGCTGCAGTCATCGCAAATTCGCGAAGGAAGCCTGGCGTAAACCAGGCGTCCGCTGGCGTCGCTGATGGACTGAATGAAGCGGGGGCTTACCAGGTAGCCGCCGTTGGCGAACACGGCATATCCGCGGGCCATGGAGAGTGGGGTCAGCGACGCGGTGCCCAGGGCCATGGACAGGTTGGCAGGCAATTCCTCTCGTTCGAAACCAAATCGGCTGATGTAATCCCGTGCATATTCCACGCCGATTTCCCGCAGCAGCCGAATCGACACGAGGTTGCGCGAATTGACCATCGCCTCGCGCAAGCGCGTAGGGCCGTAGAATGTTTCGCTGAAATTCTCCGGTTTCCACGTTCGCTCCAGTTCGGAGTCCTCGAATACGATCGGCGCGTCGTTTACCTGTGTGGCGACGGTAAAGCCCTTTTCCAGTGCCGCCGAGTAGACGAAAGGCTTGAAACTGGATCCCGGCTGCCTGCGACTCTGGGTCACGCGATTGAACTTGCTGCGGGTAAAATCGTAACCGCCAACCAGTGCCTTGATGTCGCCGCTGTCTGGCTCGAGGGAGACGAGAGCGGCCTCGACTTCCGGTAACTGGCCGAGCTTCCAGCGGCCGTCGTCGTGCAGCCGTGCCCGTACCACATCACCCGGCACCATGACATCTGCGACCGAACCGGGTTCGCTGCCCTTGCGGTCGCGGGAGAGAAACGGAGCCGCCCATCTCATGTCTTCAAGCAGCAAGGCGACCGTTTGCCCGCTGCGGAGGTAGACGAGTGCCATGTCATCGCCGGTTTCGATGACCAGGCCCGGCTCCAGTCCTGAAACAGGCTTGTACGGAGCGAGTGCTTCGCTCCAGTCATCCGTGCTGATCTTGTCAGCGAGGTCGATATGAGCTTCTGCTCCGCGGAAACCGTGCCGCCGATCGTATTCCTCGAGGCCGTTCGCAACGGCCTTTCTTGCAGCTGTCTGCAAGCGGCTGTCGATGGTCGTTTGGACCACGTAGCCTCCCGTGTACGCTTCGGGCCCGAGCAGTCGCAATGCCGTTACCCGTGCCATTTCTGCAACGTAGGCCGCGGGAACTTCGGCGACCGCGCCATGATAGAACGCGCGGTCTGGTTCCTTGACCGCCGTTGCGAACTGCTCAGCGTCGATGTAGCCCAATTCGAACATCCGGCCGAGCACGTAATTCCGGCGCTCCAGCGCCCGTTCGGCCGAGGTAATGGGATTGATGCGGGATGGTGCCTTGGGCAAGGCGGCGATCATTGCCATCTGTGCCAGAGTGAGATCCTGAGTTGGTTTTCCATAATAGACTTCGGCTGCGGCGCCCACCCCATAAGCCCGGTAGCCGAGAAAAATCTTGTTCAGATAAAGTTCCAGGATCTGGCCTTTTTCGAGTTCCCGTTCTATTCGAAGCGCCAGAAAAATTTCCTTGATCTTGCGGGTGAACGTTTTTTCCGTCGTCAGGAAAAAATTACGTGCCAACTGCTGAGTTATGGTGCTGCCGCCAATGGTTTTTTCCCCGGTCAGCAGCAGCGACAGGGCGGCACGCGTAATTCCCTGGTAGTCGACCCCGGGATGTTCGTAGAAGCGGGCATCTTCGCCGGCGATGAAAGCCTGTTTCAGGTGCAGCGGGATTTTCTCGACCGTGAGCGGGATGCGGCGCTTTTCACCAAAGACTCCGATCATTTTTCCATCCGCGCTCAAAACGCGCAGCGGAACCTGCAGCTGGACATCCCGTAAAGTCTCCACGTCCGGCAGGCTGGGTGCCAGCGCAAGGTAGGTTATACCGATGGCCGAAACGCCGAGCACGGCGAAAACCAGCGACGAAATAATCATCCAGCGAAACAGTTTCTTCACACGCTCAACCTGTTGTGCTATTAATATTTCGGTGAAAAGGATTTCACCTTAGCGAAAGTCGACCGCCACGGGTGGCAGAAGTTTAGATTACGGTATTGGACTGCAGGCAGGGAAGCGGCCATCTTTCATCGACGCGAGTCGTGCGTCAAACGATCGGTTTCCTGTGTGTGCTCCTTGGTCTGTAGCCAACTACTCTTGCGTTGTCGTGTGTCGATGGCTGAGAAAAAATGTTAAAACAATATTGAGATAACTTTCAATATCTGTTAAAAATTGGTCTAAGAAGTTCCGGTAACCCATTGTCGAGCAAAGGATTGAGGGCAATTTGAAACTATTTGGCGCAAAATCACCGCCCGTGATGGGCTTGGATATCGGGTCTTCAAGCATACGCTTGTTGCAACTTTCCCGGCATGGAAACTCTTACCGGATCGATCATTTCGCGATCGAACCGCTGCCGCAAGGGGTTATCGTCGAGAAGTCGGTTCAGGACATCGAAGCGATCTCCGAGGCGATACAGTCTGCGGTGCGTAATTCCGGTTCGAGTTCCAAGTATTGTGCGGTCGCCGTTTCTGGCTCCGCCGTGTTCACCAAGACGATCAGTCTGCCGGCCAACCTGGCCGAGGCGGACATCGAGAGTCAGGTTCAGATCGAAGCCAACCAGTACATACCCTACCCGCTGGACGAGATCAGTCTCGACTTCGAGGTTCTGGGGCCGTCGGCGCGCAACGCCGACATGGTGGACATTCTGCTGGCGGCCAGCAAGAACGAAAACGTGGAGAGCCGCCAGGATGCCCTGGACACCCTCGGCCTCAAGGCTAAAGTGGTGGATGTGGAGTCCTTCGCCATCGCCAACGCCTTCGAGTTGATTCGCGAACGGGAAGGCATCCGCAGCACGGAGACGGTCGCCATTTTCGACATCGGTCACGATCTCTCGACCTTGTTGATACTGCGCAACGGGCGTGTTGTATACACGCGCGATCACCCCTTCGGCGGCAAGCAACTGATCGAAGAGATCATGCGTCGTTACGACATGACCGCTGAGCAAGCTGCTTTTTTCATGCGCGGCGAGCCTGGGCCGGAGAATTTCGAGGAAGAAGTCCTCGAGCCTTTCATGCTCAATGTCGTTCACCAGATCAGCCGTGCGCTGCAGTTTTACAGTTCCAGTGCTGAATTTTCCAACATTCGTACGCTTTACCTCGCGGGCTCCATGGCGTCGATCAAGGGCCTGGCGGACGTTGTCGAGCAGGAACTTGGGATCAAGACGGGGGTGGCCGACCCGGTCGCCGGGCTGGAACTGGCGCCCTCGGTAGCCGTTGCCGCCCTGACCCGGAATGCCCCGAACCTGATGGTCGCTACGGGGTTGGCGTTGAGAGGGTTTGACTGATGGCCAGAATCAACCTCCTGCCATGGCGTGAGGAAGCGCGCAGGGAGCGTCAGCGTCAATTCATGTATTCCCTGATCGGCACGCTGGTGCTGGGCGCGATACTGGTGTTGATCGTCGGTTTGTTTTTCGACCAGCGGGTCAGCATCCAGGAGGCGCGCAACCAGCGAATCCAGGTCGAAATCAACCGGCTCGAACAGCGCATCGCCCGTATCGCCGAACTGGAAGCGACGCGCAACCGGCTGTTGTCGCGTAAGCAGATCATCGAATCGCTGCAGGCGAGCCGCTCACTGACCGTCGAATTGCTGGACAAACTGGCCAAGACGATTCCCGTCGGAATCACGCTGAGCAATGTGCGTCAGCAGGGCAGTAACATGACACTGCTCGGAACGAGTCAGTCGAATGCACGGGTTTCAGCGTACCTGCAAAGCCTCGAAGGAATGGATCTGTTCGTCGGGCCCGAACTTCAGTATGTCCGCGTTGCGGAGAACCCGCGGAACCGGACCGAAACCTATGAATTCTCGATCCAGGTGCGACTGGACAATTCGAAAGGCGAGGATCAGGAAACCGGTAACGAGCCGGCGGGGGCAGGCTGATGCTCAACGAATTACGCGATCTCGACTACAACGACATCGGCAGCGCGCCGCAGTCGGTCAGGTATGTCATTCTCGGTTTCCTGCTGGTCATCATATTGGCCATCGGCTATTTCCTTCTGATCAAGGCGAAAACCGAACAGCTCGAGCTGGTTCAACGCAAGGAGGTCCAGCTTCGGGCTGAATTCGAGAACAAGCAGGCCAAGGCTGCCAACCTCGAAGCCTACGAAGCCCAGCTGGCCGAAATGCAGGAGCTGTTGGAAACGATGTTCCGGCAGCTGCCCAGCAAGACCGAAATGGACAAGCTGCTGGTGGATGTTTCACAGACGGCCCTGGGCGCGGGCATCGACGTGCAGCTGTTCCAGCCCAATGCCGAAACACACCATGATTTCTACGCGGAACGGCCGATTTCCGTCCGCATGCTCGGGGATTATCACCAGTTCGGTGAATTCGTCAGCGGTGTCGCATCGCTGCCGCGGGTTGTCATTTTGACCATGCACGACATCGCCCTGCGGCGCGCGAGCGATCGCGACGCCGGTGTCGGGGCCAATGACGGTCGCTTGATCCTTGAAGGCACCGTCAAGACCTACCGTTACATCGACGAGGAAGAGGCCGCGGAGCGGGCCCAGGTGAACGCGCCATGATGATGAGCCCGAAGCAGATAATTCGCCGCACGCTGCTAGCCGCATTGCTGTTCTCGGTCGTGGCGGCGTGCACCGACAACAAGGACGACTTGAGCCGTTATATTGCCGAAGTCAAGGCGCGACCGGCTACGCCGATTCCATCGATACCGCCCGTGCGCACCTACACCCCGTACCGCTATGAAGGATTGTCAGGGCGCGACCCGTTCCGGCCGTCCACCAGCGAGGGCGTCGACTCAGTGGCCTCCGGCGGGGCCGGCAAGGGACCTCGGCCCGACCTTCAGCGTCCGCGTGAATACCTCGAACGTTTCGAGCTCGATACGCTTGAGATGGTAGGGACGCTGGCCAAGGAATCTTCGGATTGGGCATTGATCCAGGATCCGGACGGTACAGTGCACCGCGTCGCGGTCGGCAATTATTTGGGCAAGAACCACGGTAAGGTCCTGGCGATCAGAAACGATGAAGTTCGGTTGAGCGAGTTTATTGCCGATGGTGCCGGCGGTTGGCTTGTCAGGGAAGCCTCAATTGCTCTCGGCGAAAGCTAGAGCGGGCTCCAGCGATAAACCTTGAGAGGCAGTGCAATGAGCAGCAACATGGAAAACGGATCAATTCAACCGCGAAACAGTGAAAGAGGGCGCGGCATGCGTAATTCAGGAAATGGATTTCTAATCGGACTGGGTCTGTTGCTGTCATTGATTCCAATGACGAGCGCACTCGCGCAGAGCACCGTTACCGGCATCGAGCACTCTCAGACCGCCAGCGGGGACATCAGGATATCGCTGGCGACCCGGGGTGAGGATCCCGAGGTCAGTGTTTTCGCGACCGAAAGCCCGGCGCGCATCGTCCTCGATCTCGCGGATACCGATACCCAGGCCGGCGGTGATCCCGTCCGGGTGGGTATGGGGCCCGTGCAGCAATATTCCATCGTCGGTGCTGGTGGGCGAGCGCGCCTGATGGTCGACCTTGCGAATCCTGCGGCCTACGATTACGCCATGGAAAATGGCCGGGTCGTTCTCACGATTGCTGGTGGTGGCTCGACCCCGACCCGCCAGCGCACTCCCGCCGCCAATAGCAGTGAATATATCGTCACGGGGGTGGATTTTCGTCGTGGCGAAGACGGGCAGGCGCAAGTTATCGTAAGCATGAATAAACCAGGCGCGAGCATTTCTGTCCAGGAGGATACTGATTCGCTGAGCCTCGACATATTCAATGCGACCTTGCCGGAATCGCTGGATCAGCGTCTTGACGTGATGGATTTCGCAACGCCCGTAAAGCTCATTGACACGATGGGCGTAAACACCGGCGTTCGCGTAACGATGAGCACCCGCGGCCTCTTCGAACACATGGCCTACGAATCGGGTGATAAGGTCGTGGTCGAGGTAAGCGGCGCGTCGCCAGCGGTGCAGGCGGCCGAGGAAATGCAGATAAAGTTCTTCGAGGAAAAAACCTACGAGGGAACCAAGGTTACCTTCAACTTCCAAGACATCCCGGTGCGCTCGGTTCTGCAGCTCATCGCGGACGTTTCCAACCTCAACATCGTGGTCGCGGACAGCGTGGGCGGCAATCTGACGCTCAGGCTGACGAATGTGCCCTGGGACCAGGCGCTCGACATCATCATGGATGCGCGCAATCTCGACATGCGGAAAAACGGCAACGTGATCTGGATCGGGCCGACCGCCGAGATCGCGGCGCGTGAACAGCAATTGCTGCAGGCGCAGATGGATCGGCGAATTCTGGAACCGCTGCAAACGGTTTTGATCCCGATAAGCTACGCCAAGGCCGAAGACCTGATGCTGCTGATTCAGGAGTCAACCAATACGGTAGACACCGAGTACGGGCTGTTGTCACAGCGTGGCTCGGTGACCATCGACGAACGGACCAATACCCTGCTGGTCACGGACACTGCGGACAAGATCCTCGAGATCCGTGCCTTGGTGACAGAGCTGGATTTCGCAGTCCGGCAGGTCCAGATCGAGTCACGCATCGTGATCGCCAATTCGGATTTTGCTCATGAGATCGGTGTGCGTTTCGGCCTGACTTATTTGCACGAGGGCAGCAACGTGGGCGTTATAGGAGCGGATGGTGCGGCCGTTGACACGATCAATCCGCGCATCAATCCGCGTGATGATGGGCTGCTGGACATTCCGGCCTTCCCGAATCGGTACCAGGTGAATCTGCCGGCCACGAACACCAATGCCAGCACGATCGGCATGTCCTTTCTCACCGACGATCTGTTGCTTGACCTGGAGCTTTCAGCGCTCGAGGCCGAGGGTCAGGGCGAGGTCATTTCCACGCCGCGCGTCGTCACGGCCAACCAGGCGGAAGCGTTTATTCAGCAGGGCGTGGAGATCCCCTTCGAGAACTCGACCTCGTCCGGTGCGACGGCAGTGGAGTTCAAGGATGCGGTGCTTGAACTGCGCGTGACACCCCTGATTACGCCCGACAACCGCATTCAGATGGATCTCAGCGTCAAGCAGGACACGGTGGGTGAAGTGTTCCAGACCGCCCGTGGCGGATCGGTTCCATCGATTGATACGCGAGAGCTCGAAACCAAGGTGCTGGTCTCGAACGGTGACACCGTGGTACTGGGTGGCATCTTCCAGGACGAACGTTCTTCGCAGGAAGAGAAAGTGCCATGGCTGGGCGACATTCCCGGCGTCGGCGCGCTGTTCCGGCGCCGCGCAAACTCATCCCAGAAGCGTGAACTGCTGATTTTCGTCACGCCCAGTATCGTGGAAGACCGGCCGGTGCTCTAGCAGCCTGTCCGACAGGACACTAGTACGTAAAACGCTTTGCAAACGCCCGGGCATAGCCCGGGCGTTTGCCTTAGCCTGACCACTGCGGTTCAGCCCACGTAAAAACAGTGTCATGCTTTGCTTTGTCCATTACTGGAAGCTTTTCGAAAAACGATGAAGGATTTTATTCCGGAGGATTTGCCGTTCTCACCGGCCTGCGAGCGCAACCGGGAGCCCATCGCCGAGGTACTCGAAAAGGAGTTTCCGGCCAGCGGCGACGTTCTTGAAATCGGCTCGGGCACCGGCCAGCATGCCGTTTACTTCTCGAACCGGCTGCCCGGCTTGCGGTGGCAGCCGTCGGACCGCGCGGAGCACCTTCCCGGACTGGCGGCGCGCGTGGAGCGCGAAGGTGGAGCCAATGTCTTGCCGCCAATCGAACTAGATGTTTACGCCGCCTGGCCGGACCGGCGTTACGCTGCAGCCTATTCCGCCAACACGGCGCACATCATGGCATGGGATGCTGTGCAGGCGATGTTCAAGGGGCTCGGTGATTGTCTGCATACCGCCGGAGTTTTCTGTCTCTACGGACCATTCAATGAAAACGGAACCTATACTTCGCACAGCAATGGCGAGTTCGATCGGGGTTTGAAGGCCCGCGACCCGGCCATGGGAATCCGCGACCGGGAAGCGATTGAAGCCCTGGCTGCGCAGCATGCTTTGTCTCTGCGGGGCGCATTCCGGCTGCCTGCCAACAACCAGTTGCTGGTGTTTCTCAAAAGCGGAGCATGAACCATGTCTGAATTCGTACTCGACCCGGCAGCGGGTCTTCCCGATCAGGCCAAGGCGCTGTTGCAGGGGCAGCGCGACCGCGTGGCCAATGCCGCCAACCTCGCCGCATTGCTCTATCATGCCCTGGAGAACGTCAACTGGGTGGGATTTTATTTTCTGAAACAGGGCCAGCTTGTGGTCGGGCCTTTTCAGGGTAAGCCCGCCTGCGTCACGATTCCTCTTGGCAAGGGTGTCTGCGGAACGGCCGCAGCGACGCGCAGGGTGCAGCGCGTGGCCGACGTGCATGGCTTTGCCGGACACATCGCCTGCGATTCCGCTTCGCGTTCCGAGATCGTGTTGCCGCTTGTCAAAAACGGCGAACTGCTGGGCGTGCTGGATGTCGACAGCCCCGTCGAAGGCCGCTTCGATGAAGACGATGAACGCCTGCTGCTGGAGATCGCCCAGCTCTTCGTGGCGTCCATCGATTAGGATTGCTCACTGCGGAAGTTTCTTGCCCCTGACCCGGTGATGCAAGATTCCGCGGCCCGCGTCTTCCGCCCAGTCGGAGGCAAACCCGGTCACCAGCAGCGTGCCGGTGGGCAGGCGGGCGGTCCTGGCCCGTTCTGACGGCGCCAGTATGGCGCCGGCGAGTTGCTCGAGACCCGGGTTGTGCCCGACGATCAGGACACGGTCGACGCTTTCGAAAATCCCGTCCAGCAAACGCGAAAGGATTTCCGGCGATGCGCGGTAGAGTTGCGGGAGAAAGTGGCTGCAAGTCTCGAGTTCCGGGCGCAGGCGCAGCAGCGGGCTCAAGGTTTCGCGGGTGCGTTGTGATGGCGAGCAGAGAATCTCCGCAGGCGGGTCGTCGCAGTCGTGAATCCACTGCGCCACCTTTGCTGCATGGTCGCGTCCGACGTCGCTGAGTGGCCGGGTAAAATCTTCCACCGCCGGCGACCAGGGCTCCGCCTTGGCGTGCCGAAGAATCATCAATGTCTGCATGTTTATTTCCCCGCTGTCAATTCCAGCCAGTGTGCCGGGTGAATGTTGCCGCCACTGATGATCGCACCCGTGCGTTTTGACGAAAAGATTTCAGGATATTTCTGCATCGCAGCGATGACCGTGGCCGCAGAAGGCTCGATCAGCATGCGGAGTTCGCGCCAGAAAAGCAGCATGGCCACGCGAATCTCGTTGTCACTTACCGTGAGCACCTTCGTGACCTGCTCGCGAATCACACGGAAGTTTCGCTGGCCCACAATGGCCCTTAAACCATCGGCGATGGTGTCGGGTAACCAGGAATCGACGATCTGGCCGCGCTCCAGGCTGGCGACCGTATCGGCGGCGCCTTCCGGTTCGACGCCGTAGACTGCTACGCCCCGGAATGCAGCTGCGATCGCCGTGCCACTGACCAGGCCGCCCCCGCCCAAAGGCGTGATGATCACTTCGAGCTGCGGATTGGTTTGAAGCAGTTCCAGCGCCGCGGTGCCTTGACCCGCTATGATGTCGGCGTCGTCGTAAGGGTGAATGGGAATTCGCCCCTGATCCACGAGGCGTTCCAACGCCTGTTCCCGACCCTGTTGCGTCGCTTCGCAGTGGTATACGATGCCGCCGCAACGCCGGACCGCTTCGATCTTGAGCGGCGAAGCGTCGTCCGGCATGACCACGTGGGCGGTTCGACCGTCGAGCGCCGCCGCCAGCGCCAGGGCCGCACCGTGGTTGCCCGACGAATGGGTGGCCACGTCACCGGCGAGGCCGCGTTCGCGTAAACAGGCAATGGCGTTGCTGGCGCCGCGGAACTTGAACGCGCCGGTTCGCTGCAGATTTTCGCATTTGCACGACAGTGTGCAGCCCACGGCCTCCGTCAGGCCGGGGTCCTCAAGCACTGGCGTTTGCCTGATCCGCTTTCGGATTCTGGCGTGGGCCCGCCGAAGGTCGTCGAGTTGAGGAATTTCGGAATCGGTTTCGAGTCTCATTTCTGACGATGTCCGGGATGGGTTGACCTATAATACCGGTCTATTCGAACATTCCTTCAACCCAGGAGCAGGTGTCACACACTGCCAAATCAAGGATCGACCATGAAAGAAGGCACAACGGCGCACGCCGTTTACCGGAAGGATTATACGCCCTATCCCTGGAAGCTCGAACAGGTCCGCCTGCGTTTCGAAATTGCCGAGGAGTGCACTCGCGTCCACTCCTGTCTCGAACTGCAACTCGTCAACCCGGAGGCATCCGCCGCCGACATCGAACTGGACGGTGAGGACATGGAACTGGTCTCGATTCGTCTGGACGACCGCCCCCTGAACGTGGCCGACTACAGCATCGGCCGTAAGAAGCTGACGGTGCACAACGCGCCCGCCTGCTGCCGGCTCGAACTGGAAGTACTGATCAAGCCCGTTGCCAACACGGCACTGGAGGGTCTCTACCCGTCCGGGCATTTTTTGCTGACGCAGTGTGAGGCGCAGGGTTTCCGCAAGATCACCTACTTCCCCGACCGGCCCGATGTCATGACGAAATTCGACGTGACCCTCGAGGCGGACCGGGGACAGTACCCGGTGCTGCTGTGCAACGGCAACGCCGTCGATGCCGGCGATGGGGAAGTCGGGCGGCACTGGGTGCGTTGGAACGACCCTTTCGCCAAGCCGTCATACCTGTTCGCACTGGTCGCGGGGGACCTGGAGTGTGTCGAGGATCACTACAGCACGCGCAGCGGGCGCGAAGTCACGCTGCGAATCTACGTTGAGACGGAAAACCTGGACCGCTGTGATCACGCGATGGAGTCGCTGATCCACGCAATGCGCTGGGACGAAGAGCGCTTCGGGTTGGAGTACGACCTGGACATCTATCACATCGTCGCCACCAACGATTTCAACATGGGCGCGATGGAAAACAAATCGCTGAACATCTTCAACTCGAAATACGTGCTGGCGCGCCCGGATACGGCCACGGACCTTGATTACCAGGGCATCGAAGGGGTGATCGGCCACGAATATTTCCACAACTGGACCGGCAACCGGGTAACCTGCCGCGACTGGTTTCAGCTGACCCTCAAAGAGGGCTTGACGGTTTTTCGCGACCAGGAGTTTTCCTCCGACATGCATTCCCGCGCGGTCAAGCGGATTCGCGACGTCAGGGACTTGCGCAGTCGCCAGTTCCCCGAGGACTGCGGGCCGATGTCGCATCCGATCCGTCCCGAAAAATATATGGAAATAAATAATTTTTACACGATGACTGTCTATCAGAAAGGCGCCGAGGTCATCCGCATGTATCACACGCTGCTCGGCGAGGAAGGTTTCCAGAAGGGGATGCGGCTTTATTTCGAGCGTCATGACGGCAAGGCCGTGACCTGCGACGATTTTCTGGCCGCGATGGCTGACGCCAACGGCGCGGATCTGGAGAATTTCGGGCGCTGGTACCGCCAGTCCGGCACGCCCGAGGTCCGGGCGCGCGGCGACTTCGATCCGGAACGCAACACCTACACGCTACATCTTTCCCAGCACACGCCGCCCACGCAGGACCAGGCCGAAAAACAGGCGATGGTCATCCCTGTCGCTGTCGGCCTGCTGTCATCAGCCGGCCAGGAACTGCCTTTGCGGCTGGAGGGGCAGCAAGACGTTTCGCCGGATGCGGGTTTGCTGTTGCTGGAAGAGTGCGAGCAAAGATTTGTCTTCGCGGACATCCCTGAAGAACCCGTGCCTTCGCTGCTGCGCAATTTTTCGGCGCCGGTCAAGTTCGAGTTCGCCTGGTCGACTGCTGACCTGGCTCTGCTGATGGCGCATGACAGCGACTCTTTCATGCGCTGGGAAGCGGCGCAATTACTGGCGCAGCGCCAGATTCTGGCCAATTGCGAGCGCTATGCCGCCGGGTCGACGATGCGGCTGGAGCCGGCACTGGTGGAGGCCTTCAGCCAGCTGCTGGCCGATACTGGCTCCGACCCGGCTTTGCTCGCCGAGGCCATGACTTTGCCGGGCGAGGAATACCTCGGCGGCCAACTGGAGATCATCGACGTCGACGCCGTTCACGCGGCCCGCAAATTTGTCAAATCGGAACTCGCGAACCGCCTGGCCGACGCCTTCCGGGCATGTTATGACGCGCTGGACGGCAACCAGCCCCATGCCAAGTCGCCGCGCTCAATGGCCCGCAGAAGTCTCAAGAACACCTGTCTTTCCTACCTGCTCGAAACCCCCGCCGGGCACCGCCTGGCCGAGGCTCAGCTCGACGTCAGTGACAACATGACCGATACGCTGGCGGCCCTCAAAGGCCTTGCCTGGTCGGGTGCGCCGGCGGCGAAAAGGGCGTTGGAGGCCTTTGAGCAGCAGTGGCAGGACGATGCGCTGGTCATGGACAAATGGTTTTCCATACAGGCTTCGGTGCCCGGCGCGCCAACGGTCGAGCGCGTCCGAGAATTGCTGGGCCACCCCCGTTTCAGTATCACGAATCCGAACAAGGTCCGTTCGCTGATCGGCGTGTTTTCGATGCTCAACCCGACCGGTTTTCACGCCGCCGACGGTTCCGGCTATCGCCTGCACGCGGACCAGGTGCTCATCCTCAACGGGCTCAACCCGCAAATAGCCGCCCGAATGGCCGGCGCCTTCAACCAGTGGCGGCGCTACGACGATAGCCGGCGCGCGATGATGAAAACTGAATTGAACCGCATTGTGGCTGCCGACGGGCTGTCACCGGACGTTGGCGAAATTGTTCGGAGTGCGCTCGCCATGGAAGAGGCTTCCCCGTCGTGAGGAGATCCTGCTGAGAGGTGCCAGTGCCAGGCAAGGTGCCGTGGCCTGGAATCCGGCTGCGTGGATGGTCGTCGTCGCGCTAAGCGCGACAGTGGCCTGCGGCGAGTTGCGCAAAGAACCCGAAGAACTGTCGTCAGAGATCGTCGCGGTCCAGGGCGTGGTAATCAGGAATCAACTGCCTTACCAGGTAAGCGGTGTACAGATCCTGGCGACAAGAACAGGCCGTTTTGTCGGCTGTGGCCTGATCATGTCGGGCACGTTTTGCCGGATGGCTTTCGACGCACAGGCGCTTTACGGCAGCGACATCATCGTCAGTTGGGAAGAGCACGGGAAGCCCCACAGCAGCGGCGAAGTCCAGATTGAACAGCCGGCGAATCTGGTGCCCGACAAAGCCGCGTGGGTCGAGGTGCTGATCTTCGCACCCGGTCAAGTGGGGGCGCGCCTGATTCAATAGGAAATGGACGTCCTGGCCCGTCTGGGCGGGCCGTGCATTACTGGCTGTCCAGCGCCTTGATCAGCAGACTGCGGTGCAGGTCGGCTTCGTGCCGGGTCGGAAACTTGGGGACGAGCAGCAGATCACCACCGAAACGGATGTTGAATTGCCAGCCTTCGCCGTCCTTGGCATCGAACACACGTGTCAGGAAGACGACTTTGTCCAGCACGATCGCATAACCCTGGATTTCAAATATTTTGCCCTGCATGGCTGAGTCCTGTTTCGAATCAAGCGGTCGTTATTCTAGCGACTTTTGGGTGTGCTCGTTCAGATTCAGGTGTGATTCATCGCCGGCGTGTTAAGCTGTAAACGAAATGAAAATACTGATCGCCCTGTTGACGGTTTGCGCTCTTTGCGCCTGTGCGACCCGGGATTACACGACCGGTTACGGCCCGTATTATGATCGTTCCTACGCCCGTTACCCGGCTCATTCCGTTCATTCAATAATTGGCTGCCCCTGGTGGTCCGCCGCCTATTTTGCAGGCGGCGGTTGCTTACATGGACTATGGGGCAGCAGGTATTCCTATGGGGGTTTTTCGTACTACGATCGGTTCTTCTATCCGAATTATTTCTCTGCCTGGTATGCGCCCCATTACGCCTATCCTGGCTACCGCGCGGGTCCCTGGTACGGTAACTACAGCGCTTACAGGCGTTATCCACAAGTGATTTCCGCCCCGTACCGTGGCGACTCGCGCGCCAGAGAACAGGGCTTGATCGAATGGCACTCTCCGGGCTACCCGGCGCCTGCATCGGTCAGTGAGGCCTATCGGAGCATGTCCCGGGCCGTTTCGCCGCGAAGTGGCGGGGTCAATCGTCCCGCGCGGTCGCCTTCGCGCGCGGTGATCGGTTCGCGCCGGGATCAGCCGGCGTCTCGTATCGCACCGGCTCGACATTCGAGGCCGATGCCGGCTGCGCCCATCAAGCGGCCCGCTACGCGAACGCTTTCCCCGTCCAAACCCAGCCCCAGGCACGACCGACCGCGGGGCACCGAATACCCGCGCAAGTCCAGCCAAAGGCGCTGAACCCGCCGTCACAATCCTGTCCGCGTTGTCGGATTTCAGTACAATAACCGGTTACTCAAGGCTTTGGATGAATGTGATGCAGCATCCGGAAACATTCGACGTGATCGTGATCGGCGGCGGCCATGCCGGCACCGAGGCCGCACTGGCCTCGGCCCGCAGCGGCGCTCGCACGTTGCTGATAACCCACAGTATTGAAACGATTGGCCAGATGAGTTGCAACCCGGCGATCGGCGGTATCGGCAAGGGTCATCTGGTCAGGGAAGTGGATGCATTGGGTGGCGTCATGGCGCGCGCAGCGGATGCCGCCGGTATCCAGTTTCGCACGCTCAATTCACGCAAGGGCCCCGCGGTGCGTGCCACGCGCGCCCAGTGTGACCGCGACCTCTATCGCGCCTGTATCCGGCAGGCTGTGGAGCGGCAGCCGCGGCTGTCGGTTTTTCAGGCGGCGGTTGACGATCTGATACTGGACGGTGCCCGCATCACGGGTTGCCGCAGCAAAACGGGGCTCGAGTTTCGCGCAGCGGCCGTGGTCCTGACTACCGGAACTTTTCTCGGCGGCCGGATCCACATCGGTGATGAGCGCACGGAAGGTGGCCGCGCCGGTGACCCGCCCTCCAACGCTCTGGCGGCGCGACTGCGCGAAATGCCGTTCACGGTGGCCCGGCTCAAGACCGGAACGCCGCCGAGAATCGACGGCAAGACGGTGGACTTCAGCCGGCTGCGCGAGCAGCCCGGGGACGAGCCCCGCCCGGTGTTTTCGTTTATCGGCAGCGGTAGCGATCATCCTCGGCAGCTCTGTTGCTGGATCACCGAGACCGGCGAACGCACCCACGACATCATCCGCGGCGCGCTCCATCGCTCGCCGATGTACTCCGGCATCATCGAGGGCGTCGGGCCGCGCTACTGCCCGTCGATCGAAGACAAGGTAGTGCGCTTCGCCGACCGCTCCAGCCACCAGATCTTCGTCGAGCCTGAAGGCCTGGGGACTCAGGAACTCTACCCAAACGGGATCTCGACCAGTCTTCCTTTCGATATTCAGTTGCAACTCGTGCACAGCATCCACGGCTTCGAGAACGCACACATCACACGGCCGGGTTATGCTATTGAATACGATTTCTTCGATCCACGGGAACTGCACGCCAGCCTGGAGACAAAACACGTCGAGGGCCTTTATTTCGCGGGTCAGATCAACGGCACCACAGGTTACGAGGAAGCCGCCGCCCAAGGCCTGGTTGCCGGCCTCAACGCCGCCCGTTCGAGCCGCGGGGAGTTTGCGTGGACGCCGCGCAGGGACGAAGCCTACATCGGCGTATTGATCGACGACCTGGTAACCCAGGGCACGCGAGAGCCGTATCGCATGTTTACCAGTCGTGCCGAGTATCGGCTGCAGTTGCGCGAGGACAATGCCGACTTGCGCCTGACCGAAGCCGGTCGCGATCTGGGCCTGGTGGATGATCGGCGCTGGAGCATCTATTGCGAGAAACGGGACGCGATCGAGACCGAGCGGCAGCGCTTGAGCGCCGTCTGGATAACGCCCGGCAACGAACTTGGCGCCGCGCTGGAAAAGCGCCACGGCTTGAAAATAGGCAAGGAAACGCGGGCGCTGGATCTGCTCAAGCGCCCTGACATCGATTACGACCGCCTGCTCGAAGTTACCGGGCTCGGACCGGGTGTGCCCGATCGGCGCGTCGCCGAGCAACTGGAAATCCAGTTGCGTTACTGCGGTTATCTCGGCCGCCAGCAGGACGACATTGAGCGGCGCCGGCAGCACGAGGATACTGCGCTCGGTGCCGATTTTGATTACGGCCAGGTTCGGGGCTTGTCGTCGGAAGTTGGCGAAAAGCTGCGGGCCGCCAGGCCTGATACGATCGGACAGGCTTCGCGGATTCCCGGCATGACTCCGGCCGCGATCTCCCTGTTGCTGGTACACCTGAAGAAATCACGCCGCCAGGTGGCCTGATCGGCGAGAATTTGCGACCCGATTTCGTGGAATCACGAATTGAAAACGATCCGTTTACAGTTTTTTAACCCGGAATGATTAAGCTGTAAGCGTAAGTTGACTGTGCCTAGCGCGTCGCTCCTCAATACAGGCAGTCCCCACACTTCTATGCCTATGGCGATGCGCTTTCAAGCCCCGGATCCAATCCGGGGCTTTTTTTATCCCCAGCGTGCAAACCGATGTTGTTCGACAGCAGTGTGTCCCTTTTATTTTAAGCCGCTGCCGGTTTCAAAATCGCCAGCAGCCCGTGGGTCGTTGAACACGGTTTCATCCAGTTCTCCCTCGCTCTTGCCAACGATGGTGGTGACCGTGGCGTCACCGGTGATGTTCACGACCGTGCGGGTCATGTCCAGCAATCGGTCGACGCCCAGGATCAACGCGATCCCCTCCTCCGGCAGGCCGACCTGTGCCAGAACGCCGGCCAGCAGCACCAGGCCGACGCTGGGGATTCCGGCGGTTCCGATGGATGCCATGATGACCATCAGCACCACCATCAGGTACTGGCTGATACCCAGGTCAATGCCGTAGAACTGGGCGATGAAGCCGGTAGCAATGCCTTGCATGATCGCGGTGCCGTCCATGTTGATGGTGGCGCCGAGCGGTACAGTGAACGAAGCGACCTTGTTGCTGACGCCGATGCGCTTGACCACCGATTCGAGCGTCACGGGAATGGTCGCGTTGCTGGACGCCGTGGAGAATCCGAACAGCATGGCGGCACGCATTTTGTACAGGAAAATGCGCGGATCCAGCCGCGTCAGCAGCACCAGCAGAGTGGGGTAGAACACAAGCGCATGGAAAACGAGGACCGCGAGCACCAGTACGATGTAGCGGCCGACCGCAAGGAAATCCCCACCGTTGCTGGTGGCGGCCAGGTTGGCGATCAGCGCGAAAACGCCGTAGGGCGCGACCCGCATGACGATCGTAACCAGCTTCATGATGACCTGGTTGAAGTCCTCGAACCAGCCGGAAATACGTTTGCCCGCCTCGCCGCTCATGGTGATGGCCAGCCCGAGCAGTATCGCGAAAAAGATGATGGGCAGCATTTTCGCATCGGCCATCGCCGCCACCGGATTGTTCGGCACCATGTCCACCAGCACCTGCGTGAAAGGCGTAACCTCGGCGATGTCCTGTTGGACCAGATTGACGGGCGTGGCACCGATTCCGGGTTCGAAAACCAACGCGGCAGTCAGCGCGATCGTCACGGCGAAGCCGGTGGTGAACATGTAAAGGCCGACGGTCTTGCCACCGACCCGCCCGAGCACCTTGGGGTCGGAGAGTGAACTGACGCCGCAGATCAGCGAAACGAAAACGAGCGGCACAACGAGCATTTTCAGCAGCGAGATGAAGACCTGACCCGCGACTCCGAAAAGGCCGTCGATCAGCCAGATCTGCGACCATTCGGGGGTGCCCATGAGGTTCAGGATGCTGCCCAGAACGGCCCCCAGGATCATGGCAATGAAAATTTTCGAGCTGAGGCTCAGGCGCTTCTGTTCCAACATGCGGCTCCTCCCGTTGGTCGAGATTCCATTATCCCGGAAAGACCGTCAGGACTTTCCGGGATTATTGAGAGGTGGGCAGTATAAGGTAGAATCCAAGGCCTCGACGCAGGATTTACCGGCAGCGACCAGCAGTCCGCCACCCACACTCCAGGACAGGCAATGAGCGCAGAGAACACGAACCGCTCCACCCACTTCATTCGCAACATCATCATTGGCGACCTGGAGTCCGGCAAACGCCGCGAAGTGGTCACACGCTTCCCGCCGGAACCCAACGGTCACCTGCACATTGGACACGCCAAGTCGATCTGCCTGAATTTCGGTATTGCCGATGAGTTTGGCGGCCGCACCAATCTGCGTTTCGATGACACGAACCCGCTGAAGGAAAGCGACGACTTCATGCGGGCGATCATGGACGACGTTCGGTGGCTGGGCTACGAATGGGATGAGCTCCGCCATGCTTCGGATTATTTCCCGCAACTCTATGACTATGCGATCCACCTCATTGAAAGCGGCAAGGCTTATGTCGAGGAGTTGGCCGCAGATGAGATCCGCGCCTATCGCGGCACGCTCACCGAGCCCGGCCGGGAGAGTCCGTTCCGCGACCGGCCGGTGGAAGAAAGCCTGAGCCTGTTTCAGCGCATGAAAGCCGGCGAGTTTGAAGACGGGCAGTACGTTTTGCGAGCGAAGATCGACATGGCTTCATCGAACATGAACTTGCGTGATCCGGTGATCTACCGAATCCGCAACGCCGCGCATCACCGCACCGGAGACGAATGGCATATCTACCCGATGTACGACTGGGCGCACGGTATTTCCGACGCGCTCGAGGGCATCACTCATTCGCTGTGCACCCTGGAATTCGAAGATCACCGACCGCTCTATGATTGGTTTCTGGAGAACATACCTGCCCCTTGCCATCCACAGCAGATCGAGTTCGCCCGCGGCAATCTGGACTACACGGTGATGAGCAAGCGCCGGCTGCGCGAATTGGTGGAGGAAGGCCATGTCTCGGGTTGGGACGACCCCCGCATGCCAACGCTGGCAGGACTGCGCCGGCGCGGTTTCACCGCGCAATCGATCCGCAGCTTCTGGGAGGAGATGGGCATATCGAAATCGGAAAGCATCATCTCGATGGGCGTGCTGGAAAACGCCGTGCGCAACGACCTCAACAACCGCGCGCCGCGCAGCATGGCCGTACTCGACCCGTTGAAATTGGTGCTGACCAATTTTCCGGCGGATACCACCGAATGGTTGGACGCGCCGCTGCATCCGCAAAACGAGGAAATGGGCACGCGCAAAGTCGCGCTGACGCGTGAACTGTGGATCGAGCGGGCTGATTTCATGGAGGATCCGCCGCGCAAGTTTTTTCGCCTGAAACCCGGTGGCGAGGTGCGGCTGCGCAACGCCTTCATCGTCACGTGCACGGAGGTCATCAAGGACGACAGCGGCGAGGTGACGGAACTGCATTGCCAATTCGATCCCGATTCGCGTTCCGGCATGCCGGGCGCCCAGCGCAAGGTGAAGGGCACTATCCACTGGGTTTCGGTTCAGCACGGGGTGCGCGCGGAAGTTCGGCTCTGCGACCGGCTGTTTTCAGTGCCGAACCCACTGGCGGACAAATCCTGTGATTACCGCGAGTTCCTGAATCCACACTCGTTCGACGTCATTGACTCTGCGGTGGTGGAGCCGCCCGTGGCCGAAGGCGAGCCGGGAGATTTCTACCAGTTCGAGCGCAACGGCTACTTCTGTCATGACCTGGTCGATTCCAAACCGGGGCGTCCGGTGCTCAACCGCATCGTTACATTGCGCGATTCCTGGGCCCGGATCGAACAGGAAATGGCTCAGCAGCGGTCATGACCTCCTGTTCCCGCTACGGGCGGTCCGGTCTGATAAACTTGTCGCCACGTCTTAACTGCGGAGCTTCCTGATGGAATGGATCATTCTTGTATTGCTCGTCGGCGCAGTAGTCTACGCCATATCGGTCTACAACCGCATGGTGGCGGGCCGCAACCGCTTCAAGAACGCTTTTGCCCAGATCGACGTCCAACTGACGCGCCGCCATGACCTCATCCCGAACCTGGTCGAGACCGCAAAGGGTTACATGAAACATGAGCGCGAGACCCTGGAAGGTGTAATCAGGGCGCGCAACGCAGCGGCTGCGGGTTTGCGCGAGGCGGCGAAAGATCCGACGGACCCGCAGGCCATGAAGCAGCTGAGCGAGGCCGAGCAGGGCCTGTCTGGCGCCTTGGGCCGGCTGTTCGCGCTTTCCGAAGCCTATCCGGACCTGAAGGCGAATCAGAACATGATGCAGCTTTCCGAGGAGCTGACCACGACCGAGAACAAGGTCGCCTTTGCGCGACAGGCATACAACGACGCGGTCATGTTCTACAATACTTTGCGCGAGTCTTTCCCCAACAACCTGTTTGCGGGCTGGTTCAATTTCGGTCCCGCCGAATTGCTCGAGATCGAGGACGAAACCAAGCGCGAGGTTCCGCAGGTCAGCTTCTGAGGGCTGGTCCGTGAATTTCTTCGAGCATCAGGAGCAGGCACGCAGGCAGTCGTACTGGCTGATTGCGGCGTTCATCGTAGCGGTGCTCGGCATTGTTGTGGCGATTGACGCTATATTGCTGCTGGCTCTGGGGGTTTCTTCCCAGGAACCTCCGGAAGGCGCGTATTCGATAGCCAGCATGGTGCGCGCCAATCTCCCCATGCTGATCGGCGGTGCCGGCGCCACGCTCGCGGTAATCGGCATCGCGAGTCTTGTCAAAACCGTGGGGTTGCGCTCCGGTGGCGGGCAAGTGGCGCGGCAACTGGGTGGCACGCTGGTGGATTCCGACACGCGCGACCCCAAACGCCGGCGGCTGGTCAACGTGGTGGAGGAGATCGCGCTGGCCGCCGGCGTGCCGGTGCCGGACATTTACATTCTCGAGCAGGAGTCCGGCATCAATGCCTTTGCGGCGGGCTACACGCCCTCCGACGCGGCGATCGCCGTCACCCGCGGCATGCTGGACAAGCTGGACCGTAACGAACTGCAAGGCGTGATCGCGCACGAATTCAGCCACATCATGAACGGCGACATGCGCATCAATATCCGGTTAATGGGTGCCCTGTTCGGAATCCTGTTGTTGGCCCTGATCGGGCGCCGGGTCTTGCTCTATGCACACCTGGGCCGGTCCTCCCGCAACAAAAACGGTGGGGCGGTGATGCTGATCGCCTTCGGCCTGGTGGCTGCCGGATACATTGGGCTGTTTTTCGGGCGTTGGATCAAGGCCGCCGTATCGCGGCAGCGGGAGTACCTGGCGGATGCGTCAGCAGTCCAGTTCACCCGCGATCCCACGGGAATCGGCGGTGCTCTGAAAAAGATCGCCATTTACAGTGGCGGTTCCCACCTGGATGCGGACAGCGAAGAAGTCAGCCACATGCTGTTCGGAGACGGCCAGTCGCGGCTCCTGTTTGCTACGCATCCGCCGCTGAATACGCGGATCGCGCGCATCGATCCAAGCTTCCAGCCGGAGGATCTCGAGCGTTTGGCGTCGAAATTAGAGCGCGAACGCCTGCTCAAGCAGCAGGCGCCGGAGGTCTCTGTGGCGCCGGCGGCGGCCGGCGGCTTGTTCGATGCGGACGGCCTCCTCGGCCAGATCGGCAATCCGGATGGCCAGCGCGTGTTGATGGCGGCGGCGCTCGCGATTTCCATTCCTGAAAAGCTGCGCGAGGCGGCGCACTCGGCGGAATGGGCGCCGGAAGTGCTTTTTCTCGCCTTGCTGGATGAGGATCCGGAACTGCGGGAACAGCAATTGCTGCTGGTTGCGCAAGGCATGGGCTCCGAAAGCGAAGGGCAGCTCCGGGCGTTGCTGACTGCCGATGGGCTGCCCGGCGCCACGCAGCGCCTGCCGTTACTGGAGATGGCCTTCCCGGCCCTGAAGCGCCGCCCGCCCGAATTCGTCAACCGCTTGCTGGAGACGGTCGAGGCCATCGCCTGGGTCGACGGGCGCATCGACGTGTTCGAGTATTTGCTGGCGAGGGTCATCTCGCAGCACCTCCGGGAGTCGGCTAATCCCGGAACGGCCCGTGTGGCAGGCGGCAAATCGCTGGCTCAGCTCCGTCAGGACGCCGCGAACGTGCTGGCTGTTCTGGCGAGCCACGGCCACGACGACGCCACGGCGGCCGATGCGGCTTTCCGGGCCGGCATGAAGGTCCTGGGCGGGAAGCCGGATGCAAAGATGATGCAGGGCGCGAATTGGGTCAAGACCATGGATGAGGCCCTTGGCCGGCTGGATGCCCTGAAGCCGGTGGCGAAACAGAAACTGGTCCGCGCGCTGGCGGAAACCGTGCTGTACGACGAAAAAGTGGCGCCAGTTGAGCTTGAATTGTTGCGGGTGAGCTGCGGACTGATCCACGTGCCGCTGCCCTTGCTCACCGAAACAGGCTGAGCGCGCGACGGCAGACGCAATTCAGGACGCCATCATCGTATTTTCAGCCGGGCGGCAAACTTCTCTGCAATCATGATCGCCGGTGCGTTGGTGTTGCCGGAGACCAAAGTCGGCATGATTGAGGCATCCACCACCGACAGGCCCTCCAGACCCCGGACCCGCAGTTCGGGGTCCACCACGGCCATCTCGTCGACGCCCATCTTGCAGGTGCCGATGGGGTGGTAGATGGACTCGGCTTTGCGCCGGACGAAGCCGAGCACGTCTTTTTCAGCCTGTACTTTTTCACCCGGATAGACCTCTGCTCCCCTGATCGGTGC
>JAVVFH010000120.1:0-10428 GCA_032250585.1 Lysobacterales bacterium
CATGATGGCCAGCTCGTTCATCAAGGCGATGTTGACGTCGCGCTGTGAGTTTTCCACGACCTTGGCCATCTCCGCCGTGGAAATGGAAGCGGCACGAAAAATGCCGGCCTCGATGATCCGGGAATACAGGCGATCGACGAATTCGGCGCAGCGGGGCGTCAGGCCCGCGGTGATCTTGCGGATGTCCTTCAGCTTGCGGGTCTTGTCGCCGGGGTTGATTCGCTCGGGGCTGTAGCCCAAAGCGAAGTCGCGACCGGCCACCAGTCCCGAGCGCTCCAGCAACGGCAGGCAGACTTCCTCGGTGACGCCGGGGTAGACAGTCGATTCGTAGATCACCACATCTCCGCGATCGAGCAGCCTTGCGATCAGTTCGCTTGCGCTCCTGATCGCGCCCAGGTCGGGTTGCTGGCTGAGGTCGATCGGCGACGGAACGGTGACGATATAGACGTTACACGCGGCGAGTTCGTCCGGATCCAACGTATAGTGCAGCTGGCCGGATGCCCGCAGTTCCTCCGGCGTGGCCTCCAGCGTGCGGTCAATACCGGTGCGAAGTTCCGCGATTCGCTCCGCGTCGATATCGAAACCGACCACCGGATAGTAACGCGAAAAGGCCAGAGCCAGCGGCAAGCCGACATAGCCGAGGCCGATGACACACAGCTTCACCTCCTCGTCGGATGGCAGCACGGCGCGTTCGATAGCGCTGTCCGCTGACTGCATTCGCTTGTTCAAGCTCGGGTCGCGGTCCAGTAGCCGGAGAGAATGCGTTCACCAAGCTGCCCGGACTCGATCTCTTTCAAAACCCTGCGTCCAATGGAGGAGAGGTTCTGATCGTGCATGCGATAGCGGAACAGCGGTTCAGCGATATGCAAACCCCGCCATCCGCGCGCGACCATCCGCAGCCACTTGTGGTGCTTGGTGCCGACCCTGATGTGCGGGTCGAATGGCATGACTTCAAGGCAGGCCTCGCTCAGACACAGGGCCGGCTCGGGAATGTAAGACATCGTCTGGAGTTTATCGACATCGAAGGCAGTGGATCGACCGTGATCGATGAACTCACCCGCTACGTCGATGAGTTGGCAGTCGCTGTAAACCATCGCCACCTGCGGGTCGTCGACGCGCGCCTCGATCAATGCCTGCAGGCACCGCTCGACATAGAGCGGCTCGAGCTGGTCGTCGGCATCCAGCGTGAGCATGTACGGGGCAGTGATCTCGTGCATGACCGCGTTCAGCGCCGCGAGCTTGCCGCCATTGACCGGCTGCCGGTAAAACGCCGTCCGCCGCCCCCCCCCGAAGCGCGCCAGGCACCGTTCGATGACAGCGGCCGAATCATCGCTGCTGCCATCATCCACGACGATCACATCCAGCAGTGGGTGGCTTTGCGCCATGACGCTGTGAAGGGTTTCGGCAATGAACCGGGCGTAATTGTAATTGGGAATAAACACACCGACGCGTGGCGTGGCGGTCGCCGTCCGGGCACCGGCAGGCTTATGAGTCATTTTTCCATTCATCTGCACTTCATCCGCTTGATTCATTCCAGCATGTCCGCCACCATCATATGACGTTGCGCGCTGAATTTTGCAACGCCTGCCAGCTTGCCTGGCAGGCCTGTTGCACCCGCCGGGTCTCGTCGTCGCTGAGCATTCGCCGCTTCAGCAGGCTGTCGTCCCTGTACTTGACCGCATTGCGGTCGTCTTTCGAATAAACCGCAAACGGTTGACGCATGCGTTCCAGCTGCCGCTTATCGGGATACAGCGCAAAAGCCTCGGCGAGTACCTGCCCCAGCGTATCCGGGGCAAATTTCGAAAATGCGAGCATACTGGGTTGCGACGGCACGTGCATTATAGCCGCGCAATTGCGTACATAACACATAGACAGGTAATCCACTTCATCCATTTCAGACAGCTGGCGAGCGGTCTTACCCGCCAGAAACTCCGCCAGGGCTGTGCCCCTGGCAAGCCGTGCGGCACTGGTTTCGCGCATCACCGATGCGATCACTTCGACCGGATGGCGATACATGAACAGCGTGGGCACCCCCGGAAAGGCCGCCTGGATAAAGTTTACGTAGAGGCTGTTCCAGCTGATGAACTTGAGGAAAATCTCGCGCTCGGCGGCCAGCCGCGGCCGGCAAAGCAGCCCCACCAAATTTTGAAAGCGCTGCACATGGCGAGCGTCAGAGTCTGGCCGCCAATTCCTGCGTAAACGCCAGCCGCCGGTAATCCAGGCCCAGAACCCGTGCTGCAGCGCCGCAGGCTGACTGAGCACAGCCACCCCTTCAGCCCGCGCCAATGCCTTGCACAACACGGTCGATCCGCAGCGCGAGGTATGCAGGATGAAACCACGCGGCCGACGGGGTTCCGGCACCAGGCCGGCAACGTCCAGCAATTCCGCCGGCGCGCTGAAATAATCCCGGACCAGGCCGGCACCGGCGAGTGACTGCACGGTGATGATGTGCTGCCATTCGCGGTATTCATGTGCTCCGAGGTCGGCAAAGTAGATCAGCGGCGACCGGGGCAGGGGATTGATGGCCACCGGTACGAGTTGCGGGTCGCGCATACGAGCGGCCGCCTCGCGGACGCTCAGACGCCGGTGCTCGATGTCAGGCAACAAGGCGCGCACGACCTGGTATTCAGGCCGCGCATAGACCGGCACGGACGGCCCAGCCCCGCCATCAATTGGATGCGTTGACGATGACATGCACCAGCGATTGTAGTCCAGATTCCGGTTTCGGGTCTGCTGCGGCTCGCCCCTGACCGCATCGTCGGTTATAGTTCGCTGCGGATTCTTCGTTGCCTGCTCGCTCATCATCGGTGCGGCACGATTTTGCCGGAAAACAGAGGACAGGCCACCAGACCCCATGTTCACCATCGCGCACATTTCCGACCTGCACATCCCGCCCCTGCCGCGACTCAGCGCGCGCGACCTGCGGAGCAAGCGCCTGATCGGTCTGTTTTCGTGGCACCACAAGTGGAAATCGGAACACCGGCAACGCATCCTCGAATCCCTGCTGCAGCGGCTCGAGGCGGAGCAGCCGGATCACATCTGCATCACCGGTGATATCACGTTCACGACCCATCAAATGGAGGTGGACGCGGCCGCGCACTGGTTCGAGCGCCTGGGCGACACACGCCGGGTAAGCCTGATTCCCGGCAACCACGACGCTTACGTACCCGGCGCATTGGATTACGCGCTCGATCGGTGGTCGCGCTGGATGCAGGACGACGATGGCCACACGGGCTTCCCCTATTTGCACCGCCGCGGACCGGTGGATCTTATCGGCCTTTCAAGCGCCGTCGTGACCCCCCCGGCGGTGTCACTGGGCCGCCTTGGCCAGGAACAGATCGGCCGGACCGAGGCCCTGCTCGAACGCATCCGCACCCCCGGGAGATTGTGCGTGCTGATGCTCCATCACCCGCCGCAGCACGGCGCCGCGACCCGCCGGCGGGCGCTGTCCGACCGCGTGGACCTGCAGCGCATGCTGGCCCGCTGTCCGGTCGACCTGATACTGCACGGCCACTTGCACGTGCCCGTCCGGGCCTCGCTCGAAGGCCCCGCCCACCCGATTCCGGTCCTGGGCGCGGCTTCGGCATCGACGCTGGGAAAGCGCAAGTCCGCCGCACATTTTCACCTGCTCGACGTCGAAACGCAGTCGGATCAGCCATGCGTGTCCGTCCGCCATGCCCATTTCGATCCGGGTTCCGAACGGTTTATCGTTGCCGCAGGTGAGACCCTGTGATCCGGGTCGGTTTTCTGTTGAACCACGATGCCGCGCACCAGGTGATGCACAGCGTTCCCGCGGCTTTCGAGCTCGCGCGGCGCCGGCCCGACATCCACGTCAGCATCATCAGCACCACCCGCGTGGAAGCGGATGCCGTGGCCGGCGTGGCCGCCAATTACCCGGGCGTGCCCTGCGAACTACAGACCGTGGCGCCGCCGGCCGCGGCGCGGGTCTTCGACCGGCTGACCGGGCACGCTCTGCTGGCCAAACGCTTTGGCGTGCTGTGGCGACACCGGAAACTGTTCCAATCCTTCGATGTTCTGATCGTGCCGGACAAAACCAGCCTGCTGCTCAAGCGCTGGCTGGGCGAGTCCTGCCCGCTGATGATCTACACCTTTCACGGCGCGGGCGACCGGGCCGGTGGATTCCGCGGCACGGCCGGGTTCGATTACTACCTGCTGCCGGGACGCAATTACGAGACCCGCCTGGTGGCCGCAGGGCACGTGCACCCCGAGCGCTACCGCGTGGTCGGTTACACCAAGCTCGACTATTTTCACCGCGGTCCCCGACCCAGGCTGTTCGACAACGACCGGCCAACGGCGCTCTACACGCCCCATTTCGACCCGCAGTATTCATCCTGGTACGGCTGGGGGGCCTCGGTGCTGGAATATTTCGCGGCCCATCCCGACTGGAACCTGATCTTCGCCCCGCACGTGCTGCTGTTCCGGCGACGCTGGCACATATCCAACGAGAGCGGCCGGCCCCGCCGCACACCGCCGATCCCGGCCGGCATCGCGAACGCGCCGAACATACTGGTGGATAAGGGCAGCACCGCCTCGGTCGACATGACCTATACCCGCGCCGCCGATGTCTACATGGGTGATGTCAGCAGCCAGGTCTACGAGTTCCTTTACCAGCCGCGGCCGTGCATCTTTCTGAATCGCGGCGCGATCCAGTGGCGCGACAACGTCAATTTCCGCTTCTGGAACCTCGGCGACGTGCTGACCAGCCTCGACGAGCTGCCGGCCGCGCTGGAGCGGGCACGAACCGAGCCCCAGCGCTACCGTGCCCGGCAGCAGGAGGCGGTCGCCGAAGCCTTCGACATGCGCGACACGCCATCGGCGGTGCGCGCCGCTGATGCGATAGCGGATTTCATCGAACGCAAGAAGTTGCGCGGAGCCCCCTGAGCGGGTCAGGAACGGAACGATGAAGATGTACGCGCTGCCCGACCACGAAGTCATGGAAAACCTCCTGCCGACCATCGCTTCTCGCAGGCTCGATCCGCATGAAGCCGTCGAACGGCTGCGCCGCCGGCCGGGCCTGACGCCGGTGGCGATCAATCCGGAAGGCGACGGCAGTCTTTATTTCGCCGACATCGGCGATACGCCCCTGCTGGAATGGAAGCACATCTACACCATCGAAAGACTTGCGCGGGAAAACGCGATTGGCGAGGTTTTTTCCACCGACCTTGCAGTGCTCGACCAGGAGGAACCGGTCAGCGACGGCATCACACCCCAGGGGCTGATCTTCCACGTCTCGCGCTGCGGTTCCACGCTGTTCACCAAAGCGCTGGCAAGTTCACCCGGCAACCTCACCATCAATCAGGGCGGGCCGCTGCAGGAAGGGTTCTGGGCGGCCATCACGGATCAGTGGCAAACGGCGCCGGAGCCCAGCCCGCGCAAGCTGCGCATGCTGGGCAATCTGGTGCTGCTGCTGACGCGCAGGCGCCGCCCGGAGTATCGGCGGAGTTTCATCAAGTTCATCAGCTGGAACGTGATCTACCTGGATTTCATCCGTCGCGCCTTCCCCGAGGCCCACCTTCTCTACCTCTACCGCGATCCGGTTGAAGTGATCGCGACGGTTCTGCAGGAAACCACCGCTGTGCTGCGCAGCAAGGGTCAGCCACGCGCCACCGGCCTGACCGGTCTGCCACCCGCTGTGACCGCGCAGATGAGCGACAGTATCTTCCTGGCGCATTGTTTCGCACATTATTTCCGGATCGTTCGGCAGATCGCTGAGCGTTGCAGGCTGCAACTACTGGATTATGAGCACACCCGGGACCCCGCCCTATTCCCGGAAACCCTCGCCCGCGGGCTTGGGCTGCAGCCCGGTGCGGCGGAATTGAAACTCATGCTGAAGCAGTTCCGTTACTACTCCAAGGACGACACGAAAAGTACACTCTACGCGGGTGAGCCGAGCGACCTGCTGGACAGTTTGGGCGCGCAGGAAAAGCGGTCGATTCTGGACATATGCGGCGACGAACTCGCCAGGCTGGACCGGTCGCCTCGAAACCTTTACCCCCGAACAAGGACTGAAACATGACAAGCAATCCACTTGGAGCCTACGGCGACTGGATCGCCTCGGTCGGGGCGAACTGGCCGCAATCCGCCATGGACGCCGCCTATCGGGAACTGATCGACACGGTCGCCGTGATGGTCCCGGGGGCTGTCACCCCGGTTGCACGCAAAGTACTGGGTCGGGTGCGCCGATGGGGAGCGGGCGAGTGCACCGGCGTGGGCACGAAAGAGCGCCTGGCCTTGCCGTGGGCGGCCCTGCTCAACGGAACGGCGGGTCACGCACTGGACTTCGACGACAATTTCGACCCGGCAAAAGCGCACGTTTCAACCGTCTTGTGGCCCACGATCCTGGCCGTTGCCGAACAGGAAGCCAGCTCCCCCGCGGCTTGCCTGGATGCCTATATCACCGCATTGCAGATTCAGGGGCGCATCGGCCAGGGCCTGAACCCGCCGCACCGCAAGCGCGGCTGGCACGCAACGGCGACGACCGGCGCACTCGGCGCGGCGGCCGCGACAGCGCGCCTGCTCGGCCTGGACGCGACACAGTCGGCGATGGCGCTGTCGCTAGCGACCAGCACGGCCGGCGGTTTCATGTCGCAATTTGGCACTATGGCCAAGCCGCTACACGCCGGAAACGCGGCCAAGGGCGGCATTCTGTCGGCCTGCTTCGCCCAGGACGGCATGACGGCGGGCTGGCATACCCTCGATGGCCCGATCGGAATGAACACCCTGATGGTGGGCCCCGACCGGGAAGCGCTGCGCGAGGCCCTTCGCGAGCCGGAGCATGGCCAAACGCTGACCTTCAATACCGAGTCGGTCGGCGAGCCGCTACTGATCACCGAACACCTTTTTCGCGTCAAGCGCTTCCCGACCTGCGGCAGCGCTCACCGTTCCCTGGATGCCATGCTCGCTTTGCGCGAAGCACACGGTTTCGAGGCAGCGCAGATCGAACGCGTCGACGTGCATGCCCCGGCAATGCACCTGAAAAACCTGATGTACCAGCGCCCCCGAGACGGTTTGCAAGGCAAATTTTCAGTGGAATATCCACTGGCCTGCGCGATCATCCAGGGCGAATGCACGCTGGCGGATTTCACCGACGCGGCCGTCACGCGCAGTACCCACCAGCAGCTTTTCGAACGCATCCACCGCCATCCGATCGACCGGCCGGAGACCGAGGTCGACACGACGATCCGCGTCACGCTCAGGGGCGGCCGGGTCGTGGAGAAATCCGTTTTCATGCCGCTCGGCAGCAAAGTCGCTCCGTTTCCGACCGAGCAGTACTGGCGGAAGTTCGACCAGTGCACGGCCGGCGTGATGCAACCCGGAGACCGGCAGCGATTGCGCGAGGCGCTGCAAAACTTCACTGAATTGCCCACGGCTGGCGACATGACCCGCTGCATGGGCGTCGATCTCGAGTCTCTGGGCACGTCCGGACCCGCGTGAGCCCCGCATTGAACATGGATAATCGCCGCCGTGGCTGGCCGGGAGGACGGTTCCCGTCGCTCAGTACATACCCCGTCCAGCAAGTGCGGACAGCCGGAAGAATGGGGTTACAGAACACCTGGCAAAGTGAAAGACATCAGGTACTTAACGTTTCCTTTACTCCATCGACGTGCAACACACTATAATAGCCACAAAAAATTACGAACCAGACGATGAAAAGAAACGACAAAACAGAGGCGCCGCCGAGGCGTCCCGGCACGGCCGTGGGATGCCCTCACGCGCAATGAATTTGAAGGGCCGGTACTCACTCGAGTACGCTGAACGGGTCTGCTGACATTGTCGCCACGCATCACTGAAGGGTTGCGAACTGCATGAAAAAAGAAAACCGACCGCCGCAACTGGTTTCGCCCGAATTGCATCCGACACCGGTAAATCGGGACCTGCCGCTTCGTTCCGAGGGGTTTGGCAATCTGGTCGAGGCGCTGGAGTACGCGGCCCGCGGCGACAGCGGCTTCAATTTTTACGATCACTCGGGCCAGATCGAATTCGTATTGCCCTACAAACAATTGCTCGAGGAAGCGCGGGTGCTGGCCCGGAAGCTGACCTCGCTGGGCTGCGCGCGCGGTTCTCGGGTTGGCATCGTCGCGGAAACCGACCCGATGTTCCACCGCTTTTTCTTCGCCTGCCAAATGGCCGGGCTGGTACCCATCCCGGTACCGGCCGGCATTCAGCTGGGCGCACACAAAGCCTATGTGTCGCAGGTTCGGCGCATGCTGCTTTCCTGTGGTGCGCAGATCGCCGTGGCGCCCGTTTCGCATGCACCGCTGCTCGCCGAAGTGGCCGCATCGCTGGAACTGGTAATGAGCGGGCCGCCAGCGGATTTCGATGCGCTGCCGGAATCCTCCCAACCCCTGCGGCCCCTGGCGGGCAGCGAGCTGGCCTACCTGCAATACACCTCGGGCAGCACGCGCTTTCCGCGGGGCGTCAAGATCAGCCAGGATACGGCACTGGAAAATCTGAGGCGGATTTCCCGCAACGGCATGCAACTCACGGCGACGGACCGCTTTGCATCCTGGCTGCCGTTCTACCACGACATGGGGATGATCGGCTTCATCCTGGTTCCCCTGATTGCGCAGCTGTCGGTGGACTACATCAGCACCCGCACCTTTGCAATGCGCCCGCGCCTCTGGCTGAAGATGATTTCCGACAATCGCGGAACCATTTCGTCCAGTCCGACATTCGGTTATGCCTTGTGCGCGCGGCGGCTGCGGCCGGAGGATTGCGAACGCTATGATCTGAGTTCCTGGCGTGCCGCCTGCGTTGGCGCGGAACCGATCAAGCCGAAGCCGCTGGCGGATTTCGCGGAGGCTTTGGCTCCCTGTGGCTTCGACGCCAAAGCCTTCACCGCATGCTATGGCATGGCCGAGACCGTACTGGCGGTCAGCTTCACACCGCTGGGTCAGGGAATCCACGTGGACACCGTCGACGCGGAGCAGATGGCCACGAGCGGAGCGGCTGTGCCAGTGCCGGCCAACCAGCTGAAAGCGGCCAGTTATGTCGATTGTGGCGCACTGCTGCCGGGCTTCAGCCTGTCTATTCGCAACGACGCCGGCACCGAACTGCCCGAACGCCAGTGCGGGCGCATCTTCCTCAAGGGACCCAGCGTCATGGGCGGCTACTTCGACGACCCCGAAACGACGGCGGAAGTCCTGAGCGAGGAAGGCTGGATGGATACCGGTGACATCGGCTACCGCGTCGGCTCGCACCTTTTCATTACCGCGCGCAGCAAAGATGTGATCATCATCAAGGGCCGGAACCTCTGGCCTCATGACATGGAAAGCACCGTCGAGCAACTGAGCCAGATCCGGCTCGGTGGCGTCGCGGCATTCGCAATTCCCCAGGGCGATGAGGAAGACCAGGTCGTCATCGTCGCGGAGACACGCCACCGTGATCCCGAACGCCGTGAAGAACTGGTCCACCAGATCTGGTCCCTGATACACGAACATTTCGGCGTCAACGTACTGGTGGATCTGGTCAAGCCTGGAACGCTGCCGCGAACGTCTTCAGGCAAGCTGTCGCGAAGTCAATCGCGGCAGGCTTATTTCGAACGCAGCGAGCGGTTAGAGCCCGGTGCCACGAAAACGATCCCGGGAACGGCGGCGCTCAAAACTGCCTGAATCTGCATGCCTGATTTCCTGGAGCAACGGGACATGACCGTCGCCGGGCCCGTCGTCCTGACCGGAGCGACCGGCTTTATCGGCCGGCGCATCCAGGTCGCCTTATGCGAGGCCGGGTACCCGCTGCGGGCCATTGTCCGGCCTGGATCACGCAACCGCCGCCACGTCAATCCACGCTGTGAACTTATCGAATGCTCCCTCGGCGACGAGCCCGGCCTGGCCACGGCGCTGGCCGGTGCCGGTGCCGTCGTGTATTGTGCCGGCCGCGTGCGCGGCGGGTCTCTGGACGATTTCCTGCCGGCCAATGTCGAGGGCGTAAAAGCCGTATTACGCGCGCTGCCGGGCGAGGAAGACTCGCCGCCCGTGCTGCTGATTTCCTCGCTGGCCGCCGGCCGACCGCAACTGTCCGACTATGCACGCAGCAAATCGCTCGGCGAAGCCGCGCTGCGAAAGAACGCAGGCGGCGCCTGGAGCATCCTCCGCCCACCGGCAGTCTACGGCCCGGGGGACCGCGAAATGCGGGCGATCCTGAACATGGTCCGCCGCGGCATCATCGTGCATGCCGGGCCGCACAACCAACGCGTGTCACTGCTGCATGTCGACGACCTGGCGGCCGCCGTCACGGCCTGGCTCGGCGCGTGGCGCAACTGCCGCGGATCGACTTACGCCATCGACGACGGCCGGCCGGGCGCTTACGACTGGAGCGCGATGGCGGCCGCGGCCGGGCACGCCCATTACCGGCGTTTTCGCATTCCGGCGGGCTTGCTGAGCGCGCTCGGTTACTGCAACCTGATGT
>JAVVFH010000121.1:0-10306 GCA_032250585.1 Lysobacterales bacterium
CAAGGCCAAGAACCGCCTGTTCAGGGAACTGCTGCAAAGCGAGGGAGTGACCCTTTACGAAACGACCATCGACTTGATACGGCATCTGCTCGAGCGGGGGATTCGCACGGCGGTCGTGTCCTCCAGCCAGAATTGCCGGGCGGTGCTGCAGGCGGCCGGTATCGAGTCGCTGTTCCTGGCCCGGGTTGACGGCGCCGTGGCGAAGCGCCTGAAACTCGCGGGTAAGCCGCAGCCGGATATTTTTCTGAAAAGCGCGGAATTCGTCGGCGTCGCGCCAGCGGAGGCGATTGTAATCGAGGATTCGCAGTCCGGTGTACGGGCCGGTCGGGCCGGCGAGTTCGGACTGGTCATTGGCGTCGACCGCGGAAAGCAGCGTGAGGCCCTGTTGCAGGCTGGGGCGCACAAGGTGGTCGACGACCTGGGCGAAATCGACCTGGAGCAAATGAATGAGTGGTTCCGAGAAAGCGGCGACTGATCTGCCGTCGGCGCTGGCGGAGGTCGATGACATTGCCGCGCACCTCGGCGACAGGCAATTGGCGGTTTTCCTGGACTACGACGGCACCCTTACGCCGATCGTCGACCGCCCCGAGCAGGCCGAACTGGGCGAGGAGATGCGCGCGGCGCTGTCGCGTCTGGCGGACCTTTGCAAGACCGCGGTCATCAGCGGCCGCTCCCTGGACGACGTGCGGGAACGTGTGGGCCTGGCCACCGTGTACTACGCGGGTAACCACGGCCTGCAGATTGGCGGTCCGGACCAAGCCGAGATCAAGCACGAAAAGGGCCGCGAATATCTGGGGGTCGTGGCAGAGGCCTGTCGGGAACTGCGTTCGCGGCTGGAAAACATCGACGGCATTTTGATCGAGAACAAGGAGTTTTCGCTGTCCGTGCATTACCGCCTGGCGGATGACAGCGTCGTGCCGGACGTGGAGGCCGTAATCGATGAGGTGGTCACCGCCAAACCGGATTTACGCAAGCACAGTGGCAAGAAGGTCTTCGAGATTCGCCCGCGTATCGACTGGGACAAGGGCAAGGCGGTGCTTTGGCTGCTCGATGCGCTGGAACTCGGCGAAGACCAGGTGCTGCCTCTGTACATCGGTGACGACGTCACCGACGAAGATGCCTTCGCGGTGCTGGAGGAACGGGGTATCGGCATCCGGGTGATGGGTGATTCCGGGACCTCTCGGGCTCGTTACCGCTTGCGCGACAGCGGTGAAGTCCGAAGCTTTCTGGAGAAGCTGACCGGTATATGCGAAGGCGAATCATGAACGACTGGACACTCAGATACGATGAATTCGACCCGCAGGAGGAGGCCCTGCGCGAGGCGCTGTGCACCGTCGGGAACGGCTATTTCGCTACCCGCGGGGCGGCACCGGAAGCCCGCGCGGACGAGGTCCATTACCCGGGCACCTACATCGCCGGCTGTTTCAATCGGCTCAAGACCGACATCGCTGGCGAGACCGTTGAAAACGAAAGCCTGGTCAATGTGCCCAACTGGCTGGAATTGAGCTTCCGCATCGAAGGCGGCGAATGGTTCGACCTGCGCAAGGTGGATGTCCTTGCCTATCGCCAGGAACTGGATCAGAAGCAGGCGATCCTGCTGCGCGAGCTGAAATTCCGCGACGGGGAAGGTCGCTGCACGAGCCTTCAGCAGCGGCGCCTGGTGTCGATGGACAAACCGCATCTGGCTGCGCTGGAGACCGTCATTCACGCCGAGGACTGGAGCGGCCGGATCGAAGTACGAAGCGGACTCGATGGCCGCGTCGTCAACGACGGTGTGGAGCGCTACCGTGAATTGGACAGCCGCCATCTGGAAACGCTGGCGGTCGAATCGGTTTGCGAGGACAAGCTGTCGCTCGAGACACGCACCAACCAGTCACACATCCGCATCGCCCAGGCGGCCCGCACACGCTTCTGGATCGACGGCCGCGAACTCGAGGTCGCCGCGCGGGTCGATGAAAGCGCCGACCACATCGCGCACCATTACGAAATACAGATCGATTCGAACGCGCCATTGAGTATCGAAAAAATCGTCGCTTTGTATACCTCCCGCGATCACGCCATCAGCGAGCCGGCCCTGGAGGCGCGCAAGGACATTGACGAGGGCCCGCGCTTCGACGAGTTGGCCGCCCGCCATGTTTTGCTATGGAAGCACCTGTGGGGCCGCTTCGACTTCGACATCGCGCACGATGACGCGGTGGAGGAGAAGCGCACCAGGCAGATACTGCGGCTGCACATATTGCACCTGATCCAGACCACCTCGCCGCTGGTGATGGACCTGGACGTCGGTGTGCCGGCGCGGGGGCTGCACGGCGAAGCCTATCGGGGCCACATTTTCTGGGACGAACTGTTCGTCTTTCCGCTGTTCAATCTGCGCATGCCGGAGATCACGCGCGCGCTGCTCCATTACCGTTTTCGCCGACTCGGGGAAGCCCGCCGCGCCGCACGCGAAGCGGGTTATCGTGGCGCCATGTTCCCCTGGCAGAGCGGCAGCAACGGCCGTGAAGAGAGTCAGCGCCTGCACCTGAACCCGAAGTCGGGCAACTGGATTCCGGACAATTCCCACTTTCAGCGTCACATCAACGCCGCGATCGCCTACAACGTCTGGCAGTATTTTCAGGTCACCTGCGACATGGAATTCCTGTCGTATTACGGGGCCGAGATGCTGCTGGAGATCGCCCGCTTCTGGGCCAGCATGGTCAGCTGGAACGAGGACCTCGGGCGCTACGAGATCCGCGGTGTGATGGGGCCGGATGAATACCACGACGCTTACCCGGATGCAGAAAAGTCCGGCTTGAACAACAACGCCTATACCAATTTCATGGTGGTCTGGGTGCTGCTGCGCGCGCTTGGGCTGCGCGACATTCTGCCGGGACAGCGCTTCAAGGAATTGTGCCAGGCGCTCGACCTGACGCGCGAGGAGTTCGAGCACTGGGACGAGGTCAGCCGTGGCATGTACGTTCCCTTCCACGGCGACGGCATCATCAGCCAGTTCGAGGGTTACGACGAACTCGCGGAGTTCGATTGGGAAGGCTACCGCGAGAAATACGGGGAGATCCAGCGGCTGGACCGCATCCTCGAGGCCGAGGACGACAGCCCGAACCGCTACAAGGTGTCCAAGCAGGCGGATGTGCTGATGCTTTTCTACCTGTTTTCGGCCGATGAACTCGGTGAGCTGTTTGAGCGCCTGGGGTATTCCTTCGAATACGAGACCATCCCGCGCAACATCGATTACTATATCGAGCGCACATCCAACGGCTCGACGCTGAGCCGGGTCGTCAACTCCTGGGTGCTGGCGCGTGCCGACCGCACGGGCGCCTGGCCCCTGTTCCGCCGGGCGCTGGAAAGCGACGTTGCCGACATCCAGGGCGGCACGACGCCCGAGGGCATTCATGCGGGCGCCATGGCCGGCACGGTCGACCTCATACAGCGCTGCTTCACCGGCATCGAAACGCGCGGCGAGGTTCTGCGGCTCAACCCGAGCCTGCCCAAGGGGCTGAGCCGGCTGTGCCTCAACATCCGCTACCGCCAGCATGTCCTGGAGCTGGACATCACGCCCACCTGCGTGCGTCTCAGCTCGCAGCCCTGCGATCAGCCGCCGATCGACCTTGCCATCGATTCGCATATCTATACGATAAAGGCCGGCGAGATCAGGGAATTTCGGCTGTGACAGGCGCTCAGGCTGGCGCGGCTGAAGCCGCTCCCACAGATTTCCGAAACACTCTGCTTTTGTGGGAGGGTTTTGTGGGAGCGGCTTCAGCCGCGATATGGGATCAGCGCCGCGCCTCCTGCTGCAGTTGCCGGGAGTCGAATTGATAGGTTTCCAGCGGCGGACTTCCGGTCTTGCGCAGAATCTTGTTGCGCTTGAACTCGGCCAGGATCCGGCTCACGCTCTCGGGCGTCACGCCCAGCATATCCGCCATTTCCTGAACCGTCAGCAGTTCCACCAGATCGGACGACTTGCCGTGTTCGAGCCCGGACAGAAAATCGATCAGCCGGGCCACCCGAGGCTTGATCGCTCCGGTGGAAAAATCCGCTATCCAGGTATCGGCCTGCGCGAGGTGCCTGTAGCCCTGTTTAAGGATCTCGCAAAATTGATGTGGATGTTCGCGTTCCAGCAGCAGCAGCCTGCTCAACGGTGCGCTGATCACTTCCGTGTCGTCCACGGCTACGGCGGTGTGTTCGTAAGGCTGCCCGAGCAGGCCTTCGAGGCCCAGCCATTCGTTGAAACCGTGCAGCCGGACAATACGGGCCCGGCCGTTGGGTAGGTAGCTGAGTACTTTGACCATGCCGCTGAGAATCATGAAGACCCGCTCCACCCGGTCGCCTTCGCGATAGATTACCTTTTTTGCTGAAAAGGTTTTACGCCTGACGCCGGTGAAGCAAGGCAGCTGTTCGGCGGCCAGCCAGTCATCCATTTCAAAGCCCGGTTCGAAGCCACGGGCCTGCGAACGGCAGTAGGCGGATGTCGCGATGGCCTGTTCGTGCTCAACGGCGGCGCCGGAGTCGTGCGCTGTCCGGGCTGTCAGTGCCGGCGGGTTTTTTCGAATGGCTTTGCTGGTCTTCTTGTTGGCACGGGTCATGCCGGTCTCCTGGATGATGGTACGAACTTGCAAGGTCCTCAGGTGGATCAATCGCTTGCCGAGGTCTTTCATCAAGCCTGTAAACATTTTAAGACGACAGGAAACGGCAGACCATTCGGATGGTCACTAAGGGAAATTACGTAAGCGGCAAAACGCGCGGCTGAATGCGCGTCAGCTTTTGCACATGGCGGCGAATTTGACCAGGGCGGGGAGGCTGTTGGCGCCCATTTTCTGCATGGTGTGGATGCGGTGAATCTCCACGGTGCGGTGGCTGATGTTCAGTTTCCTGGCGATTTCCTTGTTCGACAGACCGGACACCACCAGGGTCATTACCTCGCGTTCGCGCGGGCTCAGGGTCGCATAGCGGTCCCGTACTTCACGGGCTTCGCGCTCCGCTTGTCGGCGCTCGCGGTCCAGCGCCAGCGCGCGTCGGACACGCGACAGCAGCAGGTCACCCTGAATCGGTTTCTCCAGAAAATCAATGGCTCCGGATTTCACGACGCTCACGGCCGTGGGGATATCGCCGTGGCCGGTCAGGAACACGACGGCTATCGATATGCCGCGCGCAATCAGCTTTGCGTGCACTTCTTCGCCTGTCATTCCGGGCATCGCCTGGTCGAGCAGTACGCAACCCTCGGAGTTGCCGTCGCAATCGCGCAGAAAACTGGGTCCGTCGGCATAGGCGGCTACCCGCAGGCCATCGTTGATCAGTAACTGGCATAGCGCGTGGCGCATGGCGTCGTCGTCGTCGACGATGTAAACGATGGGTTTCACGGTACCAGCGGCAGTTCGAAGTGAATGACGCCGCCTGGCTGTTGCGGCTCGATCCAAAGGCGTCCGCCGTGGGCCTTGATGAGGCTGAAACTGATGCACAGGCCCACGCCCAGGCCGTAGTCCTTGGTGCTGTGCAGGAACTTGAGCATTTGCCTCGCGGTTTCCGGGTCGATGCCGGGCCCGCTGTCGCGGACCGTGACGCGCGCCATGTGTTGCAGCCGCTGGACCACGACGGTCACGGATTCGTCCGGCATGCCGGCGTCCTGGATCGCCTCTATGGCGTTGCGCAGCAGGTTCAGCAGCACTTGCTCCAGGTGGATCGCGACGCCATTGACCGGCGGCAGGGTCGGGCAATTCAACAGCTTCAGGGTTACGCCGCAGGCCGTGGCCTTGGGCGCCATCAGTTCGCAGGCCTTGTGCACCACGGTGTTCAGGTCGAGGGGCACGCAGTCGATTTCATTGCGGTTGATGAACCTGCGGAGCTGGCGAATGATTTCGCCGCCACGCAGCCCCTGTTCACTGATGTTCTTCAGATTTTCCATCAATTTGCGCCGATCCGGGGATGGCTGTTCGAGCAGTTGCCGACTGGCATCGGCGTACATGGAAATGGCGCCAAGCGGCTGGTTGAGCTCGTGACCCATCGCAGTGGCCAGCTCGCTGGCGGTTTGCAGCCGTTGCAGCCGGGCGGCCTCGTCCAGGTAATGGCTGGCCTCGGCTTGCGCCTTGCGCTGGTCCGTGATGTCCATGCCGAAACAGATCAGGTAATCGATTTCGTTCGCGGTATCCTTGAGGACGGTGCTGGTGAAGTTGTAGAGGTGCTGCGACCCGTCGCGGTGGCGCAGGGTGGTTTCCTGAGGCAGTTTTGCCGGCTGTGACAGCAGGCTCGCGGCGATCCATGCCTGCAGCGGCTTGTGCTCCTCCGGGGGAATGAGGTCCATCAGGGCACCATGACCTTTCAGGCCCGCGTTTGCCGGATCCGCCGCCGTCTCGACCCCAATGTTCGATCTCAGCAGGTGAGCCTCCCGGTCCAGGATCAGGACGATCCCAGGCAACTTGTTGATGATGGCATCAGAGAAGTCACGCTCTTTCTGCAGATCCTTCGTGCGCTCGGCAACGCGCTGCTCCAGTCTTTCCGTGAGGCTTTGCAGCACTTCCTCCATGCGTTCGTAATACGTGGTGTCGACGACCACGGTCCGGCATCTGCGCGCCTGATCGGGACCGAAGGCGACGCTTTCGAGTTGCACGCACAACCGCCCCATACCGTGCCGTTCGATTTCCAGGCGGCAGCGCTGTCGGCTGTTGTTGGCGAATACCGCTTCACGGTGGCGCTGAAAGGCATCACGCGATTGGCGTTTCAGGTAATCGGCAAGCGGAACACTCGCCAGCGCATCGCGGTTCACGCCCAGCATGGCGGCCGCGCAGAGATTGGCCTGAAGGATCAGGCCTTGCGAATCCAGAACAAAATAAGCGATGGGTGCGTATTCGTAGAGATTGGCGTAATGATCATGCGAACGGAGAAGCTTGTCCTGCGCCTGCCGCAGCTCCCTGTTCTGCGCCTGCAGATCCCGCACCTCATCGTTCAGGTCATTGATCAGGCGGTCCCGTTCCTGCTGCGTCGTGCCTGCGCGTTTGCTGCAAGAGGCGCCGGTCGGGTGGCGGCTGTGCCGCAGGGACAGGGCCCGGCGCGGAAAGGGATAGTGCCTGGTAATTCGATGCGCCATCGGTTCTGGATTTCCCCTGGGGAGTGTCCGGCCGTTCCTCAACGATAACAGGATCATCATCGAAAGACCTTTGGATTATCTATGTCGTGATCGTTTTTTTGCAACGTCAAGTTACGGCCTTTATTGATCTTCGTCGCTGGGTTTGCCTTGTGCCCGGGGGCACTGAATAGGTGCAGGCGGGCGGCGCCTGCACTCCACTGGTGCTTGCCCTTAAAACGGTGACGATAAATAAGGTATTGAAAACATAGCATTGGAAGATCTTTGTCGGTGGCACGAATGCTGCATCAGACAGGACCGAACAGTCGGACTTCTTATGGAGGATCCACCATGAAGCTGGTCACAGCGATCATCAAGCCGTTCAAACTGGACGACGTACGACAAGCCCTGCACGAGGTTGGCATCAATGGCATCACGGTGACCGAAGTAAAAGGATTCGGCCGGCAGAAAGGCCACACCGAGCTCTATCGCGGCGCCGAGTACAACGTTGATTTCCTGCCCAAGCTGAAGCTCGAAATCGCCGTCGGCGCGGAGTTGGCGGAACAGGTCGTCGAGGCGATCCGTGGGGCGGCATCGACCGGCAAAATCGGCGACGGAAAGATCTTCATCAGTGCGTTGCAAGAAGTGATCCGGATTCGCACGGGCGAGTCGGGGCCGCTGGCCATCTAGCCAGCATCTGTAACCAGACAGAGTAGAAAAACCGTCGGCGGGAGTGTAAGTATGGATACCTGGATTTTCGAACTTCAGTACGCGATAGATACCTTTTATTTCCTCGTCTGCGGGGCCCTCGTGATGTGGATGGCCGCTGGCTTCGCGATGCTGGAAGCCGGCATGGTACGGTCCAAGAACACCACGGAGATCCTGACCAAAAACGTCACTTTGTATGCCATTGCCTGTTTCATGTACCTGGCTTGCGGTTACGCCATCATGTACGACGGCGGTTGGTTTCTGCGCGGCATCGAACTGTTCAGTCTCGAAGACGTATTGGCGTCTTCCGCGGAAAACGGCTTTGCCGGTGATTCGGTCTATTCCGGCGCTTCGGACTTCTTTTTCCAGGTGGTCTTCGTCGCGACCGCGATGTCGATCGTGTCCGGCGCGGTAGCCGAACGCATGAAGCTGTGGGCGTTTTTCCTGTTCGCCATCGTGATGACCGGCCTGATCTACCCGTTGGAAGGGGCCTGGACATGGGGCGGCCGGTCCGTATTCGGACTGTACAATCTGGGTGATGACTTTGGATTCAGCGATTTTGCGGGTTCCGGCATCGTCCACATGGCGGGCGCTGCGGCGGCTCTTGCCGGCGTTCTGCTGTTGGGTCCGCGGGCGGGCAAGTACCGTGCGGACGGCCAGGCCAACGCGCTGCCGGGCGCCAACCTGCCGCTGGCGACGCTGGGCACCTTCATTCTCTGGATGGGCTGGTTCGGCTTCAATGGCGGCTCGGTGCTGAAACTGGGCGACGCGGCCAGCGCGCACAGCGTCGCGATGGTGTTTCTCAACACCAATACGGCTGCCGCCACCGGCCTGATCGGCGCTCTGCTGACGGCCCATGCAATGTACGGCAAGGCCGATCTCACGATGATCCTGAACGGAGCCCTGGCCGGGCTGGTCGCAATTACCGCCGAGCCCTCCATGCCCAGTGCCCTGCAGGCCGCGCTGTTCGGCCTGGGTGCCGGCGTGCTGGTGGTGCTGAGCATCATCGGCCTGGACAAGCTGAAAATCGACGACCCGGTGGGTGCGATCTCCGTGCACGGGGTGGTCGGACTGCTCGGACTGCTGCTGGTGCCGCTGACCAACGACGGAGCGAGCTTCGGCGGCCAGTTGGTGGGCGCGGCGACCATCTTCACCTGGGTATTTGCGGCCAGCCTGGTCACCTGGCTGGTGATCAAGTTGGCGCTGGGCATCCGGGTCAGCGCCGAGGAAGAATACACGGGACTGGATATCGGCGAATGTGGGCTGGAGGCTTACCCCGAATTTACGGCGGGCAGATCGTGATAGGCGTTTCCAGTGAGCGTATTGGCCCGGGTTGGTCCCGGGCTTTTTTTCGGGTTAACGGTCCGACTGCCCGATGCGCCATGGCGAATCAGGCATCGATGCTTCTTCGGTGACGTCCAGAAACGCACGGGCCTGCGGCGAAAGGAACTTGCCGCGGCGCATGACGGTGCCGTAGCTGCGCTTCGGGAAATAGGCGCTCATGTTCCTGGCGACCAGCTTGTCGTCTTCGCGCAGGCAGATGCCGGTCACGATGGAGATACCGAAATCCAGTTCCACGTAACGTTTGATGACCTCCCAGCCGCCGACCTCGAGCGTGACGTTGAAGGGCACCTGGTGCTGCTGGAATACCCGGTCGACCATCCGCCAGGTCGTCAGCCGCCGGGGCGGAAGGATCAGTCCGTAGGGAGCGATGTCTTCGATCCGCACGCGATCCAGGCCGGCGAGATCGTGCCCCGGCGGCATGATGAGGGCCGGTTCATAGGAGTAGACCGGCTGGTAGCTGATGTCGGAAGGCACGTCCATCATCGAGCCGATGGCGAAATCCACTTCGTCGTCGCGGATCATCGCCAGGCCGTCGCGGCCGGTGACGTTGCGCAGCTGCACGTGGATGTTGGGGTAGCGCTCGCGAAACTGCTTAACCAGGCGCGGCAGCAGGTAGATGATGGTCGATTCACCGGCAGCGATGACGACTTCCCCGCTGTCGAGGTCGCCCTTCATTTGCCGGTTGAAACGGGTATTGAGACTTTCCAGGCCTTCCACCAGCGGGCGGGCCATCTCGTAGAGTTCCTGGCCTTCCCGGGTCATGTTGATTTTAGGGCCGTGTCGTTCGAACAGCACGGTATCCAGTTCCCGTTCGAGCGCACGGATCTGCAGGCTGATGGCGGGCTGGCTCAGAAAAAGTTCTTCGGCGGCATCGGTCATCTTGCCGCTCTTGGCAACGGCGCAGAAAGCACGTAATTGCTTGATTTGATTGCCTTTATAGTAGAATCTGGGCGGTTTGTCGTTCAAAGTCAGCGCACTCTACAATTAACTTTCATTATATTAAATATTTAAATATTTGCCTTGTCAAAGATGTGAGGTAAATCTTATGCTGAAGAAACTGAATTCTCTACTCGGAGAAAAGCGTGGTTTTTCGCTCGGGAAAAGCCACGGTTCCGTCGGTGATGCGGCTTTTGCATCCGCAGCGGACGATGCACCGAACATCAACAATGGGTGACCTTATGACTATAGAGCAGGATATCAGGC